>NZ_JAEUMO010000065.1 GCF_016793285.1 Phenylobacterium sp.
CCGCGCGAGCGCCCCGCGGCGAAGCCGGCGAACGGTGTCTGGAAGGCCGGCGCGGCGTGGCTGGGGAACTAGGACTCGAACCTAGAATGACGGTACCAAAAACCGCAGTGTTACCATTACACCATTCCCCAGCAGGAACGGCCGCCGCAGGGCCGGAGCCCGCGGGAGCGGGGGAAATAGCGTACCGGACCCGACGATGCAACGCCCCTGAACAAGCGACCTTTTCGCCCGCTTGCGAGCCTGCGAACCCTCCTCTATAAGCGCGCCTCCAAGTCGGAGTGTGGCTCAGTCTGGTAGAGCACTGCGTTCGGGACGCAGGGGTCGCAGGTTCAAATCCTGCCACTCCGACCATCTACTCCCCCCGCTAACTGGGGGAGATACCCTTCCCGCTAATACCCGCGAGAAGTCCGCCCCTTAGGCGGATACGGCTGCGCGCGTGTGGCTCTCTGAGCCGCCCGAAGCCGCGCTTTCGCGCTCGATCTCTAAGGTCGTGAAGAGAGCCCGCTGCGCCGCCCACTCGGACGGCTTCGTCAACCCTACGGCCGATCGCCGCGAGCCATGCGGATCATCCAGTTCTGCGACACCAAAGCGGTGCTGAGAGCCTGCATCGCGGCCTTGAGATGGAAAAGGTCGATGTGGATTTCGTCCTCGATCGGCGAGCCGTCTCGCGTTCGTGGCGTTCGATAGTCGCCGTAGCGGAAAGCCTCCGATCTAGGATCAACGGTGGCAAGCTCTTCGCAACGCTTCACAACCCAAGGCGGGACGATAGTGCCGGCCACCCGCTTGTGGTGAGCATAGCTCTTGGCCAGATCCCCGAGGTGATGGATCGCCTTTCGAGCGCGAACCTTCACCGGCAATCCCGCCTTCAGCAGAAGCTCGAAGGAATGCCGGTAGAGGAACAGGGCTGCGTTCGCGACTTCGTAGTCGCCCACGCGGCCATCGATAATCGCGTCCACCAAGGCGTTGGCCGCTGCGAAGTACTGCTCCGCAAGCGCGCCATCTCGCTCGGTCCGCGAGACCGGCGTCGCGAAGCCTCCGATCACAAACCCCAGCGGCCCGCTCCACGGATTCGGCCTCTCGTGCTCCGGGCCCAATGGCTCGAATAGCGGCCGGCTGATTGCCTCTTCTATGGGGACGCTGCGAGTCATTATGAGGCGAAGGTAGTCGGCAAAACGTCGGCTCTCCACCGTGTGCCGGCACACCCCGTCGGAACAGCGTACTAAGGCCCTAACTTGGGACTCGCGCTACCGTCTGATAAGGGCGCGACTCGAGAGAAGCCGAGTGGACAACGAACAGTCGTCTCTGCAGCGGATTATCACGGGCGAACGCCTGTTAGCGATCGTGCGATGCCTCTGGAAGGCGCCCGATCATTGCGCCAACGAGGAGGTGATATCCGCCTACCTTCGCCGCCTTGCCCTCTATGGGTGGTGGAGTACGACGCGCACGGCCCTGGACCATCTGGAGCGTCTACATGCTCTGACGATCACGATGCACCAAACCCTGATGATCGCCGAACTAACGCGGCGTGGCGCAGACGCCGCTGAGGGCCACGTCGAACTGGACGGCGTACCAAAGCCCGGCCCGGAGTGCGCCTACTAGGCTCCCCCCTGCCACCCCTTGTCCTCGACCTCCCGCGCTACAGGCGGAAGTTGACGTCCTTTCTGCAGCGAGCACCCCAAGCAAGGTTGCGGATAGCCTCGAAGCGGATGTTGCTAAAGTCACCTCGAGTCACCGCTTGAGTCACCGGTGGAAATTGAGCAGCACACCGCCTGCCTCCTAAGCCGCCAAGAACCGCTCGCGATGCCGCTCCACATAAGCCGGATGGGGCCACAAGGCCGAGTTCGCGGGCAGCTGGATTCGATCCAACTGCTTCTCAAACAACACCCGCAGCTCCGCCGGCACCTTGTTGTGCGAGACGAGCAGCCGGTAGTCGTCGGTCAGTGAGATCAGGTGACGATCGAACAGCCAGTGGATCGTGCCCGAGAGCGCGATACCGTTTTGGACCACATCCGGACCGCCCTCGCCAACGCCCCAGATGTGCGCCGCCTGTACCTCTGAGCGCCCGCCGCCATTGATGATCCGCAGACCGGTGACGGCGCAGCGGTCCTCATAGGCTTCACAGACCTGGCGGCGGAAGTTCGCGTCGCGGATCTTGCGATTGACCAGCATCTGCTCGACGCGCCGGACCTGATCCAGGCCTGGCGCCGAGGCATAATCAAAGGGCGCGGCCGCCTCTTCGACGCCCACCAGATCCAGCCGCCGAGCGTTCTGCGGGGCCAGCGTCTCCTGCAGCCCCGCTGAGACGATGGCCGCGAAATCCGCATCCGAGATTGGTCGCATGGACTTGTTCTGCAGCGAGGCGCCCACCCGGCTCGGATCGGCGACGGCGCGCAGCGGCGTCTCCCAATAACCCTGCCCAAGGCCCGCAAACGGCACCGGGCGATCGAACGGCAGATATTCGCCCACGACGGCGTAGGCGTGGTTGGCGCGGAGCGGATCGGCCTCGACCCGCAGCACCCTGGCCACGGCGATGTAGGCGCGCCGGCCGCCGTTGCGCTGCGGTTCGCGATAGACGATCCAGTCGCCCACCGCGCCTTCCGCCGCCGCCAGGTAATTGCTCTGGGTCGGGAAGTGGTAGCGCTGGACGATCTCGTCGTCGTAGCCGGAGTTGGGCTTGGTGTCGAAGACCGCCTTCACGGGTGCAGTGGAGCTTTAGCCGGCGGGCCGGTCAATGCCCTCACGCGCGCGACCCCGCTGTCACCCGATTTCGCATAACGCTACATAGTGGAAGAACCTGGAGCAGCCTTGGCGGCGACCCGATCAGAGCAAGTCTCAGGGATCGAAAGGCCCTGAAGCGCCCGCCACATCGCGATCCCGCCCGCCCTTGGGAAACCAGCGAATACGGCTGAAGCGGTCGTCCGCTTCCAGGATGCCCTGAAGGTCCGACAGGAAGGACCGGAACAGCTCCGCGTCCGGCCAGAGGAAGAAGGTCATGTTCTGGGCGATCAGGTAGTTCTCGTCAGTGTCGCCCAGACTGATCTGCAGCCACAGGCGTTTGCGGCCGCGCCAGATATCGAGCTCCCAGCCCACATGTTGTGCGTCTACAGGGTCGGAGACACGGTATCCCTTCTCCTCCAGCGCATGCTTCAGCGCGTCAGCCACATTGCGGCCCGGCCACTGCACGAAGTCACCCTCGTCCTCGACGGAGTCGTCGGGAAAGGCGGAGCTGAACCTGATTTCCGGCCGCATCGTCACCAGTCACTCTCCTCTTCCGGCGAGTAAAGGGCGCCGCCGGCGCCTGCACCCAGGCCGCCGACGCGCGCCTTCAGGGGCGGCGGAGCACCGTGCCAGAGACGGCCTAGCTGATCGTATCTCTCAAGGTCAATTTTTCCGCCCTGCCAGACTCCGCCACCGACCTCCCGGGGCAGCCTCGCCACGTTGAACCTGGGGTCGACCTGATAATGCAGCTCGTACATATCCCCACGGCTGATGCCGGGGGGAGCCAGCCGGTTGAAGGGGCCGTCCATATAGCTCTTCGGCAACGGACCTCCGCCAAGTATCTCCGGCAACCTGGCGCGCCTCGGGACATAGTGACTGCCCATACCGGATGCCGGATAGGGTTCGGCGAGGTAGGCGGCTGCCTTCGGCCCGAAGCCCTGCGCCAGATATTTGGCGTCGTTGCCGATACTTGCGACGCGCGACAGACCCTTCACAGCCTTTGCGGCGGGTCCGCCCATGACCAGCGAGCCGACGTCGAAGGCGAGTTCGCCCTGGTTCTGGCCGATGTCGAAGTTGCGACGAAGCTCGCCTTCCAAGGTGGGCGCGACCGGGGTTGCAGATGGATCCAGTTCACGACGCCATTGCCCTGCAGCATTGGTCACATCCGTCACAACGCCTTGCGGATCGGCAACGCCCTTTCGCACATAGTCAACGCCCATGCGGCCCGTATTCACCACACCTCTGCCGAGCTGCTCTACAGCCGACTGGCCTGGAGCGCTCTTCAGACGGTCGAGGGGATCGACGAGCCGACCCAGAAATGTGGCGCCGTCGACCAGCCCTTCGACGGCGTGAACTCCACCCCTGACAACGCCAGCGACATTCCCCGCGGTTCGGGCGGTGTCGATAGCCACCGACCGTGCGACCGGATTCTGAGCCACTCCACGCAGCGCCGCGCGCGCCCGCGCTTTGGCCCCCTCCGCCTTGCGGGAAACCGCCCTGACAGCGCGGTCTTCGGCATCCTGCAGAAGCTGGGCCCCGTGGCGCATGACATCGCCCGGCGAACCCAGCTTCAGATCCTCCCCAAGCCTGATCGATTTTCTGTAGGCCTCGTGTGCGGCGGCTTCAGCCTCTCGGCCGAAGCGAGCGACCTTGCGGTTCTGACGATCCATGAATTCCGAGATGCTTTCGCGCATGCCTCATCGCCGGCCGAGAGGCCGCCTTTCCTGACTTTTGACGGAATGCTGGAACGCGGCCGACATCGCGCCCAGCGAAGTGCGATATTGCCAGCTCACACGCGAGTTGTAAAGAACAAACAGAGAACACTTTTCATTGTTTGCCGAGACCGATGGCCTCGTCGCTGCGCCCACGCTGACCCAGCGGAATCCCCTTCCCGCCAATACCCAAGAAATGTTCGCGCCACGGCGGAGAAGAGCCTGCGCGGGAGCCACCCCCACGACGTCGTGGACGGCTCTGCTGGCCTCTCAGACCAGCCTGTGGAACGCTTCCAGGATGAGTCGCCAGAGCGCCCGGCTCGGCCGGTATGATCTCACCGCCGTGAAGGACCAGGCGGGCCCGAAGGTCTTCGATCGCGGCTCGGCCTACCACCGTGAAGGGCGGGTCGAGATCATCGTCCTCGAACCACAGCGTGTTCTGGCGAAGGTCGAGGGAACCGAGGCGTACCGCGTCGAACTCGTGGGCCGCGGCCGGCTCGCAGGCCACTGCGAATGTCCGGCGTTCGACGACTGGGGTGTCTGCAAGCATATGGTCGCGACGGCGCTGTGCGTGAACGCCGCCGACGCACAGGGCTCCGCGGACGGCCCGGACCGAATGTCCCGCATACGGGCGCACCTGATCGCGCAGGGCGCCGAGGCCCTGGCCGGACGGATCCTGGCCTGGGCGGAGCGCGATCTCGACCTGCTGGAGGACCTCGACGTCGAGGCCGGCGCGTCGAGCACCGACGGCGAGGCGCTCTATGCGCTGCACCGGAAGCGCTTGATGGCGGCCACCCGGACCGGCGGATACGTCCAGTACGGCGAGGCCGGCGGCTGGGCTACGGGCGTCGGCGAAGCCCTCTCGCGGATCGACCGGCTCACGGGTGCGCAACCTGAGATCGCTCGCCGGCTGGCGGACTTCGCCTGGGAGCGCGTCGAGGACGCCCTGGCGAGCATCGACGACTCGAACGGCGAAGGCGGCGAGTTGCTCGCCCGGATCCGGGAGATCCACCTGGCCGCCTGCCGCGCCGGACGGGCGGACCCCCTCGCCCTCGCCGGCGACCTGTTCGACAAGGAGATGGAGTCACAATGGGACGCGTTCGACGATGCGGCCCAGAGCTACGCCGACGTGCTGGGCGAGGTCGGCGTCGCCGAGTTCCGGCGGCTGGCGGAAGACGCCTGGGCGAAGCTCCCGCCTCTCAGGCGGCACGGAGGCGGTCCCGACCCCGCCTCCTCGGCGCGCTACCGGCTGAAGGCCATGCTGGATGGTTTCGCCGCGCGTGACGACGACCTGGAGAAGCGCATCGCCCTGCGCCGCAACACCCTGGATTCGGCCTTCGATTATGTCGACATGGCGCAGGTCTGCCTCGCGCATGGCCGCGCCGATCTCGCGCTGTCGTGGGCCAAGGAGGGCCTTTGGGTGTGCGAAGGCCGGCCCGACGCCCGGCTCACGACCCTGGCCGCCCGACTGCTGCGCGAAGCCGGGGAGGCGGCGCAGGCGGACGAAATGCTCTGGGCGGAGTTCCGGCGCGCTCCGACGCTCGAGCTCTTCCGGCACATCCGCAACACTGGGGACCTCTCCGCCACCGACCGCGCCGTCGAGATCCTGGAGACCCGGGTGGAGAGCGCCGCCGCTGAGGCCCCCTACGCGCGGGCGACGGCCGCGGACCTGAGGGTCCGCATCCTCACCGGGGAACGCAGATTCCTGGAAGCGTGGGCGGCCGTCGAGGGGCACGGCGCGGGGGAACAGGCGCTACGCGACCTCGCGCGGCGGAGCGAAGAGGACCTGCCCGACAACGCCCTCCGCGCCTACGAAGCGCTCGCACGGAGCGATGTCGCGCGCACCAGCCGCCATGGCTACGAGGCCGCCTGCGCGCTGCTCGACCGCATGGGGCAGATTCGCCTCCGCCTCGGACAGGCTGACCAGCACGCAGCGTTGCTCAAGGCGCTGGCCGCCGAACACAAGGCGAAACGCACCCTTGTCGGAATGCTGCGTGAGCGGCTCGGGCGGCCCGCTGTCGGACGGGAGACGACCTAGGGCGCACGCGACGCCTGACCTCGTTGGGAGCCCCGACCGACGGTCGAGCTGGAGGATAGTCGTATCTCGCGGCCTGACGGCCCGAGCGGACGCCTCGTTCAGCGAAGCCGGTCCGTGAAGAACTTCGCGATCACCGCGTAGGCCTCCCGCGCTTCGGGGACGCGCGAGTCATAGAAGAAGGCGTGGCGTCCGCCCTCCCAGACATGCAGGCGAGCGTCGACGCCGGAGGCTACCAGGCGGCTGTGGAGGTTGACGGCGCTGCTCAGCGCGAAGTCGCGGGTCCCGACGATGACGAGCGTGGGCGGGAACCTGCGTAGAGTGGCTGCGTCGGCCGCCGGGAAGGCGCGCGGATCGCCGGCGGCGGCCGAGCGCATGTAGCCGAGGCGCGGACCGCCGGTCCCGCCGGACGCCGGCGCCTCGCCGTCGCCCAGCAGCATGCCCACGATGCGCGAGTCGCCGCCCATGCCGGGATCGCCGCCCGCGCAGAACACGCCCGCCGCCGCTGGAGCCGGCAGGCCCTCAGCCTGGAACCAGGCCAGCGACTGAGCCGTCAGCAGCCCTCCGGCGGAGCAGCCGTAGAGGCCGATCCGGGTCGCCGGGGTGGTCTTGAGCACCTCGCGGTAGACGGCGGCCACATCTTGGCTCGCCTCCGGGAACTGCGCCTTGGGCGCGAGGCGGTAGTCGATGCTGATCACCCGCAGGCCGGCGAGCGCCGCGATCGGGATCGACTCCAGGCCCCCGCACTCCACGAAGCAGCCGACGAACCCGCCGCCGTGGACGTTCAGCAGCACCGGCGCGTCGGGGGCTCCCTTGGGCGGCTCATAGATGCGCACCGGGACGCCGCCGATGGTCGCGTCGCGGATCGTCACGGGGTAGGCCGCCTTCATCCGCTCCAGGCGCGGCCCGAACAGCGCGGCGTTGAACTCGGCGGTCGGGCGCCCGGACAGGCTGCGCTCGGTCAGGATGTGCTCGACGCGGGAGTCGTTGCCCTCGCGGCTCATCAGCGAGGACCCGGGAACGTCCATCGCCGGGATGCTGGTGATTCCGGACGGGGTCACCGGCACGGGCGCCGCGGTGGCGACCGCCCCCGCGGCCCACGCCCACGCTGCGATCGACAGTGCGCACCTCATCGGGCGGCCTCCGTGGGCCTGGCGGCGCTGCTGCGCGCGCCGGGGATGAAGCGATCCGCCGCCAGGACCAGGGCCGGGACGACGGCGGCCACGTACATGTTGTCGATGCCGTAGGGATTGCCCAGCAGATACCAGGCGGTGGTGGCGACGCCGCTGGCGATCAGCGACGCGACGGCGGTCCGCGGCGAGCCGAGCCACGGCAGGTAGACGCCCAGGCAGGCGACGATCGCGATCGAGAGCCTGAGCGCGCGGGTGAAGAACGAGAGCTCCAGAATATGCGGCGTGAAGAACACGCACAGCAGCGGCAGCATGCCCACGGCCAGGGCGACGTAGCGGGTCGCCCTCAGCTCGCCGTCCGCATCGGGCTTGCGCCAGGGCACGTAGAAATCGCGCATCACCAGCGCCGTGGTGGCCAGCGCCACCGTGCTGACGCTCACCAGCACCGAGGCCACCAGCGAGACGGTGACCACCGAGGCCAGGGCCGGCGACATCTGCTCGATGAAGACCGGCAGCGCGTAGAGGCTGTCCTGCGTCGGATAGAGGTAGCGAGCCGCGACGCCGATGAAGCCGAGCGCGAAGCCCAGCGGGAGGCACAGCGCCGCGGCGATCAGCACCGAGGTGCGGGCCGCGCCCTCGTTGCGGTTCGAGGCGATGGCCTGGACGATGTACTGGGTCGAGAAGATCGCGCCCACGGTGCCGACGATCCAGGCGAAGATCTTGTTCGGGCCGACCAGGCCGTCCCAACTGAAGTAGTCGGCGGGCAGGCCCTGGCGGATCGGCTCCAGCCCGCCGCTCAGCATCGCCGCGACGCCGACCAGGATGGCGATCCCCGTCAGCTTCACGATGCTGTGGAGCACGGTGACGTAGGCGATGCTCTTGAGCCCGCCGAACACGTAGTAGACGGCGCTGAACGCGGCGATGATGAACGTGGAGACCGTGAGGTTGGTGTGGATCGCCGAACTGAGCGCGGCGGCCCCGCTGACGTAGTTGCCCACGTTCACCAGCAGCAGCGCGTAGATCATGATGATCGACACCACGATGCGTGCGCCGTTGCCGTAGCGCTGCTCCACCAGGCCGGAGATCGTGTGCTGCTGGGAGGTGTAGACCTTCCGCGCGAAGATCAGCCCCAGGAGCAGGAAGCCGATGGCGGCGGCATGGACCGACCACCCGGCCGCCATCCCCTTCTCGAAGGCCTCCTGGGCGGTGCCGACCGTCGACTTGGCGCCGATGAACTCGCTCATCAGCAGGATGCCGATGACGACCGCCGGCAGCGCCTTCGAGCCCACCATGAACTGGGCGCTGGTCCGGCTGCGCAGCGCGTAGGCCAGGATGCTGGTCAACACGATGTAGACGATCACCGAGCCGGCGATCAGCGCCTCGCGCGAGTGGAACAGGTCCATGTCACCTCCCCTCCCTCCGGCAAGCGCCGAGGGGGTCTTGTTCTCGTTACTCGGCCAGCTCGCGCATGACCTCGATCAGGTCGGACTTGCCCTCGAACCCGATGCCGGGAAGGTCGGGCATGACGATGTGCCCGGCCTCGACCTTCACGCCGTCGGGGAAGCCGCCGTAGGGCTGGAAGAGGTCCGGGTAGCTTTCGTTGCCGCCCAGGCCCAGGCCGGCAGCGATGTTCAGCGACATCTGGTGGCCGCCGTGCGGGATGCAGCGCGAGGGCGACCAGCCGGCGGTATCCAGCACCTCCAGCGTGCGCATGTACTCGACCAGGCCGTACGACAGCGCGCAGTCGAACTGCAGCCAGTCGCGGTCGGGCCGCATGCCGCCGTAGCGGATCAGGTTGCGGGCGTCCTGGTGGCTGAACAGGTTCTCGCCGGTCGCCATCGGGCCCGGGTAGAACTCGGCCAGCGCCGCCTGGAGCTGGTAGTCGAGCGGGTCGCCCGCCTCCTCGTACCAGAACAGCGGATAGTCCCGGAGCGCCTTGGCGTACTCGATGGCGGTGAGGGTGTCGAAGCGGCCGTTGGCGTCGACGGCGAGCTGGGCGTCGGAGCCGATCTCGGCCAGCGCCGACTCGATGCGGCGACGGTCTGCGGCCAGGCTCTCGCCGCCGATCTTCATCTTCACGACGTCGTAGCCGCGGTCGATGTAGCTGCGCATCTCGGCGCGCAGGGCCGCGTCGTCCTTGCCGGGATAGTAGTAGCCGCCCGCGGCGTAGACGAAGACCCGCGGGTCGGCCTCACGGCCGCTGCGCTCGGCCAGCAGCCGGAACAGCGGCTTGCCTGCGATCTTGGCCACCGCGTCCCAGACCGCCATGTCGATGGTGCCGACCGCCACCGAGCGCTCGCCGTGGCCGCCCGGCTTCTCGTTGGTCATCAGCGTCCGCCAGATGCGGTGCGGGTCCAGGTTCTCGCCCGTGTCGTCCAGCAGGCTGCCCGGCTCCGCGTCGCGCAGGCGATCGGCGAAGCGCTCGCGGATCAGCCCGCCCTGCCCGTAGCGGCCGTTCGAGTTGAAGCCGTAGCCGACGACGCGGCGGCCGTCGCGGACCACATTCGTCACCACCGCCACCAGGCTGGCGGTCATCTTCGAGAAGTCGATGTAGGCGTTGCGGATCGGCGAGGCGATCGGCTTGGTCACCTCGACGATGTCGACGATGCGCGGCGCATCCGTGGAGACGCCGCGTTGCAGGATCAGGGTCACAGGGAAGCTCCTCCACAGACGAGAAGCTCCTGGCCGGTGATCGCCGCGGCGTCGGGCGAGAGCAGGAAGGCGACGTAGGCCGCGATCTCGTCGGGTTCGATGAACCGCCCGATGGGCGGGGTGACGGGGGCGACGGTGCGGTCGCCCTGGGTGAGCATGGGCGTCGCGGTGGCGGCCGGCGCCACCACGTTGCAGGTGATCCCACGCGGCGCGAGCTCGATGGCCCACGAGCGGACGAGCGCGACCACGGCGGCCTTGCAGGCGGCGTACTGGCTCTTGCCGGCGGCGCCGGCGCTGGTCCGGCTGCCGATGGCCACCAGCCGCCCGCCCGCGGCCATGCCCGGGAGAAGCGCCTGGCCCAGACGGGTCAGGGCCTGGACATGGATCGCCCACATCGCCGCGCCATCGGCGGGATCGAGATCGGCCAGGGCGCCGGTCCGCATGAAGCCGGCGGCGTGGACCAGCGCCTGGACCGGCGGGAGGTCCGCCACCAGCCGCTCGACCTGGGCAGCGTCGGTGAGGTCGGCCGTCCGCTGCGCCGCGAAGTGCGCCGCGCCGTGGTCGACGCCCAGGTCCACGCCGATCACCGACCAGCCGCCGGCGGCCAGCCGCCGGGCGACGGCCGCTCCGATCCCGGAGCGGCTGCCCGTCACCAGGACGGTCGGGGGCGAGGCGGACGGCATGTCAGGCGGCGGGCCGCTGCGAGAGGCCGGCGCCTTCGACGGCGGCCTTGATGCGGGCCAGTTCCTCAGGCGACGGCGCGACCGTCGGCGGGCGCACCGTCCCGCGGTCGAAGATGCCGGCGGCGGCCATGGCGGCCTTCATGCAGGCGTGCGCCTCCCCCGTGGGCTCGCCGTCGCCGTAGACAGACTGCTTCAGCGGATCGATCACGCCCTGGATCTGCATCGCGCGCTTGAGGTCGCCGGCCGCAACGGCGTCCAGCAGGTCCTGGATGAGGCCCGGGATCAGCGAGGCGAAGCCGACCAGGGCGCCGTCGACACCCTGGACCATGGAGGCCAGCAGGTACTCGTCGTGGCAGGTCAGCAGCGCCTTGTCGGGCGCGGCGGCGCGGATCGCCTTCAGGTCGCGCGCGTACTTGTTCATCTCCCGCGTGCCGATCTTGAAGGCATGCACGTGGTCGAGGCGGGCCAGCTCGGCCAGCAGCTCCGACGAGAAGGAGGCCTTGGTCCAGGCGGGATAGACATGCACCACCAGCGGCAGGCCGCAGGCGTCGCCGATGGCATTGAAGTAGTCGAGGACGTGCGACGGCCGGAAGCCGAACCGCAGCCAGTGGTGCGGCGGCATGATGTCCAGCGCCGAGGCGCCCGCGGCCTTGGCGGCCTTCGCCTGCTCGGCGGCGTCCAGCGTGCCCTCGCAGACGATCGAGGAGATGACCGGCACGCGGCCGTCGACGGCCTGCACGGTGATCCGGGTGACTTCGGTGCGCTCGGCCGGCGTCAGCGAGAACACCTCGCCCGTGTGGCCGTTGGTCATCAGCGCCTTGATCCCGCGCTGGCCGCTGAGCCAGCGCGCAAAACGGGTGAGCCCGGCCGCATCGATACTGAAGTCTTCATGGAACGGGACGGCGATCGCGGGGATCAGTCCCTTGAGGTCGAGCGAATGCGGCACGGGATCGGAACTCCAGATTCAGGGTGAGTGTCGGTGAGCCGCCATGCCGCCAGCGGCGCGCACGGCTTCGGAAAGGCGGGTCGCCGCGTCGACCGTCAGGTCACGCGCATCGGCCAGGAACTCCAGCTCGGTCCGGCCGAAGGCCGGCGCCGCGGCGCTGACCGCCGCGACGGGCACGCCGTCCACGTCGGTGATGGGCGCGGCGAGGACGCGCAGGCCGGTGACGGTCTCCTGATCGGAGAAGGCGTAGCCGAGGCGGCTCGTCTCGGCGATCTGGGCGAGGATCGTGTCGACGTCGATGATGGTGCGATCGGTCAGCCGCCGCGGCGGGGCGGCTTCGAGGATCGTGCGTTGCGCCTCGACGGGCATGCGCGAGAGGATCGCGCGGCCGATGGCCGACGAATACGCCGGGACGCGGTTGCCGACGCGGATGTCGACCGCCAGCCGCTCGAGCCCCGCCTGGATGCGTTCGATGTAGACCACCTCGTGGCCGTCGAGCACGCCGATCGAGGCCGCCTCGATCCGCTCGCCCACGATGGCGCGAAGCAGCGGTCGGGCCAGGCTGCGGATGTCCGACCGGGCGATGGCGTTGAAGCCCAGCTCCAGGCACTTGAACGTCAGCCGGAAGCGCCGCGTGTCCGGGACGCGCTCCACGTAGCCCAGCATCACGAGGGTGTTGAGCAGCCGGAAGGCGCCGGCGTTGTCGAGGCCCGCCGCGCGCGCCACGTCCGCCAGCACCATCTCGGTCGCATCCGGCCCGAACGCCTGAAGCACGGCGAAGGCCTTCGCCACCGACTTCACGATGTTCTTGTCGTCGCTCATCTCGCGCCCCTGCATGGTCATCTCGCTGGGGCTATTTGGCGTGCTTTTCGAAGAACGTGAAAATCGCCGGCAACTCGATCTCGAACGCGCTGGCGTGCGTGCCGCCGGGAACCTCCACATATTCCGGCGTGACGCCCCCGGCCTTCAGGGTGGCGATCGTCTCTCGGACGCGGTCCAGCATGAGGTCGTCACGCTCGCCCACGACCACGCGGATCGGCAGGTTCGACAGCGCCGGGACGTCCTCGGGAATGACGCCGCCGTAGGCGCCGGGGGCGATCGCGGCCCACATCTGCGGATGACGGCCGCCGATCCACCACGTCCCGCCGCCGCCCATCGAGTTGCCGGTCAGGAACCGGCGGGCGGGGTCGACGCCGTATTCCTTCTCCACGAGAGCCGCGACCTGCAGCACGTCCTGCTCGCTGCGCTTCACGCGGGTCATGTCGCGTCCCGCCAGGCCGGCCAGCCCCCGCTCGGAGCCGTAGGCGCTGTTCAGGCGGTAGCCCAGCGGGGTCACCACGACGAAGCCGTGCTCTTCGGCCAGCTTCTGCATCCGGCCGCCGTCGCGGCCCAGCATGTTGGTCTCGTCGAGGTTCGCGCCGTGCAGGGCGACGACCAGCGGCCAGCGCTTCGCCGGTGTCCAGCCCGTGGGCACGTAGACCTGATAGGGGATCAGCTCACCCGTTTCGGAGAAGCGGTAGGCGCGGTTCTGCAGGCCAGTGGCCTGGCGCACGGGATCGCGGCCCGCCTTCAGCGCCGCCACGATGTCGGCCGATCGCTTCATCGCCGAGGGGAAGTCGTAGGAGACCACCTCGCGGCGTCCGGCCTTCATCGCCTGGGCCAGAGCGAAGGGATACTCGGCCAGCGCCTTGGCCTCCTCATGGCTCGGCACGCCCGCCAGCTCACGCTTCAGGGCCGCATAGCGCGCATCCAGGTCCCGCACGAGGTAGACCGGCTGGACGATCTCGGTCGTCGCCGCGCCGGCGGTGACCTTGGCCAGCAGCAGGTAGGCGCCGTCCGGAAGGCCGGAGAGTTCAACCCCGATCGGCGCCGGATAGGCGTCGAGCCGGCCGCGGACCACCGGGCGGATCAGGGCGCCCTTCTTCGGAGTCGCCGACGTCGTGGGCTGGCTGGCGTAGAGGTCGAGCGCATAGGTCACCCGACCGCTCGCCGGGTAGAGCATCTCGGCGGTGAGGACGTCGCCGACTCCGGTCCAGATCTGGCTGGGCGTGCGCAGCGCCAGGGCGCCCACCCGCTCCTGTTCCGGCGTCCAGGCCAGCCCGCCCATCAGGCTGACCGCGCGCCAGAGCGTGCGGCGGGCCTCGGGCTCGGACTGCCTGGCGGCTTCCGCGACCAGCGCATCCACCTGAGCCTGGACGGGCGCAGGCGCACCCGTCCGCAGTTGCCCGACCGTCTGTGTCAGCACCTGCATCCCCGGCCGGAACGCCAGGCGCCAGGCCGCATCCTGCTGCACTGGCGTCGCTTTCGCCGCCGGCTCGTAATCGACGAGCTGCGCCTTCGCCTCGGCGCCGGCGATCGAAGAGATCGCGGCGCCGAGGACCATGGCGGCCCGCGCGGGGAGGAAGGCGGCGCGGGCCATCATCAGAAGCCGAACCGCAGGCCGACCTTGAAGGTGCGGCCAACGTAGTCGTACGGGTTGCCGCCCAGGTTGATCGCCGCGATCGCGAGCGCCGGCGGATCCTTGTCGAACAGGTTGTTGACGTTGGCGAAGGCCTGGAACTTTCGCCCGAAGCGCTCGAAGTCGTAGCTGCCGTTGAGGTTGAAATAGACCAGCGACGGGAAGACGTTCTTGTTGATGCTGGTCGAGAGCGTCGGGTTGTAGCCGTCTTCCTCAGGCCCGAAGAACAGGGCCGAGTAGCGGATCTTGGAGAAGGCCCGCATCTGCAGCCCGACGGTGATCGGGTCGAACCGGTAGTTGATGAAGGCCGAGCCGACCCACTTCGACTGGCCCGCCTGCACGCCGGCGTTGTCGACCGTGATGCCCAGGGGACCGGTCCGGTCGGTGGTCTTCAGGTGCGACAGGTGGGTCGCGAAGGCGTTGATGTCGATGGAGCCCGGCAGGCCGACGCCGTCCAGGTCCGTCCGGTAGCCGACCTCGAAGTCCTGGCCCTCGGCCAGCAGCACCGACTGGTTGAAGGGCTGGGTCAGCACCTTGGAGATGCCGAAAGCCGAGTTGTCGAAGGTGATGGCCGAGCAGTAGATCGTGACGTTCTGGAAGCAGCGCTGGAGGATGTCCGTCGCGCCGACCGAGGCGATCACGTCGCGCACCTTGATGCGGAAGTAGTCGACCGAGACGCGAAGGCCCGAGAGCGGGCCGGCGGGCGCCCGCCAGGTGCCCCCGACCGAGAAGGTGTCGGCGCGCTCGGGCACGAGGTTGGAGTTCCCCAGGGTCTGCACGGGCAGGCGGGCCGACTGGCCGTTGAACGGATTGACGAACGAGCCCGTCGCCGAGATGCCGCCCACCAGGAACAGCTCCGACAGCGACGGAGCACGGATGTCGCGCGAACGGGTCATCCGCAGCAGCAGGCCGTCGAGTGGCTCCCAGGTCCCGCCGACCTTCCAGGTCGTGACCGCGCCGCTGATCTTGTAGTCGGTCCGGCGCACGGCGCCGTTGACGCCGAGCGCGTTGAAGAACGGCACGTCCTTCAGGAGCGGGACCTCGACCTCGGCGTAGCCTTCGCGCACGGTCTCCTTGCCGGAGTACGACTTGTTGTTGCCGGACGAGTAGAGGCCCAGGATCTGCAGCGGGTCTGCGGTCTGGTCGAGGGTGTCGCGGCGGTACTCCAGGCCGGTGGCGAAGGCGATCGGGCCCGCGGGCAGTTCGAACAGCGAGCCGGAGACGTTCAGCGCCACGTCGTGACGGACCATCACGTCCCTGGTGAACTCGAGGCCCGCCACATAGTCGCGCGCCGCCTGCGAGGAATTGCCGATCCCGAACGGGTTCAGCGGCACGCAGCCGGGCTGCACCAGGCCGGGCTGGATCGTGTTCGTCAGCCGCGCGGCCGCGAAGTTCGGGTTGGTCGCGACCGGCCCGCACACGATGTTGCCGCTGGCGTCGAGCACCGCGTACTCGGCCGCCGCCAGGTTGGCCTCGCGGGTGCCATAGACCTTCGAGTCGATGACCGAGCGGCCGTAGTTGTACGAAAGGTCCCACGAGAACCGGTCGAGGACCTTGCCCTTGATGCCGGTCGAAACCTCGAAGGTCTTGTAGGTGTTGTCGGCCGAGGTGCCGAGCCACTCGGTGTCGACCCGCCCCATGTCGAACGAAGCGATGTTGTTGGCCTGCATCAGCGCGCGGGTCGCGGCCGGCAGGTAGGGGTTGGTCGCCAGGATCGTGACGGTCGGTGTCTGGTGGTACTGCGAGAGCGTGAAGACGTTGCTCCAGGCGTAGCCGGCCTGCACGAAGATGCTGGTGTCCTCGCTGACGTCGTAGACCGCCTTGCCCATCGTCGAGAGCGCTTCGAGCGGCTGCTTCAGGTTCCACTGGGCGATCGGGGTCGCCACGTGGTTGCTCGACGAGTTGATCATCAGGTTGCCGAACACCGGGCCGCGCTCGAGCCGGTAGAGGCCGCCGTTCGGCGCGAAGGCGAGCTGATTCAGCAGCGACACGGTCGCGCCGGTCGGGGTCCTGGCGGTGTTGATCACGCCGCCCGGGGTCTGGGTGGCGTACTCAACGCCGGTCGCCCAGCCGAAAGCGGGCGTCCCCGCGGGACGCGTGGCGCCGAACGCCAGCGGCGTGCCCGAGTTGCCGGCCTCCACCGAGGCCCAGCCCCGCTTGTAGATGTTCCCGACGCCCTTGTTGTCGTTGTAGTCGGCCCCGACCACGACGTGCAGCCGGTCGTCCATCAGCGAGAAGCCGTCCGCCAGGCTGACGCCCCACTCCTCGTTGTCGCCACGCTGCGAGCGGCCGGCGATGACCTGGCCTTCGAGGTGGTCGATGCGGTCCTTCAGCACGAAGTTCACGACGCCGGCCACGGCGTCGGAGCCGTAGGCGGCCGAAGCGCCGCCGGTCACCACCTCCACGCGCTTGATCAGACCGACCGGGATGATGCTGGTGCTGGTCGTCCCCTGCGCATTGGTCGGCGCCGGCCGCTGCCCGTCGATCAGCGTCAGGGTCCGCTGCGCGCCGAGGCCGCGCAGGTTGGCGAGGCTCTGGCCGGTCGAGATCGAGCCGGCGTTGCGCTGCACCTGGTTCACGCCCGAGTTCGAACGGAACGCCGGCAACTGCGTGATGATGTCGTCGACCGAGGAAGGCGTCGTGCGCTTGAACTGCTCGGCGCCGAGCACGGTCAGCGGCGTCGGCGAGGTCATGCCGGGATTCTGGATGCGGCTTCCGGTGACGACGACCTCGTCGACCGCAGCTTCGCCGCCTTCGGCAGCCGCCTGCGCACACGCTTGAGATGGGATCACCATCATCGCGAGCAGGCTCGCGCCGCTCCACAACACCCTTGAGAGTCCCGACCGACCCATCCGCGTATCCTTCCCTCGATTTCTAGTTGTTCGGATTACGAACT
Source organism: Phenylobacterium sp. (assembly GCF_016793285.1). Lineage (GTDB taxonomy): Bacteria > Pseudomonadota > Alphaproteobacteria > Caulobacterales > Caulobacteraceae > Phenylobacterium. The sequence continues at coordinate 17,231 of NZ_JAEUMO010000065.1, forward strand.
TTTATTCGCATATTGAGTACGACGACATCGGCGCTGTTGGCAAGCCTCCGTTTCGCGGGACGTTGACGCCTACGCGGAAGCGCCTATCGGCTTGGTCGATTGGAGCGCCGACAGGCGTCCTGCCAAGAGGCCGCCCTTGACGATGCTCCGACGTTTCACCGCCGTCCTCGTCCTCACCATTGCCGTCGCCTTGGCTGCCTCCGGCGCTTCCGCGGCCGTTGCCCTCATGCCGCGGCCTCAATCGGTGACGGAGCAGGCGGGCGCCCTGGCCATCCCCGGCCGCCTCGCCATCGTCTGGACAGGCTGCCACGAACTCCGGCTCGACCGGGCCGCGGAGCGCTTCCAGCGCGATCTCGGGCGACTGACGGGCATCGAGACGTTCGCCGCCGCCGGGCCGCGCCTGGATATCGCCTGCCGCGCCGCCGAACCCGGCGCCCTCGCCCTCGGCGCGCGCGAAGCCTATCGCCTGCAGGTGGACGAGCGGGGCGTCCGCCTCGAGGCGGACGGACCGATCGGCGTGCTGCGGGGGCTGGCCACCTTGCGCCAGTTGCTGGAAACCGCGCCCGACGGGTCCGCCGCCCTGCCCTTCGTGGAGATCGACGACAAGCCGCGCTTCGCCTGGCGCGGCGTGATGATCGACACGGCCCGGCACTTCATGACCGTGGGGACCCTGAAGCGCCAGATCGACGCCATGGAGCAGGTGAAGCTAAACGTCCTGCATCTGCACCTGAGCGACAACGAGGCGTTCCGGGTCGAGAGCCGGCGCTACCCCCGGCTGCACGGGATCGCGGCCCAGGGCCAGTTCTACACACAGGCGCAGATCCGCCACCTCGTGGCCTACGCCGCCGATCGCGGCGTGCGCGTGGTCCCGGAGTTCGACGTGCCCGGCCACACTCGCGCGATCATCCTGGCCTACCCCCAACTGGCGTCGCACCCGGTCGGCCCCGGGGCGGCCGGCGCCCAGGTGCTGAACCCGGCGTCAGAGGAGACCTATCGCTTCGTCACGCGGCTGTTCGACGAGATGGCCGGCCTGTTCCCCGACGACTACTTTCATATCGGCGGCGACGAGGTCGGCGACGACGCCTGGGCGGGCGACCCGGCGGTCGAGGCGCTCAAGGCCGCGCGGGGCCTGAAGACCAAGGCGGAGGTCGAGGCCCACTTCCATCGCCGGATCCATCAGGCTCTGACCCGGCGCGGCAAGATCGTCGTCGGGTGGGAGGAAGTCATCGACACCGGGACGCTGCCGCGCGACGTGGTCGTGCAGGCTTGGCGCACGTCCAACGCGACGGCGCGCGCCACGGCCCAGGGCCACCGCACGATCGTATCCGCCGGCTACTACCTCGACCTGCTGAACACGGCGGCGTTCCACTACGGCTTCGACCCGCTCGACACCTCGACGGCCGGCATGTCCCCGGCCGACGCCGAGGCCGCCCGCAAGCTGCACCCGCTCGTCGCCCACTTCGTGACCGACGGGATCGTCGTCCGGCCGGCGCCGCCTCTGTCACCGGCCCAGGAGGCTCTGGTGCTGGGGGGCGAAGCGCCGATCTGGGCGGAACTGGTCAGCGACGAGATGCTGGACTCGCGACTCTGGCCGCGCGCGGCCGCGCTGGCCGAACGCTTCTGGTCGCCGCGGGACGTGCGCGACGTCGACGACATGTACGCCCGCCTTGCCGTCCAGCAGGACCGCCTGCGCCGCCTGGGTCTGAACGACCGTGAGCTTCGCGCGCGCATGGCCTCGCGCCTCGCGCCCGGCGACACCGGACCGCTGCTCGCCTTCCTCGACCTCGTCGGCCCGGTCCGCAACATGGCGCACGACAAGCGCGTCCCTGCGGCGTTGCGGGGCGAGAAGGCGGTCCAGCACCTAACCGCGGCGGCCGACGCGGCCCCGGTCGACAGCCTGGTCGCGCGAGGATTCGCGGCGCGAGCGCGGCGGCTGGTTGCCGGCGACCGAGGGCTCGCGCCCCAGGTCCGCGCGGAGCTTCAGGCCTGGATCGTCAACGATGCGCGGCTGCAGGCCCAGGCCGCCGCGAATCCCTCGATCCGAGAGGTGCTGCCCGTCTCGGCGGAGATCGCGGGACTCGCGACCGCCGGACTCGCTGCGCTCGACGCTCTGGAAGCCGGCAAGCCCCTGGCCGCCGACGCGGCCGAGCGCGGCCGGTCGGCGATCGCCCGGGCCGAGGCGTCCGAGGCGGCGTCCGCGCGGCCGATTTTCGCGTTCTTCGGCAAGCGCCCGCCCGGGGACCTGATCATCACGGTCACCCCGGGTCTGCGCGCGCTCATCGAGGCGGCCGCCTCGCCGTGAGTGACGCGTCGTGCCCGGCATGCCGGCCCGCTCCGGCAAGGTCGCTGACCATCTACGCGCGGACCAGCACAGCGGGGTTGTCGATGACCTGGGGGCGGATCGCGCCGCGGGTCACGGCCGGCATCTCCAGCCGCATCACGCCATCCGCCACCTGAGCCAGACCGCCCCACCACGCGCCCTCGGCCAGCCGCGGCGTGTTCGAGCGCGCGATCGTCAGGTCCAGCCGGAACGGCCCTTCGCCGGCCTCCCGTGGGGGCGCGGCCGACCATGCGCCCTCCACCCGGATGTCCTCGCCCTCATGGACCTGGATCCTCCACCGGCCGTCCCCGGCCATGTCCAGCGTGAACGCCTTCAACCCGATGCCGCCCAGCGCGCCCGGCGCGGTCGAGCGCCAGACGCCCGTGAGGTCCGGGGGCCAGCCGCCCGGCGCGGCGCGTCGGAACAGGGCCGGCAGGCGGAACCGACGCGGGCGCGGCCCGCTAGGCTCGCCCCGGACGAGGCCCAGCGTCTCGCCGTCCAGGGTCAGCCGGTAGAGTCCGAGGATCTGCTCGTCGCCGAGGCGCAGGTCGACCCTGTGGTTGGGCGGCGATGGGGCGGCGACGAACACCCCTTCGGCACGGCGTCCCTGGAAGCTCTGCGTGACCACGCCCCGATCGTCGAACGAGAGCACCAGGTCCTGGAACTCCGGCTCGCAGGCCAGCCAGGTCCCGACCGGGCTCTCGGGCGGCGACGGCGCGTGCCGGCCGAGGTCGCAGAGCTCGGCGCGGTCCTCCAGGAAAGCCGCCATCAGCGCGAAGCTGTCGTCCGCCTCCCGGATCGCCCAGTGGCCGAGACCCGGCAACACGCGGTTGTCGGCGCCGGCCAGTTGCGGCCCCTCCTCGAACAGCAGGTACTGCGCATCGTCCGGGCTGGAGATCGTGAGGCTGCGCACGTTCGGCGGCGGGCCCCGAGCGTCGAGGTCCTCCAGGAAGGCCGATCCGCCGGTGTGGATCTCGGGCGCCTGGCGGAAGATCCGACCCTGCGGATCGCGCAGCAGCATGACATCGCAGGCCGGCGCCCCCGACACGCAGCCTGCGATGTAGATCGCATGGGAGACGGTCGAGGCCCCGCCCAGCACCGACAGGTAATAGCGGACGACCGGCGCCCCCAGGCTGTGGGCGATCAGGGCGAAGGGCGCGCCGGCGCCGATGTGCGGCTGCACATCCTGCGCCACGTAGTCGGCGAGCTGACGCGCGTAATCGACGCACGAACCGTGGCCCGGCGGGTCCAGGTCCACGGCGAACAACCGCGCGTAGCCCAGGCCGCGGAAGCGGGCAGCGAGGGACGACCAGGCCGCCCCCGTCTCGCCGTTGCCATGCACGAAGACGATCGGCAGGCGCGCTCCGTCCGCCGCGCCGCCCGTCACTTCAGCGACACCATCTGGTTGAGGAAATTGAGGATCTCCGACATCTCGCGGGCCGACTTCGGCCGGCTGCGGACCGTGTAGCCGTTGAGCCGCTCGAACTGCGGCAGCATGGCCATGAGCTCCGCCATCCGGTTGCCCTTGAACGCGATGTCGAGATCCATCGGCCAGGGCCGGTCATAGGGCCGGAAGTCGGCCCGCCGCTTCACCGCCTTCGCCGTCGCCTCGCGGATCAGCCCGCAGCAGACCTCCGGGGTGAGCGTGTCGGCCGCCGTATGGCTGAGCGCCGTCTTGGTGACCACGGTCTCCACCTCCCCCAGGACGGCGGCCGCGTGACGCGCATAGGCGTCGTCGCCCGTGGCGAGCAGCACCGGCACCCCGAGCTCACCCGCGGTCAGCGCGCTGATGTGGGTTTCGGAGATCGAGGCGCCGTCCAGTCGCATGTCGCTGAAGACCCCGCCGTTGACGGTGTGAGGGCACAGGCCTTCCGCCGACGCCGCGCCGACGTGGTAGCCGAGCAGCACAGCGCCTACGACGCCGGCCTCCTGCACGCCCTCCATCATCAGCAGCGGGCGCGGCCAGCAGCGGATCAGGCGGGCATAGGGCGGCAGGCGATCCACGAGGATGTTGCGACCATTGTAGTGGGAGTCCGAGACGATCACCTCCTCGCACCCGGCCTCGCGGGCGCCCTCGCAGGCGGCGACCACCTCGTTGGTCATCCACAGGCGGGCTTCGCCATAGTCGAACTGGCCCGCGGTCCCGCTGTCGAAGTGGGCGATGCCCCCGACGCCTTCGATGTCCGCTGAAATGTAGAGCTTCATGCCACTGTCCCCTCGACTCCTACCGTCAGCCGGCCGCCGCCAGCCATGCGATCACATTGCGTAGGAAGCGCACGTTCTGTTCGGCGCCCGGTGCGTCCAGGCCCATCTTCTGCCCGTTGGCGGCGACCTGGGCGGTGAACATCGCCGCTTCGCCGAACACGGCCACGCGTCCGCGGCCGACCTTTCGCGTCGCGCCCTGCAGCCAGCCGCGGACCGCCTGGCGCGGCGTGGCCGCATCGAACGCCCACGGCCGCGCGGGATCGAGCGAGACGAACCCTTCGGGCAGCACCAGCAGCGGCTGCGCGCCGGGGTCGGCGCGGAACGCCTGGCCGATGAAGGTGGCCACCTGGGTCACGGGCGGGCCGCCGAGACGGCCGTCTGTGATCGGATGCCGACGCAGCGCGCCGGCGTCGGCGGTGAACAGGTCCGGCATGCGCGGGACGATCGCGCCCGGCGGCGCATCGGCCGGCAGGGCCAGGGCGTAGCCGTCGGTGAAGTGGAAGCCAAACGCCTCGGCGAGGCTGGCTGCGGCGCCCGCGAGCGGCCGGTGGTCGGCGATCAGCAGAAGCCGCCCACCGCCCGCCACCCAGCGACGCACGGTCCCGACCTCCTCGGCGGTGAACGCCGGCGGCGTCGGCCGCGGATAGTCCTCCCACGGTCCGTCCGACGGCAGGGCGTTGGCGATCACCAGGACGTCGCAGCGCCGCAGCGCGGCGGGCCGGAGGGCGGCGTCCAGGCGCGAGAGGCGGTAGCCGTCCGCGCGCAGCACGGCCGCGAACGCCGCGAAACGTCCGTCCAGGCGGTGGAAGTTGTGGTGCGCCTCGTCGTTGCAGATGCGCGCCCCGGCGCCCGGCGCGTGCCGTGGATCGGCGATGGTTGGACGGTAGGCTGCCTCGGCGCCCTGACGCTCGCCGTTCTCGGCGCGCGCCGGCCCGGCCGCGAGCGCGGCGAAGGCGAACAGGCAGAGCGTGCGGCGTTTCACGGCGAGCACTGAACCATATGACTAGAAGGTCACAAAGAGTCGTCGTGAAGGCCCGCAGACGGTGGCCCCAGCGGTGCGCCGCCCACGAACCAGTTCTCCGGCGGCACCTGGGCGACGATCACGCGAATCGAGGACGCCGGGGCGCCCAGCGCCTCGCTCGCCGCGCGGGTGACCCCGGCCGCGAGTTCGTGCAGCTGCCGCGCCGAGCGGCCGGTCCGAAGCGAGATCTGGATCAGAGGCATGGCGCTCAAGCCGCCTTGGGCACGTAGTCGCCGATGTAGCGCGTCTGGCCCCGTCCGAAGATCACGTCGCAGTAGTTGCCGTCCGGCATGCTGAAGGGGTCGACGCGAAGCTCTCGCACGAGATCTTCGTCGAGTGTGATCCCGAGGCCGGGTCGGTCGCCCAGTTCGAGCATGCCGTCGCGGATCGGCAGCGGGCCGACCAACTCCTCGATGAAGCGGTTGCCGGTCTGGTCGACCTCGCAGGTCAGGCCATTCGGCGAGGCGGCGACGACGTGGGCGTTGGCCACCACGGCGACGGCGTCGCACCAGGTGTGCGGCGCCAGCAGCGCGCCGTGCGCGGCGGCCATGCGGCCCACCTCCATGACCTCGGTGATCCCGCCTGCCCGGCTGGCGTCGGCCTGGGCGATGTCGATGGCGCCTGCGCGCAGCAGTTCGCGAAAGCCGTGGAGGCCGAACTCGTTCTCTCCCGTGGCCAGCCGCACGCCGTAGGGCTTCAGGCGCTCGCGCAGCGCCACGTAGCTGTCCAGGTCATCGGGCCCGAACGGCTCCTCGAACCAGAAGGCGTTCACCTCGGCCAGCACAGGCGCCAGGTCGAGGGCGCGCTCGACCGTGAAGCGCTGAGTGCCGTCGATCATCAGGTCGTGGTCCGGGCCCATGGCGGCGCGCGCCGCGCGCATGGCGGCCACATCGTAGTCGTAGGTCCATCCCACCCGCATCTTGACGCGCCGGAAGCCACGCGCCAGCGCGCGGCGCACGCCGTCCGCGACCGCCTCGGGGCTCGAGTAGAGGTTGCCGGAAGCGTAGGCCGGCGCGCGCCCCTCGCGGCCGCCCAGCAGCTTCCAGACGGGCTGGCCCAGGCGCTTGCCGTTCAGGTCCCACAGCGCAGTGTCGATCCCGCTGATCGCGGCCAGCGCGCCGCCCTTGCGGCCGTACCAGCGGCTGACGCCGTTGAGCCGGTCGGCCAGCCGGCCCACGTCGTCCGGCGCGAGCCCGATCAGGAACGGCGCCATGTGGTCGACCGAGGCCTGCACGACCCCGGGATGGGCGTAGGCGGAGCCGATGCCTTCCAGGCCGTCGTCGGTGCGCATGCGCACCAGGCTCGCGAAGCGTCCGTGGACCGGACCGGCGGGCGTGCGGAATGTCTTGGCCATGTCGTACTCGAAGCGCAGGTGGACGCATTCGACTTCGGCGATACGGCTCATGTGAGGTCCTCCGGCGCGGCCCGGCGGCCCGCACAACCTGATCAAGACGTGACCCGTGAGTCATATTTAGTCAAGAGCCGCGGGCCGGGGCGGGAACGAATCGACACTCAGGGCAGCCGAGGCGTGACAGCGGAAGGCGGATGAGGGCCAGGTCGCGGGCTCGTACGCGCCCCCGCCTCTGGCCGGGCCGACGAGGTCGCTGGGACCTAGGCGGCCGTTTGTCCCGCGAACGCGGCGAGCGCGCGGCCGCAGCGGTCGAGAGTCTCCTCGATGTCGGCGTCGGTCATGGCGGCCGAGCCGATCATCATTCCGCGGGTGGCCATCAGCACGCCCTCGCTCAGGAAGCTCCGGTGGAGCGACTGCATCCGCTGGAGATAGTCAGGGCCCGACCGGGTGTAGAACTCGCGATAGTCGCGCGCCGGCTCGGCGAAGAACTGCAGACTCGTCATCGAGGCGAGACCGTTCGCCCGCATGACGAGGCCCTCTCGGCGGAACTGCGCCGTCAGCCCGCTTCGCAGTCGATCCCCCTGGCGTTCGAGCCGCTGGAACACCTCCGGCGTGAGGTGCTTCAACGCCGCGATGCCCGCCGCCATCGAGACGGGATTGGCCGTGAAGGTCCCGCTGTGGCTCATGCGCAGGGGGCCGGCCAGGTTGTCGAACACCGCCATGGCCTCGCGCGTCCCGCCCACCGCGCCGATCGGGAAGCCGCCGCCGATGATCTTGCCCATGACGGTCAGGTCGGGCGTGACCCCGGCGCGGCCCTGGGCGCCGTGGTAGCCTGCGCGGTTGCAGAACACCTCGTCGAAGATCAGCACGACGCCGCGGCGCCGGCAGAAGGCCTTCAGCGCGTCCAGATAGGCGCGGTCGGCCGGGGAGAACCCCAGCCGCGCCGGATAGGGGTCGATCACCACCGCGGCGAGGTCGGCGGCGCTCTCTTCGAGCAGCGCCTCGGTCGTCGGCCAGTCGTTGAACGGATAGACGACCACCTGATCCGTCAGCGACCTCGGCGTCCCGACGCCCAGCGGCGGCGCGGCAGGCCGATCCGCCGGCCCCCAGTTCGCCGGCGTCGGCAGGAAGCTCGCCTCCATCAGGTCGTACTGGCCGTGATAGCCGCCCTCGGCCTTGGCGACCTTGCTGCGGCCGGTAAGGGCGCGCGCGGCCTTGATCGCCACCATCATCGCCTCGGTGCCGGAGTTCGTGAACCGGACCTGGTCGACCCCCGGCATGCGCTCGACGATCATCTCGGAGAGCTCGATCTCGGACTCGTCCGGGAGGATGCAGCAGATCGTCCGCTCGATCTGGGCGCGCACCGCCTCCAGGATCGGGGCGAAGGCGTAGCCGTGGATCTGGGTCGAGAAGTTGTTGATCCAGTCGATGTAGACGTTGCCGTCGACGTCCGTCAGCCGGCACCCCTCGCCGCGGTCGGCGTAAACGATGTACGGGGCGAACGTGATCATGTGTCGGGTGTTGGCCCCGGGCTGCACGCGCCGGGCGCGCTCGAAGAGCTGCGCTGATCTGGACTGGGGATCGGGGAACACGAGCGGTCTCCTACGAGGCGGCGGCCGCCGCCGCGGGCCGGTTGAGGAAGTTGAGAGGCTGGCCGGGTCGCGGCCACTGGAACGCCACCAGGCGTCCGGTCGACGAGAGCGTGACGAACGCCGTGCGCAGGTCATCGCCGCCGAACGCGATGTTGGTCGCGTAGTAGTCGTCGAAGCCCACGAAGCGGCGCGACGCCCCGTCGGGCGAGATCTCCCAGATCCCGCAGTTGTCGAACGACGCGACGCAGATGTTGCCGGCGGCGTCCAACGCCAGCGAATCAAGCAGGTTGTTGTCGGGCAGCCCCGCCACGAGACGCCCCCCGTTGGGCGACGGCCAAGGCTGAGCCGCGATCCGGCCCGGCGCGACGAGGTCGAACGCCCAGATGCGGCGCGTCAGCGTTTCGGCGACGAACAGCGTGCGCTCGTCCGCGGACAGTCCGACCCCATTGGCCGATACCAGGCCCGTGACCGCCTCGACGACGCCCGAGCCGTCCGGCTCTGCGTAGAATACGCTGCCCATCCCCATCTGGCGGGGCCTGCGCTTGGTATGGTCGGTGAAGTAGAAGCCGCCGCGGCTGTCGAACACGAGGTCGTTCGGCGATTGAAGCTCCAGGTCGCCGCAGCGCTCGTACAGGCGCTCGACACGGCCCGAGGCCAGATGGACGCGCTCGATCCAGCCGGGCCGGTCGGCCTGTCCGGTCGGCCGCCGCCAGCCGTTGGCCTCGGTCGTGTACAGCCAGCCGCCGCTGTTGCAGACGTAGCACCACCCGTCCGGGCCCAGGGCCGCGCCGTTGGGACCGCCGTCCAGTTCTGCCACGACCTCGACCGTCCCGTCCGGCCAGACGCGCGACAACGCAGGACCTGCAATCTCGACCACCAGCACCGAGCCGTCCGGCAGCGCCACCGGCCCCTCGGGGAACCGCAGCGCGTCCGTGACGACGCGCAGGTCCGCAGGTTCGTCGCGACCACCCATCGGCGCCTCCCTTACATCCGCACATTATGACCCATGAGTCATATAAGCAAGCCGTCCGGACGCTGTCCGAGACGGCGACCTGGCGGTCACGACCCGCGGTCTAGGTTTCGAAGAGCTGGCGCAGCGGGCTGCCGGGGCTGAGTTCTTCCAGCGGCGGATTGCGGCCGTACAGGGCGCGGAAGTTGAGCAGCGCGTGCAGTTCGACGAGCACCTCGAAGCTCGCCGTCTCGTTGAGGCCCGGCCCGGGCTGGACGCCGTAGCGCTCGAACAGGCTCTGGTCCAGCATGCCCCCCGCGGTCCGCATCACCCAGCGTTGCAGCGTCGGATCCCTGGAAGGATTGTGCTTCTCCCAACCGGCCATGGCGCGGTCGACGATCCGCCCGTTCCGGCCGTGCCAGAGTTCGCGCATGATCTCGTCGGCGGCGCCCATCTGCACGATGCAGCGCAGCACGCCCGCATTCGCCTCGAACGTCTTCTCGTACCAGGCGATCCACCTGCGGCTGTTGGTGAACTGGCTGTCGCGGCTGGAGAGCCGCGGGTAGGTCTGGAACTCGAAGGCGACATAGCGTCGGCCCAGTTCGCGCAGGAACTCGTCCTTCGTCTTGAAGTAGATGTAGAACGTGCCCTTGGCGACGCCGGCCTCCTGCGAGACCTGCTCGACCATCATCTCGCGGTAGTCGGTCGAATCGAGCAACCGCGCCCCCGCCGCCATCAGCTTCAGGCGAGAGCGCTCGCCGCTGCGCGTCTTCTTGATCTCCTGGGCCGCGGCCTCGAGGTAGGTCGCGTAGCGGATCACCCCCAGGCTGGTCGAATCGTCGGTCAAATGAGCCCTCGAAAGCTGAACGCCTGCTGACCGGCGGGTTGGAAGACGGGCCAGCCGCTCGGAACATCACCCCTGGCAATTGCAGCGTCAACCGCCCGCCGGCGTTGGGGCTTGAATATATGACTCATGGGTCATATTAATCGATATGCAGACGGCAGGAGCTCCATGCGGATCGACACCATCGAAACCTTCGTGGCCGGACACTGGCTCTTCGTGGCGGTGACGACCGATACGGGCGTCACCGGGGTCGGCGAGTCGACGTACTTCACCCATCCCCTCGCAGCGCGGGCTGTCTTGGATGACCTCGAGGCGGACCTCATCGGGGCCGACGCCTTCCGGCCCGAGTTCCATTTCAACCGCCTGTTCAAGCACCACTGCCTGCGGGACAGCGCGCTGATGGGCGCCCTCAGCGCGATCGACCAGGCGCTCTGGGACATCAAGGGCAAGGCGCTGGGCGTGCCCGTCTACGAACTTCTCGGCGGGCGGGTTCGCGACAAGGTCCGCGCCATCCTTCTGATCGAGGCCACGTCGGAGGACGAGATGATCCGCAAGGCGGTGGAAGCGCGCGCCGAGGGTTTCACCGCCATCAAGATCAAGCCGTTCCTGGGGGACTGGGCGACGCGCACCACGGTCGGCCTGCTGGGCGGGGTCGTGGCTTCCGTCGGGCGGGTGCGAGAGGCCATCGGCTGGGACATGGACATGGCCGTGGAGATCCATCGCAATCTCACCCCCGACCTGGCCGAGGTGTTCGCCGCCGATGTGCGACCGCTGCGGCCCTACTTCCTCGAGGACCCGATCCTGCCGTTCAGCCTGGAGAGCAACGGCCACGCCGCCGCGCGCATGGGCGGGGTGGTCGCGCTGGCCGAACGCAACACCAACATCTGGGAGTTCCGCGAGTTCTCGGACCGCCACGCGGTCTCGATCCTGCGTCCCGACGTGGGTCTGGCCGGCGGCTTCACCCAGGTCCGAAAGATCGCGGCCATCGCCGAGAGCCGGCATCAACGGATCGTCCCGCACAACTTCACCAGCCCGGTCGTGACCGCCTGCCATATCCAGCTCGCCGCCTGCACCACCAACTGGGACGTGCAGGGCTACGTGCGTGAAGCGCGGGAGCCGTGGAACCGGGTGGTCAAACAGATCAACCGGCTTGAGGAGGGCTTCCTGGCCATTCCCGACACGCCGGGCATCGGCGTCGAACTCGACGTCGACTACCTGCGGCAGGCGACCTACGAACCGTTCGGCAACAAGTTCGCCCATGGCGCGGCCCGCGCCATGGACGGCGCGGTCCGGCACCAGTAGCCGTCATGGTCGCAGACACCGAAAGCGTCCCGGCCGCCCTCGGCCTTCTGGCCGAAGGCTTCCGCGGCGCCCGCGCCCTGATCGTCGGCGGCGCCGGCGGCATCGGCGCCGAGACGACCATACAGTTGCGCGCGCTGGGCGCGCGCGTCGTGATCGCCTCACGCCGCGGGCCCGAGCCCGCGGCGGTCCGCCCGCCGGCCGCCGACGGCGAACTGGCCGCGATCGGCGTCGACCTCACCCGGCCCGAGTCGATCCGCGCGCTGGCCGCGTGGGTCGAGCGCGAGCTGGGCGGCCTGGACATCCTGGTCAACACCGCGGGCGTGACCCGCACGGTGCCGCTGCGGGCGATCGAACAGCTCGACGACGCCACGATCGACGAGGTCATGGCCTCCAACGCGGCCGGCGTGCTGCGGATCATCCGCGACCTGACGCCGGCCCTGCGCCGCGGACAGGCGCCCTGCGTGGTGAACGTCTCGTCGGTCGCCGCGCGCACCGGGGTCGGCAGCAACGTGGCCTATGTGGGCGCCAAGGCGGCGATGGACGCCATGACGGTCGCGCTGGCCAAGGCGCTCGCCCCGGAGATCCGTCTGGTCAACGTGGCCCCCAGCGCGCTCGACACCGATTTCGCCAAGGGCCGCGGCCCCGAGTTCATCGCCCGCACCATCGCTGCGACGCCCCTCGGGCGATTGGCCACGCCGCGCGAGGTCGCCAACGCCGTGCTGGCCGGCGCGCGCCTCCTGACCATGACCACCGGCAGCACGATCTACGTGGACGGCGGCCGCCACCTCTGACCCCAGCCCGGAGGATCGCCCGTGCGCGACATCGTCCTGACCTGCGCCATCACCGGCAACATCACCCGGCCGGAGCAGACGCCCCATCTGCCGATCACACCCGAGCAGATCGCCCGGTCGGCGCTGGAGGCCGCCGACGCCGGGGCTTCCGTCGCGCACATCCATGTACGCCATCCCGACGGCCGGCCGTCGATGGAGACCGAGCACTACGTCGAGGTGGTGGAGCGCATCCGGGCCCGCAACACCTCGCTGATCCTGAATCTCACCACCGGCCCCGGCGGTCGCTACATCCCCGATCCGGACAATCCGCGCCTCGCTGCGCCGGGCACGTCGTTGCTGCCGCCCCTGGCGCGCATCCCGCACATCCAGGCGCTGCCGCCGGAAGTCTGCACCCTGGACCTCAACACCATGAACTCGGGCGACCAGGTGGTGATGAACACGCCGCGCAACACCGGGATCATGGCCGCGGCGATGCTAGACGGCGGTTGGAGGCCCGAGATCGAGATCTTCAATCCCGGCGACCTGGTGCTTGCACGCGACATGCTGGCCCGCATGCCGTTCCCGGCGCCCGCCCTGTTCTCGTTCGTGCTGGGCGTGAAGTACGGGTGGCCCGCCAGTCTGGAGTCGATCCAGCTCGGGCGCAGCCTGCTGCCTGAAGGGGCGGTGTGGACGGCGTTCGGCGTGGGGCCCTCGGAGTTCCCGATGGTGGGCCTGTCGGTCCTGCTCGGGGGCCACGCCCGGGTCGGGCTCGAGGACAATATCTACCTCGAGAAAGGCGTGCTGGCGCGCAGCAACGCCGAGTTGTGCGAGCGCGCGGTCCGCATCGTCGAGGACCTGGGCTTCCGCATCGCGTCGCCCGCTCGGGCGCGGGAGATCTTCGGATTGGCGCCGGCCGGCGCCTGAGTCAGATCGGCGCCATCGCCCAGGCGGCCTGGAGGGCGGCGAGTCCCTCGGCGGCGTCGAGGACGCGGGCGTCGATGGGCTCGCGGCGCAGAGCCATGCTGATCCAGGGGCAGACCACGAGCAGCGCCTCGGCGCGGGGCGGCGCGAGCGCGGCCGCCAGCGCGCGCGGATCGGCCGCGGCGTCCGCGGGCCGTCGTGCGATCGCCGCGCGACGGAGGGCGGCCACGCGGGCAAACTCGTCGGGCATGAGCCGCGCGACGTCGAGCCCCCTCGCCTCCAGGTGCAGGGCGTAGAGCGCCTCCTCGTGAGCGTCGCGCGCGCCCACGACGGCGATCCGGGCGCCGGCGCCCAACGGCGCGCAGAGGGGCGCGATGACGGCATCGACACCACCCAGGAACATCCGGTCCGCGCGCGCCCGCATGCCGTCACGCCAAGCCGCGAGGCGACGCTTCAGGCGAGCCCGCAAGGTCAAAGGAGATCTGGACGGCACTCGATTTTCCGCCTCGCTCGACACGGGCTCATTTTACATGACTTATGAGTCATGTCACTCTCGGCGCGTCGTCGCGACGAGGTTTCGCATGGATGCCGCCGCCTTCTTCTCGGACGACCTGGCGACCGCCTCCGCCAGGTTCGCGACGGCGGCCATGGCGCGCGGGGCCGCCGTGGAGGCGATCATCCATCCGTTGCGCGGCCCCGGCGGCGAGTCCCTCCAGACGATGGTCTGCGGGTTCGGCCCGCCCACCGCGGAGACGGTGCTGGTGCTGAACAGCGGCGTCCACGGAACCGAGGCCTTCGTCGGCTCCGGCCTGCAGGTCGGCGTGCTGCGCGACGCGGACTTCCTGGCCCCCGCGCCAGACGTCCGCGTGGTGGCGATACACGCGATCAACCCCTACGGCGCCGCGTGGGGCCGGTACGTCAACGAGGACAACGTCGACCTGATGAAGAACCTCACCTACGGGGACTTCGTCTCGCCGACCGACCCGGTGTTCCTGGAGATCGACGACGCCATCGACCTTCCGACGCTGAGGACCGCCGACGCCTGGCGCAGCGCGCAGGCGCGGCGCGCGGCCATCGTGGCGGCCCACGGCGCCGGGCCGGTCATGGCCGCGCTCAAGCGGGGACAGACCGCACGTCCCGCGAGCCTCTGCTTCAACGGCGTTCGGGCCTCATGGTCGAAGCGCACCCTCGACGGCATCCTTCGCCGGAGGCTCCAGGGCGCGCGGCGGGCCTGCTTCCTGGATCTGCATTCCGGCGTGGGCGAATGGGGCGAGGCTTTCGTCATGGCGGCCGGCGATCCGCCGTCGTGCGCCAGGGTCCGCGCCTGGCTGGGCTCGCTCGCGCACGACCTCGACCTGCCGATGGAGCCGGCGGCCTACTCCACGCTCGGGCGTGCAGCGCCCGGCGTGGCGATGACGGCGGCCGTCCTGGAGATCGGGACGGTCGCCTTCGACGACGCCTTCCGCGAGACCATGGCCTTCGAGATGCACGACCATCTGTACGGCGCTCGCAGCGCCGAGGCGGCGCGCGAGACGAAACGGCGCTTCCGGAGCTACTACGATCCCGCCGCCGCCGACTGGCGTCGTGAGGGCTGGCGCAACGCCCGGGCCATGTTCGCGCGCTTCCTCGACGGATTGCAGGCCTGGGACGAGGAAGCCCGTGAGCGTTGAGACTGCCCCTCGCCTATCGCAGCTTGGCGGCCAGACCGACGAACCGGGCCGAACGGTCCAGGAACTCCGCCGGCGGATCGACGCCGAAGATCGCGCGGTAGGACAACGTGGCGTGCAGCTCGATCAGCAGGTCCTCGTCCCGCTCCTCGCTGGTCTCCGACGCGCCGTGGACGCCATAGCGGGCGAACAGGCTATGGTCGGACATCGAGCCTACGGCGTGGTGAGCGATCCTGAGCAGGTTCAGGTCCTCGGGCGTCACGTCGTAGCGCTGCCGGTAGTAGTCGAGGAAGCGGTCGATGATCATCTTCCCGCGCCGCCGCCAGATCTCCGCCACCTCGGGCACGCTGTCGCTCAGCAGCACCATGTTACGCATCAGCCCGACGTTCGCCCGGAAGCTCTGCTGATACCAGCGGACCATGGCGAGGCGCACCTCGAACGGGTGGCGCTCCTTGTCGATGTCGGGAAGCGTGCGCAGTTCGTACTCGACGAAGCTGGAAAGCACCTCGACGGCGATGTCCTGGGCCGAGCTGAAGTAGAGATAGAAGGTCCCGTGCGAGGTGTTGGCCAGACGCACGACGTCTCGGACCGTCATGGTCGCGAAGCTGCCGGTCTCGGAAAAGCGTACCGCGGCGGCCAGCAGCAGCGGCCGCGTCTTCTCCGGGTCGCGCTGCTTCGTCGAGCGGCGCACCAGCGCGTCGAGATAGTCGGCGAAACTCATCAGCGGCAGGGTGGGACGCGGCCGCGCGGGCGCCGCGGACGACGCCTTCCGAGCGGACCCTCTCGTTGCGGGCATGAACCTACCTTGCCAGGTGTTCGAGACTGTCGGCCACGTCCAGCACCCAGTTGCGAAGACTGGGATCCGCCATCGGCCGGTTGAAGGTTCCGGTGATAGTGGCATCGAGCTCCGCGCAATAGAAGGCCTGCACCGACCAGGCGCCCGCGTGTCCCTCGAGCACCCGTCCCCCCGGGCTGACGAGGCGGCGCACGCCGAGGCCGAGGCCCACGCAGTAAGGCGGCATGCCGTCGAGAGGCGCGTAGGTGCGCAGCGCCGCCGTCGAGCGCAGCAGCCGGCCACCGAACAGGCCGCGCAGGAAGCGCTCCAGATCGTCCGCCGTGCTGACCTGGCCGCCGCCGCCCCAGTCCCAGGACGCCCCGCCGCCCGAGCTGAACAGCGGACGACCGCCGTACAGGAAGTCGGACACCTCTGACTCCCATCCCGCGGGCGCTTCGGCCCCATAGGCCAGGAAGGTGTTCGTCATGCCGAGCGGGGCGAAGATCCGGTCGCGCAGCGACGCGCCGTACGAGCGGCCGCTCAACCGCTCGACGAGCAGGCCCAGGACCACATACGCCGTGTCGCTGTAGTGGAAGGCCTCACCGGGCGCGAACACCGGCGCGTCGCCCGCGCCCGACGCCAGGAACCAGTTCAGCACTCCGGCGTCGGCCACATCAGGCGCGTCAGGGTCCCACGGGCGCCAGAGGCGTCCGCGATCGGGATCCGCCCGCAGCCGCGCCCCCAGCGACCCCGGAGCCGGCGCGCCGCCGTTCTGGGCCGCAGTGCGGGACGCATCGTCGCTGAACGCGTCCCGCAGGCCCGAGGTGTGGGTCAGCATCCGCCGGAGCGTGACGCGGCGGTCGGACAGCACCTGCGAGCGGGAAACGACGTCGCCGAGTTCGTCGATGTCCGCCACGGAGCGGTCCACGCCCTGCGGCCCCAGAAGGCCGGCCTCGACCGCCTGCAGCAGCAGCGTTGCCGTCATCGCCTTGCCCACCGAGGCGACGTGGAACCCGGTGTCGGCCCGCATCGGCCCGGCCCGGTCCGCGCGCGCTTCCCCGGCCAGGAATGTGTGCTCGACACCCAGGGCGGGGCTCGACACCCGCACCTGGGCGCCGGGCCGGAACGTGAGCTCCGGCGTCAGCGCATGAATCTCGGCGAGACGCGCGTCGAGAGCCTCGGCCCAGGCTCGACGGTCGCCGCCCTTCGCCCGCACCGTCAAACGGCTCCCGCGGCAGCCGCCGGCCGGTCCACGTTTTCGATCACGATCGGCGGCAGCACGTCGGCGGGCCTGAAGCCGAACAGCCGCGCATAGAACGCCAGTTCGGCCTTCAGGCAGGCCAGGTTGGTGTCCGCGCGCCGGAAGCCGTGCCCCTCGCCTTCGAACAGCATGTACATGACGGGCACGCCGCGCTTGCGCAGGCTCTCGAGGATCAGCTCGGACTGGTTCTTGGGCGTGATCCTGTCCCGTTCGCCCTGGAACATGGCCAGAGGCGCCGTGATCCGGTCGGCGCTGTGGAGCGGCGAACGCTCCCGATAGAGCGCCTCCGACGTGTCGCGCGGGCCGACGAGGTAGTCCGCGTACCGCGACTCGAACTTGTGGGTCTGGCTCGCGAAGTAGGCCACGTCGCTGATGCCGAAATACGAAGCGCCAGCGTGGAAGGTGTCTGCGAAGGCCAGCGCCGCGAAGGTGTTGTAGCCGCCGGCGCTCCAGCCACGGACCGCCAGGCGCTCCGGATCGACCAGACCCTCGGCCACCAGGTGGCGCGCCGCGGCCACATGGTCCTCGACGTCCACCACGCCCCAGCCCCCGCGCAGGAGATGCCGGAAGTCGCGGCCGTAGCCGGTGCTGCCGGCGTAGTTGACGTCGAAGACCGCGAAGCCGCGGCTGGTCCAGAACTGGATGCCCGGGTTGAAGCAGGTGTTGGTGCAGCCTGTGGGCCCGCCGTGGCTGACGACGAGCAGCGGCGGTCGTTCGTCCTCGGGTCCGCGACAATCGGCGTTGGTCGGCGGATAGAAGAAGCCGAAGCCCGTCCGGCCCTTTGCGCTCGGAAAGTGGATGTGCTGCGCCCGCGAGATCGCGCCCGCCATCGGCTCGGCCGACATCACCTGGCGCAGGATCGTGTGCTCGCCGGTCTCCAGCTCGATCCGGACGATGGCGGCCGGGATGGTCGACGAGGAGGCCAGGGCGTAGGCCACGCCGTCGCGCGCCTCCAGCCGGGCGAAGTAGGTGAACGGCAGCTCGAGGGTCGACAGCTCGCCCGTCGGCAGGTGCAGTCGCCCCAGCCGGTTCATGCCCTCCTCGGTGTAGACGCAGAGCAGGTTGTCGTCGTCGAGCACGCGGCAGTCGCTGGTCCCCATCTGCCAGAGGGGCCGGGCGAAATCGCGTTCCAGGTCGCAGAGCGGCTCGATCTCGCCGCCCCGCCAGCGGCAGGGCCGCCACCATCCCGAGCGGTCGGTCATGAAGATCAGGTCGCCCGAGGGTGTGAAGCGTGGATCGCAGGCCACCTCGGCCTCTTCGGCGACGACCGTCTCCACGGCGGCGAGGCTCCCAGCCGCGTCGAGCTGCGCGACCCGCAGCGCGGTGACGTCCCACGGCACGTTCGGGTGGTTCCAGGAGACCCAGGCCAGCCGACCGGCGTCGTGGCTGAGCACCGGCCAGGCGTAGAAGTCGTCGCCGGCCACCAGCACGGTCCCGAAGGTGTCGCCGCGCACATCGATCGCCACGATCGTGCTCTTCGGCTCGCCGGCGTCCTGGAACTCTTCGCGGATGCAGACGATGCGCCCGCGCCGCGCGTCGAGGACCGGCGCGCCATACCGATAAGGCCCTTCGGCCGTGATCGGTTCGGGCGCCGAACCAGGGCGATGCCGATACCAGCGCTGGTCCTCGTTGATGAAGAAGAACTCGCCGTCCCGCACGAGGAAGGCGCTGCCGCCGTACTCGTAGATCGTGGTGCGCAGGTTGAACCCGTCCGGCGTGATCGTCGTGGCCGCGCCCGGCGCGACGCGTTCGACGACGCTGCGCCCGCCCTCCTCCGGCCGGCGGATCAGCGCGTAGACCGCCCCGTCGCGATCCACCTCGAGCTGGCCGGTCCAGTAGACGGGAAAGGCCGACGCGGTCGACACCAGCTCGGGTGTCCACGGTGACGGCCAGGCGCCGTAGGAAACTTCATGAACCATGCGGGGACGCTCCTGACACCAGGGACATTTCGCTGGCCGCCCGGCGCTCCAGCCGGCGACGGATGACACGTTGCCGGTCGCGGTCCAGCGGGAACAGCCACAGGATCACGCCGGCGGCCGTAAACAGGATCAGCGGCGCGCCCGTATGCACCAGCGCCAGTCCGTTCAGGCTGGCGCGCGAATGGATGGCGGCCCTGGCGTCGAACTCCATCAGGCTCAGCGCCAGGAACGCCGCGCCCCCGCCCGCCGCCAGGGTGGCCTTCAGCACGAACTGCTGGATCGCGTAGTACGAGCCCGCGCGGTTCGCGCGGGTGCGCAGCGTGTCGTAGTCGATGCAGTCGGCGAGCACCGCCATCTGCGGCACCTGCGACGCGGCGTTCGCGAAGCTCGCGATGGTCGCGAGCGCCAACAGCCACGGGAAGCCGGCCTGGCCTGGGGGTACGAAGACGCGCAGGGTGAGCAGCAGCCCGAAGCTGGCGATCCCCAACGCCCAGATATGTTTGCGCTCGTATGTCTGCGACAGGCGCGTCCACAGCGGGATCGACACCATCTGCGCGATGGCGGCCGTGGCGTAGATCACCGGGAACTTGTCGGCCATGCCCAGGTAGGCGTCGATGAAGATGTACGACGTCCCATAGTAGACGCCGTAGGCCAGGCCGGTCAGGGCGTAGGCCCCGGCGAAGGTCCAGAAGGGCCGGTTGATGCGCAACGACCGGGCCACGCCGCGCAGGGTCACCGCCCCGGACTCGTCGGCGTTCGTCCCGATGGGCGCGAAGATCACCGCCGCGCCGATACAGAGCGGAATCAGCGCGAGGATCAGCCAGCCCAGCAGCTTCAGCATCGGCGGCGTGATTTCGGCGGTCGCGAACAGCGGCAGCAGCGGCGACGACAGCAGCAGCGGCAGGCCCATGAACAGCAGCAGGCCCACCACGCTGGCGAAGGTGAGAACGCCCGAGATCATCGAGCGTTCGCGGTAGGCGCGCGACAGCTCGCTGCCCCAGGCCGAGTGCGGCACCGCCAGCATGCTGTAGGCGGTGTAGAAGATCAGCAGGACGGGAAGCAGATAGCTGCCCGAGGCGGCGGCCGGGGGATTGAACAGCAGGTAGACGGCGCCGGTCGCCAGCACGCCGCCGCCGATGATCCAGGGCTTGCGCCGGCCCAGCGGGCCCCGGGTGCGGTCCGAGAGGTAGCCGACGGCCGGATCGGCGACGGCGTCGTAGAGCCGCGCCGCCATCAGGATGATGCCGATCGTCGCCAGGTCGATGGCGGTGTTCTTCGCATAGAACGCCGGAATGAGGGCGTTCAGCGGTATCATCATCATGCTGCTGATGATGGAGACGAGGCTCCAGGCGAGCAGATGCTTCGCCTGGAGCCCGCCCGTGTGAGCGATGTGGGGTTTCGGCATCACACGCTCCTCGGATCCGGGCAGAGGCCGCGCGTCGGGGAGGTGAGGCGCAGCCGGCGCAACCTAGTACCGAAGGTTCACGGCGACCCCATAGGTCCGTGGAGCGCCGTAGGTGCCGACGCGGTCCGTGCCCAATGTGTCGGCATAGTTCAGGTAGTCCTTGTCGGCGAGGTTGCGACCCCACAGGTAGACACCCCAGCGTTCGTCCTGCCGCGCGATGCCGATGCGGGCGTTCAGCAGGCTGTACGAGGGCGTCAGCGACGCCGGCGTATTGGCCGGGTTGCCGTACTGGTTGCCGCGGTACTGCCACTCGCCGCGCACCATGAAGTCGAGGTCGTCCCCGATCGGCCGGGTGTACTGGACACGCAGATTCCCGTTCCACTTGGGCGCGAAGGTCAGGCGGTTGCCGCTGTTGTTGACGGTCGCGGATGCCCGGTAGTTCTTGTACTCGCTGTCGAGGTAGCCGACGCCGCCCGCGATCTCCAGGCCGTCCACCGGCACCAGGGTGAAGTCGAGTTCGGCGCCCTTGATCACCGCCTTCGCCGCACTGTCGACGTTGAAGCCCACCCCGTTGGCGAGGCCGCCGAAGGTGGTCACCGCGAGGTTCCGGTAGTCCATGTAGAACACGGCGACGTTCGTCCGCGCCCGGCCCTCGAGGAAGTCGGCCTTGAAGCCGGCCTCGTAGTTGTCGACCCGCTCGGCCTTGTAGGGCTCCGCCCCGCGGAAGCTGAGGCCGGCGTTCCAGCCGCCGCTCTTGTTGCCCCGCGACCACTTGGCGTAGGCCATCACGTCGCCCGAGGGCTTGTACTGGATGCCGACCATCGGCGAGACGTCGTGGTCCAGGATCTTGTCCGTGATCGGCCCGAACGCCGGGAAGGCGCCGCCGAAGAAGCCGCCGTTCTGGTTGAACCGGAAGAACTCCAGCCGCTTGGTCTCGTAGCCGTAGCGGAGGCCGACATTCAGCGTCCACTGGTCGTTGAGGTGGTAGTTGGCGTTGCCGTAGGCGGCGTAGCTGTTGGTGAACACCGTGCGGTTGGCGCCCGTGAGCCCGGGGAAGAACGGGCTGGCCACGCCGTTCTGCACGAAGCCCCCGCTCTGGTCTGAATAGACGTCGAGGTAGAACAGGCCGAACACGTAGTCGAGCCGCCCGCCGCTCGGCGAGGTCAGCCGCACCTCGTTGCTGAACTGATGATTGTGATCGAGGATCCGCGTGCGCTGGTCGTCCAGCGGACCGGTGTCCTCGTCGACCTGGAAGTCCACATACGACTTGCGATAGGCCGTGATCGTCGTGAGCGTGTAGTCGCCGAAGGTGGTGTCCGTGGTCAGATGCACGCCCTGCAGCGTGCGGTCGTTCACGTTCGCTCGATCGAACGACACCGTGCGCGGACCGGGAATGAAGGTCAGCGGATTGGCGCCGGAGATGATCTCGCGCATGACCCGCGTGGGGGTCTCGGTCATGTAGTCGTAGCTCAGGTTCGCCTCGAAGTTCTCGAACGGCCTGGCGCGCAGTTGCAGCCGGCCGCCCCACCGGTCTTCGCTGTCGACGCGGGTGTTATTGAACACGTTGCGCGTGAAGCCGTCGCGCCGGAAGCGCGTGATCGAGACGCGGCTGTAGAGCTTGTCGGCGATCAGCGGCATGTCGACGATGCCGACGGCGCGGAGCGCGCTGTGGTTGCCCGCCTCGACGTCGACGGAGGCGCCGAACGTGTCCTGCGGCCGCTTGGTCACCATGTTCACGGCGCCGGCGATGGTGTTCTTGCCGAACAGCGTCCCCTGCGGACCGCGCAGCACCTCGATCCGCTCGAGGCCCTGGATGTCGGGGTTCCAGTCCGTTGGCCGGGCCAGGAACACGCCGTCGACGTAGAAGCCGATCGAGCCGTCCTCGCCCGGGCTGCGGGCCGTCGAGGTGATGCCCCGCAGCGACACGTCGGGCCGCCGGTTGAAGTCGTTGCTGGAGTAGTTGAAGTTCGGCACCGAGTACTGCAGGTCGCGCAGGGACACCGCGCCTCGACGCTGCAGCTCCTGAGCCGTGAACGCGGTCACCGAGACCGGCACCGCTTGCAGGTTCTCCTCCCGCTTCGTCGCGGTGACGATCACCTCTTCGACCGCGGTCTGGGCGCTGGCCGCGCCGGCCCCCACGCAGCCGGCGGCGGCGACCGCCAACGCAATCCATGACGTACTGCAACGACGCATGTGAGCCCCCTCGTTTCCCGCTGCCTGCTCGTCGGCTAGGCGTTCGCTATATGACATTCTTATCATTAAATTGAAACAGCTATTTCAGGATCATCTGCGAGGGTTTGATTTCTGCTATCATATTGTTTCTTCGTCATTTTCTTGTCGATCCGATTTCTGATACCCCGCGCGAACAAGATCTACCTCATCTAATATGACTGACTAGTTCGGTTATTTGTTCGGTCGGCCGCCGGGTCAGTAGGCGCGTGGGAGGGCGAGGTCGTGCTCGGCGACGTAGTTGAGGACCATTTCCTGGGAGATCGGCGCGAGGCGCATCACCCGCGCTTCGCGCCAGTAGCGTTCGACGTGGTACTCGCGCGCGTAGCCGAAGCCGCCGTGGGTCTGCACCGCGGCGTCCGCCGCCGCATACCCCGCTTCGGCCGCGAGCCATTTGGCGCGGTTCGCCTGCGACCCGCAGTCGAGGCCGCGATCCAGGCGCCATGACGCCTCGCGGATCGCGAGCTCCGCCGCATCGAGGCGCATCCGCGCCTCGGCGAGCGGGAACGCCACCGCCTGATTCTGGCCGACCGGCCGACCGAAGACCACCCGCTCGCGCGCATAGTCGGTCGCCCGGCGCAGGGCCGCGCAGCCGATGCCCAGGGCCTCGGCCGCGACGAGGATGCGCTCCGCGTTCAGACCGGCCAGCAGGTAGCGGAACCCCGCGCCCTCATCCCCGACACGGTCCTCCTCGCTGACGAACAGGCCGTCATAGGCCACCTCGCAACTCGCCACCGCATTGCGCCCAGCCTTGGGGATCGGCCGGATGTCCACCTCGGCCCGGCGCAGTTCCGCGAAGAGCAGGGTGAGGCCATCGGTCCGCCGCGCGCACGCTTCGACCGGGGTGGTGCGCACGAGCAGCAGGACCCGCTCCGACTCCAGGGCTTTCGAGGTCCACACCTTCCGGCCCCGCACCCGGTATCCGCCATCGACCTTGCTGGCGAACGTGGCGATCCGGGTCGTCTCGCTGCCCGCGTCGGGCTCGGTGACGCCGAAGGCGACATGCAGGTCGCCGGTGGCGACGCGCGGCAGGAATCGCCGGCGCAGCGACTCGGAGCCGAACCGCACGATGGGGTGCATCCCGAAGATCGACATGTGGAGGGCGCTGGCGCCGTTCATCGCCGCGCCAGACGCCGCCACCTCTTCCAGCAGGATGGACGCCTCGGTGATCCCCTGGCCCGCGCCGCCGTAGGTTTCCGGCGTCGCGATACCGAGCCAGCCGCCTTCGGCCATCGCCTGGTAGAAGGCCCACGGGAAGCGGTGCTGCTCGTCGCATTCCGACCAGTAGCTGTCGGGGAAGGCGCGACAGACCTGGCGCACCCCCTCGCGGATCAGCGCGTGCGCCTCGGGCCGGGTGAAGTCCATCCGACTAGGCCCCCACCCGCTGTGGCGGCGGCGACATCACCGCCTCGATCAGGCGCGGTCCCCGGCGCCCCATGGCGGACGCGAACGCGGCGTCGAACGCCTCGGCGGTCTCGCAGCGCGTCGCCGGCACGCCCAGGCTCTCGGCCAGGGTCGTCCAGGCGATGGTGGGCCGCCCGAGGTCCAGCAGCCGCCGCGCGGCGGGGCCCGGCCGACCCGAGCCGGTCCGCCCGAACTCGACGTTGAGGATCTTGTAGGCGCCGTTGGCGAACACCACGACGGTGACGTCGAGTTGCTCGCGCGCGATCGTCCAGAGGCCCTGCACCGTATACATCGCCGCGCCGTCGCCGTTCAGCGAGACGACCTTCCGGTCAGGACAGGCCACGGCCGCGCCGATGGCGAGCGGGATCCCCTGCCCGATGGCGCCTCCCGTCAGCATCAGCCAGTCGTGGGGCGCTGCCGACGCGGTCTGCAGGAAGATGGGCATCCCCGCAGTGACCGCGTCGTCCGAGATGATGGCGTCGTGCGGCAGGTGGCGCGCGATCGCCGCGCCCGCGGACTGCGGAAACAGGTCGCCCTGTGGCGCAGGCGGCGCAGCCGCGCACGCCACGGGACCGGCCGGCGGCGCCTCGAGCAGGTCGGCAAGCATCTCGAGCGCGACATCGCCGGCCTCGTCCACGCCGGCCAGCATCTCGATGCGGCAGCCCTCCGGCCACAGCGCGCTGGGCTTGTCGGGATAGGCGAAGAAGGCGGCGGGCGCCTGCGCCTCCACCAGGACCAGCGTGTCGAGGTCCGCCAGTTCGTCGTGCGCCACCTCGCCGAAGTATGCCAGCCGCGCCGGCGCGAAGATCCCGGCTCCACGCCGCTGGCGCGCGACGAAGGTCTCCGTCCAGACGCGCACGCCCGCCGCCGCCAGGCGCGCGGCGGCCGCCAGGCCGCGGGCCCGACAAGCGCGACCGCCGATCAGCAGGCCGGCGGCCTTTGCGCCCCGCAAGCCGGCCGCGACCTCGGCGATGCGCTCTGCATCCGGCGCCACGGGGGACGATGGGGCGAGCGCACGGCCGCGCACCGCCGTCGCGTTCCAGGCGCTGTCGGCGGGCAGAATCAGTGTGGCGCAGCCTCCGGGAGGGCCGAGACTCGCGGTGACCGCTTCGGCCGCCAGCGGCCCCACCCGGTCGGCATGGTCGGCGCTGCGGACCCAGGCCGAGTTCGGCGCTGCCCAGCCGGCTATGTCGCTCGAAAGCGGCGTATCGTAGGCCCGATGATAGGTGGCATGGTCGCCCACGACGTTCACCACCGGCGTCCGCGCCCGGCGTGCGTTGTGCAGGTTCGCGCCGCCGTTGGCGTAGCCCGCTCCCAGGTGGAGCAGGGTCGCCGCCGGGCGGTCCGCCATTCTGCCGTAGCCGTCCGCCGCTCCCGTGGCGACGCCTTCGAACAGGCACAGCACCGCCGACATCCGCGGCTCGCGGTCCAGCGCCGCGACGAACTGCATCTCGCTGGTCCCGGGATTGGCGAAGCAGGCCGTCACGCCGTTGTCGGCCAGGGTGCGGATGAGCGCGTCGGCCCCGTTGGACGCGGCGCGGGCTTCGCTCGGCGCCGCGGCCGTCGTCTCCCCCCGCGCCGCTGTGCTCAGGTCGTTGGACATATCTCGCCCTCTCCGCGCGCTTTATATGACCCATGGGTCATGTTTTCAAGTCATGCCTGCTGCCGCGCCCCGCATCGGCGACGCAGACGTGGCGTCAGGCGGCAGGCGCCGCCTGGGTGCGGACGACGCCGTCGCGCAGCAGCCGCTCGGCCCGTTCGCCGCCCATGCCGATCTCTTCGAGGATCGCGAGCGAGTCGCCGCCCAGGGCGGGCGCGACACGCGGGGCCGGAGGCCGGAACCCCGCGAAGCGCGCCGCCGGCCGCGCCATCTGCATAGGGCCATACTCGGGGTGTTCGAGACGCACGATCGAGCCGTCGCTCACGACCTGCGGGTCGCCGGCCACCTCGCCGCGCCGCGCGACGCGGCCCGCGGGAACCCCCTCGGCGTGGAACCGGCGAAGAGCTTCTTCGGTGTCCAGCGCAGCGATCCGCGCCTCCCAGAGGGGCCGCAGTTCCAGCCAGCGCAGGCGGCTGTCCGCCTCGGTCTCGAACGTCTCGCCCGCCACCTCGGGCGGGGCGCTCAACGCCCGGCACCAGTCCTGGAAGGCGCTGCCGCTGATGAACACGATGGCGATGTGGCCGTCACGCGTGGGCCAGAGCCGATAGGTGTCGGCGATCGTCAGGCCCGGCCGGAAGTCCTCAGAGAGGAACGTCTCGTTCCACATCACGTCGGGCCAGTTGAACGCGAGCGTGGCCTCCAGCATCGATATGAAGATCTGCTGGCCGCCGCCGCCCTGCGCCCGGGCGTAGAGCGCCGCGGTGACCGCCTGGGCCGCGGCCAGGCCGGCGACCTTGTCGCAGATTATGCTGTTCACGAGCTGGGGCGGTTCTCGCCCCCCAGCCTGCATGTCGGCCAGGCCCGAACCGGCCTGGACGATGGAGTCGTAGGTCCGACGGCCGGCATAGGGGCCCTGGGGCCCATAGCCGGAGATGGACGCGTAGATCACCTGCGGGTTCCGCTCGCGCACCGCTCGATAGCCGATGCCCAGCCGTTCAGCGACGCCCGGGCGGAAGTTCTCCAGCACCACGTCGGCGCGCGCCGCGAGCGCCAGGGCCACCTCGACGCCCTCCGGCTTCGCGAGGTCCAGGGCGATCGAGCGCTTGTTGCGGTTGCAGGTGGCGAACAGCGCGCTGTAGCCGAGGAAACCCGCGCCCACGTAACGGCCCTGGTCCCCGCCGACGGGGGGCTCCACCTTGATCACGTCCGCGCCCTGGTCCGCCAGCCACATCGCGCCAAATGGCCCCGAGACCACGCCGGTAAGGTCGAGGACCCGGACATCGTGCAACGGACCGAACATCGTCCCCCCTGAACTCGGCAGACACTTCCACGCCGACTCC
>NZ_JAEUMO010000069.1 GCF_016793285.1 Phenylobacterium sp.
GGCGGCGTCGCGGCCGTCGCGGATGGCCCAGACGACGAGGCTCGCGCCGCGCACGACGTCGCCGCCGGCGAAGACGCCCGGGATCGAGGTCATCTGCGTGCGCAGGTCGGCCTTCAGCGTGCCCCAGCGGGTGACGGCCAGTTCCGGCGCGGCGAAGGCGGCGGGGAGGTCCTCGGGATCGAAACCCAGGGCCTTGATGACGAGATCCGCGCTGAGGTCGAAGGCGCCGTCCTCGACCTCCTCCGGGGCCTGGCGGCCGGAGGCGTCCGGCGGGCCGAGGCGCATGCGCGCGGCGACGACGCCGGCCGCCTTCAGCGCCTCGCCCGTGACCGCCTTCGGCGCGGCCAGCCATTCGAAGATCACGCCCTCCTCGATGGCGTGGGAGACCTCCCGGTCCGAGCCCGGCATGTTCGCCCGGTCGCGGCGGTAGAGGCAGGTGACCGAGGTCGCGCCCTGGCGGATGGCGGTGCGCACGCAGTCCATCGCCGTGTCGCCGCCGCCGACCACCACGACGGCCTTGCCCGCCGCGTCCAGCCGGCCGGAGTCGAAGTCGGGCACGGCGTCGCCCAGGCCCTTGCGGTTGGACGCGACGAGGTAGTCGAGCGCGGCGACCACGCCCTGCGAGCCCACGCCCGGCACGGCCATGTCGCGCGCCCGGTAGACGCCCGTGGCGACGAAGACCGCCTGGTGCCTGGCCCGCAGGTCGGCCAGCGTCGCGTCGCGGCCGACCTCGAAGTTCAGCGCATATTCGACGCCGCCCTCGGCCAGCCGGCGCGTGCGGCGCTCCACGACCTCCTTCTCGAGCTTGAAGCCGGGGATGCCGTAGACCAGCAGGCCGCCCGGCCGGTCGTGGCGGTCGTAGACGGTGACGCCGTAGCCCAGTTCGCGCAGCCGCTCGGCGGCGGCGAGGCCCGCCGGGCCGGCGCCCACGATCCCCACCGACTGCCCGCGGTCGGCGCCGACCGCGACCGGCTTCACCCAGCCCTCGGCCCAGGCCTTGTCGGTCAGGTAGCGTTCGACGGCCCCGATGGTCACCGTGCCGTGGCCCGACTGCTCGATGACGCAGTTCCCCTCGCAGAGGCGGTCCTGCGGGCAGATGCGGCCGCAGACCTCGGGCATCGGATTGGTCGCCTGGGAGAGCTGGTAGGCCTCCTCGAACCGCCCCTCGGCGGTCATCCGCAGCCAGTCGGGGATGTTGTTGTGGAGCGGACAATGCGTCTGGCAGAACGGCACGCCGCACTGGCTGCACCGCGACGCCTGCTCGCGGGCCTTCGCGTCGATGAAGTCGCGGTAGATCTCGTGGAAATCCTGCGCGCGCGCCTGCGCCCCACGCTTCTCGGGCGTGGTGCGGGGCGTGACGGTGAACTTCAGCATGCGCTCGGCCATGCGCGCCCTCTAGACGCCGGAGCGGCGGCCGGGAAGCCGATGATACCGTTATAGGACTATATGAACGGGCCAGTCGGTCATGTGCGGCCTTCGGAAGCGCATCGGCGCTCCATATAGTCCAATTTTGAGATCATTAGATTCGGGCCCTATGGTCCCCGCCTCGAAACGCGGAGTTGAGCCTCGTGCTGCCGGACTGGGTCTATGCGATCATCCTTGGCGTCATCGAGGGCCTGACGGAGTTCATCCCGGTCTCCTCGACCGGCATGATGCTGCTGGCCAAGAAGGCGATGGGCCTGCCCGACGGCTTCTGGGACACCTTCGCGGTGATGATCCAGCTCGGCGCGATCCTGGCCGTGGTCGTCCTCTACTTCGGGAAGCTCTGGAAGCAGGTGATCTCGCTGCCCAGCGACCCCGAGGCGCGCAAGTTCGCGCTGACTGTCATCGTGGCCTTCCTGCCGTCGGTGGTGCTCGGCCTCCTGCTGCACGACTTCATCAAGGCGGTGCTGTTCGAGACGCCCGAGGTGCAGTGCATCTCGCTGATCCTGGGCGGCGTCGTGCTGCTGTTCATCGACCGGATGGCGCCGCGGCCGACCGCGCACGACCCGTTCAAGCTGCCGCTGACCAAGGCGCTGGCGATCGGCCTCTTCCAGGTGCTGGCGATGATGCCCGGCGTCTCGCGCTCGGGCGCCACGATCGTCGGCGGGATGCTGTTCGGGGTAGAGAAGCGGGCCGCGGCCGAGTTCACCTTCTTCCTGGCGATCCCGACCATGCTGGGCGCCTTCGTGCTGGACGCCTGGCAGAGCCGCGACCAACTGACCGGCGACACCCTGCCGCTGATCGCCATCGGCTTCGTGGTGGCCTTCCTGGTGGCGATCGTGGTGATCCGCACGATGCTGGCGGTGGTCACCAGCCGCGGGCTCGCGCCCTTCGGCTGGCTGCGCATCGCGATCGGCGGGATCGGCCTGGCGCTCCTGACCTTCGCCTGAGCCTCAGGCGCCTTCGCCGGTCGCGACCCAGCGGGCGCACGCCGGCCCCAGCATCTCGACGGCCTTCTGCTCGTAGGCCAGGCTTTCCGCCGGGCTCAGCACGTCCCGCCAGCGGCCGTTCACACCCTTGTTGATGAAGTGGCCGGCGCCGGCCTCCCAGGGATCGCCGCCCAGCGGCGCGATCCGCGGCGCATTGGCCTTCATCCAGTCGAAGGTGGAGTGCCTGACGGCGCGGGCGAAGTCGGCCTCCGAGATCCCGATGTCGAGGAACGCGGCGATCCCACGCATCTCTCCCGCGAGGTCGGCCTTCAGGTTGGCGAAGTGGACCAGCTTCACGTTCGGCAGGCGGCGCAGCGCCCACCAGGTCGAGGTGTTCTCCCAGAACGACCAGAACGGCCGGCCGTCCTCCTCGAGCCAGGTGTGGAAGTAGCGCCGCACGTCCGGCTCGGCCGGGCCGAACCTCTCGCCGACCAGCGGCCGCGGCGCATTGTTGAACAGGTCGAACACGTCGGGCCGGAAGCCGGTGTGGTGGTGGTGCAGGCTCCACACCACGTCGCGGCCGTCGCGCCCGACGTAGAGGTACTTGGCTCTCGGCGAGATCTCCAACGCGTCGGCGGGCAGGTGGGTCTTCACGACGCGGCGGTGGGTCTGGGCGTCGACCATGTCGCGGACCGCGTCCGGCACGATGCGCATGTCCCACCAGGGCGAGATCTCGGCGACCGAGACGTCGGGGTCGCCGGCGAAGATCAACTGGGCGACGATCTGCTGGGTCCAGGTGGTGCCGGACTTGGCGTAGGTGGAGACGATGACGTCGTCGTCGCGGAAGGCGAACCCGTCCCAGTAGGTCGAGTCCATATGGTGGTTGGCGAAGTCGCGGGTCTTGTGGGGCAGGCCTGGTCCGGCGGGCAATTCAGGCTCCTGTCATCGAGCTCGGGTCACCCCCGCCGCGCCGCCCTGGATGCCTGCGCGAATGCAGACCGATCCTGCGTCAGAGTCCAGCCAACGCCCGTTGCTCCTGGTCCGCGTACTGCCCGCCCTTGCGATACCGGTAGAGGTAGGTCGGCAGCACCGCCTCGAGCGTCGTCGGCGTGACGCAGAGGTCAGCGAGGCCCGGGTGGCCGCCGCCGGCCACGTTGTCGGTCCGCAGCGCCTCCACCTGGTCGGCGGTGACCGGCGGCGGGACCAGGAACGCGCCCAGGTCGAACAGGCCGCCCAGCACCCGGGCCGCGGGCCAGGGGACGGGAACCAGCAGGCGGCGCTGCTGCGTCTCGGCCATCATGGCCTCCATCAGCTCGCGGAAGCTGTAGGTGGCGGGGCCGGCGAGCTCGAAGGTCTGCCCGGCCGACGCCGGGTCCACGACGATCTTCGCCAGCGCCCGGCCCACGTCGCCCACGAACACCGGCTGGAAACGGGTGTGGCCGCCGCCGATCAGGGGCAGGGCCGGGGCGAACTGCGCCATCGCCGCGAACTTGTTGAAGAACCGGTCGCCGACGCCGAACACGACGCTCGGCCGCGCGATCGCGGCGTCGGGATGGACCGCGCGCACCGCCGCCTCGCCCTCGGCCTTGGTGCGGGCGTACTTCGAGGGCGACTGCGGGTCGGCCCCGATCGCCGAGACGTGGACCACGCGTTCCACGCCCTGGGCCTTCGCGGCGACGGCGACGTTCTCGGCGCCCTTCACCTGGACGGCCTGGAAGCCCTGGCGGCCGGTCTCGTAGAGCACGCCCACGAGGTTCAGCGCCGCCGTGGCGCCCGCCAGCGCCCGCTCCACCGAGGGCAGGTCGCGGACGTTGGCCTGGACGACGTCCACCTGGCCCACGTCGCCCAGCAGGCGCATCGTGTGCGCGAGGCTGGGGTTGCGGACCGCGACCCGCACGCGCCAGCCGGCCTTGGCGAGGTAGCGGACGGCCTGGGAGCCCACGAAGCCGGAGCCGCCGAACACGGTGACGAGGTTCTGCATGGCCGCGGATTAGACGATGCTGCGTCCCCTCGCAATCGGGCCGTTGACCCCACCGGGGCGTTGCCATATGTAGCCGCCTCCCGATCCGACGGACGGGGCCCAGGTGGCGGAATTGGTAGACGCGCTGGCTTCAGGTGCCAGTGGCTTAACGGCCGTGAAGGTTCGAGTCCTTTCCTGGGCACCACCGTCCGATAGGTGATTGATGTAGTTGAGTTTCCTCGCGTTTTTGAGAGCCCCGGTACACATCGTTGGTACACATGGGGCAGCACGCGAGATGAAGAACACCCAGTATCTGGTTCAGGTCGGCGGCCGTTGGTACTGCCGTGTGAGGTGGCCCAAGGAGATTTGGGGCGCGCTCGGGGACGGCAGTTTCAAGCGTTCGCTGCGGACGGACAGCCGTTCCGAGGCGCTTCTCAGGCTGCCGGGAGCCCTCCAAGAGTTCCAGAACGCCGTCGCGGTGGCCAAGGCGCGACAGTTGGAGGCCGCGCCCCGGCCGCTCGGCGCTGGTGAGATCACGCTGCTGGTGGCGCGGTGGTACGAGGCCGCGCAGGGCGCGTTCGAGCCGAACCCTCGGCCCCAGCAGCGCGACGCAGTGGAGCGCGAGGAGCGGCGTCGGTTCATCGAGACGCAGGAGGAGGGGCTGGTCCGCAAGCGCCGCCAGCTCGGCGAGGCGGACTACTCGACCCTCTATCCGCTGGTGGACGGCCTCCTCTCGCGCACGGGCCTCAACGTGGACCGGGAGGACGCCTCGTTCGGGCTCCTGTGCCAGACCCTCATGCGCGCCTGGATCGCCCTGGAGGAGACGGCGCTCGCGAAGATGCGCGGCGAGTTCGGCCACCGGCCGGCGGACCCGATCCTCCAGGAGCTAGAGGCGGCCGAGCCGTCCGTCGCGGCGGCGCCGACATCGCGGACGCTGGACGGGCTCATCGGCGCCTATGAGGCAGACAACGCCGCGCGGTGGTCGCAGTCGACCGTGAACGCCTACAGGCCCGTCTTCAGGGTCCTCAGGGACACCCTGGGGGCAAACCGCGAGGTGCGCTCGGTGGACCGCGAGGCGGCCCGCGAGGTGTTCGAGGTGGTGAAGGGCCTACCGCGGAACCTAGGCAAGAACCGGGAACTGGCGGCGCTGCCCGTCCCTGCGGCCGTCGCCGCGGCCCAGTCGCTCGGCCTGCCGACGATCAGCCCGAAGTCCATAAACGACAGCTACATGGCCCTCAGCGTCGCTCTTTTCGGCTGGGGCCTGCGCGAGCGTTGGACGGAGTACAATCCCTTCGTGGGGCTCCGCGTGGTGGAGGCGGTCGCGCCGCAGGACAAGCGGGACGCCTTCACGCCCGACCAGCTCGCCGCCGTGTTCGGCGGTGCGCCCTGGTCCACTGGCGATACGGCGCCCGGGGGTAAGCCGTCGCTCTACTGGGCGCCATTGCTGTCGCTCTACCACGGCCTGCGAATCGGCGAGCCGTGCGGGCTGCTGACCGAGGAGATCGTGGAGCGGGACGGCGTCGCGGCCATCGACGTCAAGCCGAACGACCTTCGGCGACTGAAGAACCGCCACACCAAGCGGTTCCTGCCCATCCATCCCGAGCTGATCCGGCTGGGCTTCCTCGACTACGTGGAGGCGCGGCGGCGCGCCGGGGACCGGCAGCTCTTCCCGGAGGCGCGGCAGGACGCCAACGGCCACTACGGGGACCACGTGACCGACTGGTTCCGCCGTCTCCTGGAGGCGCGCGGCCTGCGCGGGCAGGGCGTCAACAGCGGGAACCTCACGCTGCACTCCCTGCGCCACAGCTTCCAGGACGCGCTGCGCGACGCCGGCATAGAGGAGACGCTGGAGGGCAAGGTGCTGGCGGGCCGGCAGCGCGGGGCGGACCCGGTGGCCGCGGCTTACGGGAACGGGCGGAACATGGAGCAACTCGCAGCGCAGCTTGGCAAGGTCGCTTATCCGGCGGTCGGCATCCCGGTCGCCGGTGGCGTCGAGGCGGCGGCATGACGCTGAAAGACATCCCATGGATGTTCGCGAATAGGTCAGCGGCGACGGGCAAAAGGGTCTAGTTGCGACGCCTTCACCAACGAAGGCTCCTCATGAAGACCGGAAACCACCCCTCGCGCGACGCCTTGCGACGCGCCGTCCTCATCGACATGGCGGACGCACGATCCGAACCCGAGATCATGCGCCGCCACGCCATCTCCAGGTACGTCCTCAACCGCCTCCGAGGCGAGTTCTCGGTCAGCGAGTGGGGAGAGCTGATGGACCGATGCAGGGCCAACCCCTTCTGACGAGCGCCCGTTGCCACGGCGGCGCATGCAACCCAAAGTGCCCTCGTGGCGACGCCGGAACAGAAAGCGCGCCAGCTCATCGACGCTCAGCTTGAGGGGGCGGGCTGGATCGTACAGGACCGCGACGAGATGAACCTCGGCGCTGGGCTGGGCGTGGCCGTGCGGGAGTACCCGCTGGCGGCCGGGCCGTGCGACTACCTGCTCTTCGTGGATCGTAGGGCATGCGGGGTCATCGAGGCCAAGCCGGAAGGGGTGACGCTGTCCGGCGTGGCCGACCAAGCGTCCGGCTATCAGGACAAGCTCCCCGGCCACCTGGGCAACTGGGGCGATCCCCTGCGGTTCGACTACGAGGCCAGCGGGTCGGAGATACTCTTCAGCGACCGAGCCGATCACGAGCAGCGGTCGCGCTACCTCTTCGGCTTCCACCAGCCCGCCACGCTGCTGGAGTGGCTGAAGGCCGGGACGTCCCTTAGGGGCCGCCTGCAGGGGCTCCCGCCGCTCGACGTCACGGGCCTCCGCGACTGCCAGACGGAAGCCATCACTGCCCTGGAGGCCTCCCTGGCGGGCGGCAAGCCGCGCGCCCTTGTCCAGATGACCATGGGGGCCGGAAAGACCTTCACGGCAGCCACGCTGGCGTACCGTCTCCTGGCCCACGCCGACGCCAAGCGCGTCCTCTTCCTCGTCGACCGCAACAACCTCGGCCGCCAGACCCTCAAGGAGTTCCAGGCGTATCGCCCACCGGGCACGGGGCGGCTGTTCACCGAGCTGTACAACGTCCAGCGCCTGGGCACCGCGGGGCTCGACCGGGACGCCAAGGTGGTCATCTCGACCATCCAGCGGGTGTTCGCGCAGCTCTCGGGCCAGGAGTTGAGCGAGGAGGACGAAGAGGTCAGCGCCTACGAGGGGGAGACCCGAGGGTCGCCTAGGGCCGTCGCCTATAGCGCCGACATGCCGCCCGAGACCTTCGACGTGGTCATCGTCGATGAGTGCCACCGTTCGATCTATGGCACCTGGCGGCAGGTGCTGGAGTACTTCGACGCCTTCACCATCGGCCTCACCGCGACGCCCTCGGCGCACACCCTGGGCTACTTCCAGAAGAACCTCGTGGCCGAGTACCCCTACGAGCGCGCCGTCATCGACGGCGTCAACGTGCCCTTCGAGGTGTTCCGCATCCGCACGGAGATCGGCGAGCGGGGCGGCAGGGTGCCTGCCGGGTTCACCGTGCCCCGTCGCGACCGCCACACCCGCCGCCAGCGGTACGAGGAGCTGACCGACGACCTGATCTACGCGCCCAGCGAACTGGACCGCTCGGTCATCGCGCCCAACCAGATCAGGACGGTCCTGGAGACCTACAGGGACACTCTGTCGACGGAGCTGTTCCCCGGCCGCGACGAGGTCCCGAAGACCCTGATCTTTGCCAAGGATGACCACCACGCCGAGGAGGTGGTCCACATCGCCCGCGAGGTGTTCGGCAAGGGCAACGAGTTCGCCAAGAAGATTACCTACAACACCGGCAACGTGGACCCGGAGACGCTGATTGCGGCGTTCCGCAACAGCTACAACCCGCGCATCGCGGTAACGGTCGACATGATCGCCACGGGCACCGACATCAAGCCGGTAGAGGTGCTGGTCTTCCTGCGGGACGTGAAGTCGGCGCTCTACTTCGAGCAGATGAAGGGCCGGGGCGTGCGCACCGTGGCGGACGCCGACCTCGCCAAGGTGACGCCCGACGCCCGCACCAAGGACCGCT
This sequence comes from Phenylobacterium sp., assembly GCF_016793285.1. Taxonomy (GTDB): domain Bacteria; phylum Pseudomonadota; class Alphaproteobacteria; order Caulobacterales; family Caulobacteraceae; genus Phenylobacterium. The sequence goes on from NZ_JAEUMO010000069.1 coordinate 8,357, forward strand.
TCGTCATCATCGACGCGGTGGGCGTGACCGAGAGCGCCAAGACCATCTCCGCGCCGATGGAGCGGGAGCGGGTGGTCGCGTTCGACAAGCTGCTGGAACAGGTCGCCAGCGGGCGCAGCGACCCCGACGTGGTCTCCACCCTGGCCGCGCGGCTGGCCGCCCTGGACCGCAAGCTGACCGACGAGGACCGGGCGCGGGTGGCGGCCGTCACCGGCGGGCGCACGCCCAAGGACATCGCTGCCGGGCTCCTGGAGTCGCTGGACAACGACCGCATCGAGGCCGCCGCCCAGGAGGCGACGCCGGGCGCGGTCTTAGCTGCCCGGTTCGACGAGACGGCGGCACGGCTGAGGCAGGAGGCGCTGCGGGTGTTCGACGACCCCAGGCTGCGCAAGGTGCTCATCGAGCTGAAGTCTCAGAGCGAGGTGGTGATCGACGAGTTCACGCCCGACGCGGTGATCTCGACGGGGTTCGACGCCGGCGCGGCCGAGGCGATGACCGGGAAGTTCCGGCAGTTCCTGGACGAGAACCAGGACGAGCTGACGGCGCTCAGCATCCTCTACGGCAAGCCCTACGCGGCCCGTCGGCTGACCTACGAGAGCCTGGAGGAGCTGCGGAGCGCGTTGGCGCGGCCCCCCTGGCTGCTGGAGCCCGCGGCCGTGTGGCACGCCTACAAGCGGCTCTCGAACGGCGCCCTGCGGGCCGATCCGGCGCGGGTGCTAACCGACGTGGTGGCGCTGGTGCGCTATGCGCTGGGCCAGGCCGAGACGCTCGCCCCGCTGTCGTCCGAGGTGGCCGGCCGCTTCAACCTGTGGATCGGCCGCGAGGAGCGGGCGGGGCGTGCCTACACGGCCGAGCAGCGGGCCTGGCTGGAGGCGATCCGCGACCATCTGGCCGCCAACGTTGACCTGCACCTCCGCGACCTTCAGGAACTCCCCCAGTTCGCCGAGCGGGGCGGCGTGATCGCCGCACGTCAGGCGTTCGGATCGCGGTTGGACGGGCTCATCGAAGACCTGTCGGACGCGCTGGTGGCGTAGGGGGAGTTGGTGTCGAGGGGGAATCGCGCGGCGGTGGAGGCCGGGCCCGTGGACGGCCCGTGGAAGCTGCCCGACGGCTGGCGCTGGGAGCTGCTAGGTAGCCTCGGGGACTGGTACGGCGGCGGGACGCCGTCCAAAGCTAACCCCGCGTTCTGGACTGGCGGGAGCGTGCCCTGGGTCTCGGCGAAGGACATGAAGGCCGACTACATCGACGATGCCGAGGACAAGATCACAGACGAGGCGATCCGGAACTCGGCCGCGAAACGCATACCGTCAGGGTCAGTTGTTTGCGTAATGCGGTCGGGCATCCTGAAGCACAGCTTTCCCGTAGCGGTGACACGTCGGGATGTGACGATCAACCAGGACCTCCGCGCACTCCATCCGCGGCCGGATGTGGACCCGAGGTTCCTCGCTTACTACCTGCGCCGAACGGCTGATGATGTCCTTGGCGAGTGCTCCAAGAACGGCACAACAGTGAACAGCATCGAAGCGGGCCGGCTGATGCGACGCCCTGTTCCGCTTCCTGCTCCCGGGACCCAACGGCGGATCGTCGACCGGATCGAAGAACTCTTCACTGAGATTGGCGAAGGTCGGCGATCCTACGCACGTGCTTGCATGCAGTTTGATGCCTATCGCCGAAGCGTGCTCCAGGCCGCAGTCATGGGTGACCTAACCTCTGACTGGCGGCGTGGGCGATCCGTGAGCGAGACGGGCGGGCAACTTGTGGAGCGGATCGCTCAGCTGCGGAAGGAGCAAGGGGTCAGCCGGCCCGGCAGGAGCGAGAACGGAAGCTCACCCAATGAGGCAGAACGTTCGCCGCTGCCCGCTGACTGGACATGGGCCACCTGGGATCAAGTTGGGTCCTCGCAGAACGGACGGGCGTTCCCCAGCACAGACTACAGCTCAGAAGGGGTGAAGCTCCTTCGACCCGGCAATCTGAGTGCAAGCGGGGCCTTAGCCTGGACGCCCGACAACACGCGTCGACTCCCAGAGCGGTACGCGGCTGAGAACGACGACCTTTTGGTTCGCGGGGGCGAGCTGATTATGAACCTCACGGCCCAGTCTCTAAGGGACGATTTTCTCGGCAGGGTGTGCCGAACCGGTTCCGACGACCGGTGTCTCCTAAACCAGCGACTGGCGCGTCTCACGCCTAGCCTTGTGGACCCGGAGTTCCTCCTTCGTGTCTTCCAATCTCCAATCTTCAGGCGATTTGTCGGCGACCTGAACACTGGCAGTCTCATCCAACACATGTACACGAGGCAGCTTGCCGGCTTCGCATTCCCCATTCCGCCTCTAGATGAGCAAGCGGAGATTGCGAGGCGAGTTCGCACCTCGCTTTCAGTCGCGCCAGACGACTGGATTGACGTCTCAACCGTCGACGCGCTTCGCGCTGGTGTCCTCGCCGCCGCCTTCCGGGGAGACCTCGTCGCGTGAACGAACAGACGCTCATCAGCAAAGTCTGGAACTACGCCCACGTGCTGCGCGACGAGGGCGTCAGCTACGGTGAATACGTCGGCCAGATCAGCTTCCTCCTGTTCTTGAAGATGGACGACGAGCGGACCAAGCTGCTCGGCGAGCCCTCGCTGATCCCCCCGGAGTTCCAGTGGGAGACCCTGCGGTCGAAGTCCGGGGAGGCGCTCGACGCCCACTACAAGGACGCGCTGGCCAAGCTCTCGAAACGCACCGACTTCGTCGGCACGCTGTTCCTCAAGGCCGAGAGCAAGATCGACGATCCCGCCAAGCTCCAGCGCCTGGTCAGCCTGATCGACGGCGAGACCTGGATGGGCGTGAACGTGGACGTAAAGGGCACAATCTACGAGGGCCTGCTGGAGCGGAACGCCGGCGAGGTGAAGAGTGGGGCGGGCCAGTACTTCACCCCGCGGGCGCTCATCCAGGCCATGGTCGAGGTGGTCGACCCGCAACCCACGGAGACCATCTGCGACCCTGCCTGTGGGACCGGTGGGTTCCTGCTGGCCGCCTACGAGCACATGAAGGCCAAGCCCGCGGCGCGGGACCGCAAGGTCAACGAACGGCTGCGGCGCGAGACCTTCCGCGGCTACGACATCGTGCCCGAGGTGGTGCGGCTGTGCGCCATGAACCTCTACCTGCACGGGATCGGCGGCGACGCGTCGCCGGTGGTCGCGGCGGACGCCCTGCTGACCAAGCCGGCCGAGAGCTGGGACATTATCCTGGCCAACCCGCCGTTCGGGAAGCGCCAGTCGTTCCGCATCGTCAACGACGGGGGCGGGATCGACACCGAGCGGCAGGACTATGTCCGCGAGGACTTCACGGTCACCACGGGCAACAAACAACTGAACTTCTTGCAGCACATCATGTCGGTGATGGGCCCGCAGGGGACCGCTGCGGTGGTGCTGCCCGACAACGTGCTGTTCGAGGGCGGGGCTGGCGAGACGCTGCGGAAGAGGCTGCTCACCGAGTTCCGGTTCCACACCCTGCTGCGGCTGCCCACCGGGATCTTCTACAAGCAGGGCGTGAAGGCCAACGTGCTGTTCTTCGACCGCGCCCCGGCGGGCGAGGGCGTCGCGACCGAGGCGCTGTGGGTCTACGACTTCCGCACCAACCAGCGGTTCACGCTGCGCGAGCGGCCTCTGAAGCGCGCTGACCTGGACGACTTCGTGGCGGCCTTCAAGACCGGCCGCCAGCATGAGCGGCAGGAGAGCGAGCGGTTCCGGCGATTCGCCTATGACGACGTGAAGGGCCGCGACAAGCTCAACCTCGACATCTTCTGGCGCAAGGACGACGGCCACATCGACCCCGACAGCCTCCCGCCGCCCGACGAGGTCGCCGCGGAGATCGTCGAGAACCTGGAGCTGGCGCTGGAGAAGTTCCGCAAGGTGGCGGCGGCGCTGGCCAAGGCGGACGCCTGATGGCCGCGGACGGCGACCTCCAGGCCCGGCTTCCGGCGCCCGTCTGGGCCGTGCCCCTGGCGCTGCTGGTCGTGGCCGTCGCGCCGTGGTGGCCGTACGGGTTCTACACGCTTCTGCGCCTGATGGTGTGCGGGGCCTCCGTCTACACGGCCTATGCCCTGCTGTCGGCCGGCCAGAGGTCGTGGCTGGGCTGGCTCTTCGTCGGGCTGGCGATCCTCTACAACCCGGTGTTCCGGGTCCACTTCGACCGCGACACCTGGAGCGTCCTCAACCTTGTCTCGGCGTTTCCGTTCGCGGTCCTGGGATGGACCCTGAGGAGGCCCGCCGCTTGACCACCAGAGAGTACCCCATGCGGTTCGAGAACAGGCTTGCGAGCAGTTCGGATGATCTCGAAGTCTGGATCGACTGCCTCTTCCATCGCGAGCTCGCCGAGTACGGTTTCACCCTGGACTTGCCCGCGTTGGCGTCGGAAGAGCGGGCTTCTGAGATGGAGCAGTTTGGGTGCGCGATGACGCGGGGCGTTGCTGCGCTGGTGCGTGTCCCATCCTGGTTGTCGACGCCCAAGTCGACCTTCTACCGGGCGATGCTAAGCGTGTGGCAGAACCAGGACGAGGGACTGTCAGCGACGGGGCGGCTCATTGCCCCTGAGCAGAACCTGTTCCTGCAGCTCAATGTCACCCCTAGCATCTTTCGGCGCTGCGTCGAGGCCACTGAAAAGGCCGACGCATGGTTCCACGAGCCCACTTGGGGCGACCTGAGAGACCTCGGGGACGTGACCGCTCTGGAGAGGCTTGGCGTCGCGTTGGAGGACGTTGAGGCGCAGTGTTTTCACCTTCGTGCGCACGGCAGCATTGTCGCGACAGAGCAGCAGGGCGGGCTCGACAGCATGACACTGACGCTGGATCGCATCTCATTCGGGTCGCCGGCGGTCGGATAGCGATGACTGGCGCCTGTTCGGGTCGAACCCGGAAACAAAGCAGGGGCGGGCAAGCGGGAGCGGGCGTGCGACGGCGCCGGTGCGTCAGGCTGCGCGTTGCGGGCCGGGGCGGCGGGCGGTAGTCGCGGTCCTAGTGCGCGTATCACCCTCCAGCGACGCGGCGGCCGTCGCGCCCTTCCCCGACCGCCCTCATCTGAGGAACAGCCGGCCCCTGTCGTGGGACCGGGCGCCCGCCACGCCGGCGGCAAGGGCGGCGCTGGCCGAACTGCTCGTGCAGATGGAAGCCTGGGAGCCTCGCCGGCGGGCGCGGCGTGCGGACGACCGGGCGCGCCTGGAGGCCACGCTGGGGGCCATTGCGCTGGACCTGTTCGCGGCGGCCGGCGAGGACGCGGAGCGGTGGCTGGCGTATTCACGCCGCAACGCCGACTACGAGGCCCTGCAGCGGCGGTATGTCCATCCCGAGGCGACGCGAACGACCGTCGAGGCGGTGGTGGGGTTCCTGGAGGCGGGCAGCTACGCCGAGACGAGGGCGGGCAGCTACCGGCGCCAGGCGCTGGGCGGCGGGGGTTACCGCTCACGACTGCGGGCGACGGATCGGCTGGTAGCGTACTTCGCAGGCCGCGGCATCGGGCTGGACGACATCGGGGTGCGCGAGGCCGCGGAACTGGTGGTCCTCAAAGGCCCCGCGGCGACGCGCGGCGGCACGAAGCCACTGCTCGGCTACGACGACACCGGCGAGACCTGCCGGATGCGCGAGGAGCTGAGGGCCTGGTCGGCGGTCGCCCAGCGCCACGACATCCGCCCCGGGGGAGACCGATGGGACCCGATGACCCGGCCGCTGGAGGACGCGGACGAGGGCGCTGGGGAGGCTGTGGAGCTGCACCGGGCCCGCCTCTACCGGGTCTTCAACAACGGCTCCTGGAGGGCCGGCGGGCGGTTCTACGGCGGCTGGTGGATGACCATGCCGTCGGCTGACCGGAAGCGGCTGACCATCGACGGCGAGCCGGTGGTGGAGCTGGACTTCAAGGCGCTCCATCCCCGCATGGCCTACCACCTGGCGGGGTGGCCGCTGGACCTGGAGGACGACCCCTATGACCTCGGCGGGGCGTGGGCGCCCGTGGACCGGGGCGCCGTCAAGGTGGCCTTCAACCAGCTCCTCGCGGTCGGTCCCGGCGCCGGGATCAGGAGGCCGGCCGACCTCGTGCTTCCCCGGGGGCGCAGCTATGGGGACCTGCTGGCGGCCCTGGAGGCGAAGCACGAGGCCATCCGGCCCTGGCTGCGCTCGGCCAGGGCGCTGGAGCTGCAGAACCTCGACAGCCGGATTGCCGCGGGCGTGCTGGCTTACTTCACGGCGAGGGGCCGGCCGGTGCTGCCGGTGCATGACAGCTTCGTGGTCGCAGCGCGGGATGAGTACAAGCTCGGAGAGACGATGTTCCTCGCCTATCGGGCCGTGCTGTCGGATCGCGGCGGCGTCGCGGCCTGGCCGGTGGTGAAGGGATGGAGCGGCACCGGCGTGGAGGAGAGGGTGCGGGGCGTCCTCTGCTGAGGCATGGGGTGATGATCCCCTTCCCCGGCTCTCACTGGGGGGCCATCCCCTCGGGGGGGGCCTCGAGGTCCATACTGGGGGCCGTAAGGACGTGCCCGATCCGGCTCCATAGTAGGGGCGACACCCCCCTCGGAACTCAGTCCGGCGCGGGCGCGCGATACCCCTTCGGTTTGGACGCCGCCCAGGCGTCGAGGTCGTCGAGGTAGTAGGCGGCGTAGCCGTAGCGTTTGTGGTGGGCGGGACCCGTTCCCCGGGCGCGGCGGCTCTCCAGCGCCTTCTTGCTGAGGCCTAGCATCCGCGCGGCCTCGGCCTCCATGACCCAGTGGCGCGGGTCGGCGCTCGGCGCAGGCTTGATCTCCAGGGGGTCGAACGTGGGGACCACATCCTGGAGTGCGAGCTGGTAGCTCGTGCGGTCCTTGCCGCTGGGACGCTTGGGCACTGTTACGCTCGCACTCGGAGGGCCGCAGATGGCCCCATCAGAGGTTCACTTAGTACCCCACCGGCGACCTCGTGGGCAGCCCGCCAGAGCGTCGCAGGAGTCGTCTAGGGCCACCCGCATGGACTAGTGTCGGCGCTCAGAGGGAGGCGATCATGAGCAGGGTACTGGAGATGCTCGAACTGGAGCGTCAGTCCTTCGAGCGGCACGGTGTAGAGGTCCGGGCGGTGCTGCTGACTGCGGCGGGCCTCAGAGACATCCTCGCTCACGCCGCACCGGACGATCCTCGGTTGGAGCGACTGCCCGATGGCAAGCTCCGCGTCTTTGGCCTGTCGCCGATCTACGACGACACCCGCGGGCCGATGTTGATGGACGAGATCGAACTCGGAAACTACCGCCGAACGGCGGGCCGCTAGTCGGCTGCGAGCAGGCGGTAGGCCGAGGCGCGGCTGATCCCGAGCCGGCGCGCGATCTCCACGGGACGCAGACCCTCGGCGGCGAGCCGGCGGGCGTCGCCTTCCTGAGCCCGGGCGGTCGGCTTGCGGCCCCGGTACTTGCCGGCAGCCTTGGCCTTGGCGATCCCCTCGCGCTGGCGCTCCAGCATGATCGAGCGCTCGAACTGGGCGATGGCGCCCACCATGGTGAGCAGCAGCTCGCCCGTGGCCGTGGAGGTGTCGATGGCGAGGTCGAGGATACGCAGGTGCGCGCCCTTGGCCTTGATGCGCCCGCTGATCTCAAGGAGGTGAGCCACGGAGCGCGCCAGTCGGTCGAGCTTGGTGACAACCAGGGTGTCGCCCTCGCGGATGAAGTCGAGCGCCTGGGCAAGCTGCTCGCGCGCCACCACGTCCACCGACGACACCTGCTCGATGAAGAGGCGCTCACATCCGGCGGCCTTCAGGTCGCGCTCCTGGGCCTCCAGGCCGGCCGTCTGGTCTGTCGTGGAAGTCCGTGCGTAACCGACGATCATGTTCGCCTCCGTCTCAATGAACTCTTAGATGTTGTGGCGGAGTTGTCTCAGATTGTCAAATCGACTTCTGTGAGACGACACAGTAGGGGTGGTGAGACGTCTCGCTGGGCCACGGTCGTGTGAGACGGCCGCTACGAAGTGGCCTTCATCGTTGCAACGATGCGCTTAGCGATAAAACGCTGCGCCGCCGGAAGGATGAGCGCAGACGCTTCGTCGATGGTCATTGGCTTGCGTGGTGGCTGATAACCCAAGTCGCCGTGACGGCCGGCAGGCCCGATGGCCGCGAAGTTGTTTGCCGTGTGCGTGAACCGCTTGAGTTCGGCTTTGGTGGACCCCGCCGCGGCCACAATGTCGTCCTCGCTCATGCCGTGCGTCTTCAAGAAGTCCATCAACTGATAGAGGGACGCGTAGGTAAGGCCGTGAGTGCCGAGAACCGTCAGCATGCCTCGCACAGCAAGGTCGCTGCGAGCCAAGTAGATGGCACCTTCCAGCATCTGGTCGGAGACCAACCTCCGCGCGTCCTTGTCGAGCGGGCGCCTGACGATGGTTGAGGAGAAGGGGTCGCCGCCGGCCGCAACCTCATAGGCGGACACCCGCTTATCACTCCGCATGTCGTACAGATCGCCCAGCCGGTCGGGTCGGTAGCTGCTCGTAAGCAGGTACAGGGCTCCGTCGAAGACCACCTTGAGGGCGGCAGCGCGTGCGAACAGCTCGGGTCCCGGCGTAAGCTCATCGAGGTGCACGGACGACCAGAAGTAGACCGGCGGGCGGTCATCCTCCTCGTAGCGCAGGATGGCTATGTCGGGACCATGAAGCGACCAGCTCAGGCCGGCGATCAGGTTGCTGCCGAAGAGATCAAATCCCCAGCGGTAGCTCATGCGGACAGTCCCCCCTCTCTTTTGTAGGTGTTGCCATGTAGGAGCCAGCGGCAGCGATTGCACCCCCATGGGGGGAAGCGCGCACGGCCCGCCTGGAACATGGGGCCTCAGATAAGCGATGCTGAAACCATCGAGCCTGGAGGCGAGGCTGGCGGCCGGCCCGTTGTGTATGACGGGTTCCCCGTGTAGGAACGCCTTGAGCGTCACGGGCCACAAGCCTAGGACACACAGGTGCACACGGGGTTGGCAAAACCCAGGAAAATCAACAAGCTCCGGGACGGCCGCCTAGTCCTTTCCTGGGCACCACCGTTGGCGGTGGCTCCGGTCTTCATCAGTGCATTTTGAAGCGGATCGGTACGGACTTGGGGCCGCAGACGAAGCTGGCCTCCATGCGGCGCGGCTCGCCGTCCAGTTCGACGGACTGGAGGCGCGGCAGCAGTTCCTCCCAAAGGATCCGCATCTCCATCCGCGCCAGGTGCTGGCCCAGGCAGACGTGGGCGCCGTAGCCGAAGGCGACGTGGCGGTTCGCCGCGCGGGCGACGTCGAAGTCGAAGGGCCGCTCGAAGACGCTCTCGTCACGGTTGCCGGAGGCGTAGCTCAGCATCAGCCAGTCGCCCTTGGCGATCTTCTGCCCGGCGAGTTCGGCGTCGGCGGTGGCCGTGCGCATGAAGTGCTTCACGGGCGTCTCCCAGCGGATCGACTCCTCGATCAGGCCGCGGATCAGGGCGGGGTCGGCCTTGACGGCGGCGAACTGCGCGGGCCGCTCGGCCAGCGCCCATAGCGCGCCGGCCGTGGTGGCGGAGGTGGTGTCGTGCCCGGCGGTCGCGGCGATGATGTAGTAGGACATCGCCTCCAGGTGGCCGAGCGGCTGGCCGTCGATCCGGCCGTTGGCGATGACGCTGGCGAGGTCCGCCCGCGGGCTTCGCCGCCGGTCCTCCGTCATCTCGTTGAAGTAGACGATGAAGTCGGCGATCGTCGCCTGAAGGCTGGCGAGGGCGGCCTCGGTGCTCTCGCTCTTGCCCCGGCTGCGGCTCAGGTCCGGATCGGCGCTGCCGAACAGTTCCTGGGTGAGAGTGAGCATCCGCGGCTCGTCGGCCTCGGGCACGCCCAGCACCTCCATCACCACATGCAGCGGATAGAGGAAGGCGACATCGCGCGCGAAGTCGCAGCGTTCGCCGTGGGCGGCCATCCGGTCGACGAAGCCCCGCGCGATCTCGCGGATGCGCGCCTCCAGCGCCCGCAGGTTCTGCGGCGCGAACGAGGGCTGGGTCAGGCGGCGGTAGTTGGCATGGTCGGGATTGTCCATCTGCACCAGCGAGCGCACCAGGTGCGGCGAGCCGCCCATCATCTCGCGCACCCGCCGGTCGGCCTCGACGGTGGTGAGCACGGTCGAGCGGTCGCCGTTGTGGAACAGCTCGTTCTTGAGCTCGACCTCGCGGATGTCGTCCTGCCGGGTGACCACCCAGAAGGGATCGAAGCCTTCCGGCTGGGCCACGGCCAGCGGGGCCTCGCGGCGCAGCCGCGTGAAGGCCTCGTCGCTGCGGCTTCGGTCGGCGTAGGCCTTCGGGTCGACGATGGTGTCGGCGATGTCCCTGGCGATCATGGCGGCGATCCTCGTTTCGGCGGCGTCCGCCCCAGCCAAACCGCGCCGCGCGCGGCGGGAAATGATCACGATCAAGGCGGCGCGCCGCCGGGCGCCTGAATCTGCCGCCCCGGGGAGCCCGATGACCGACGCGCCGTACAAGACCTGGCAGTGCCGCACCTGCGGCTACCTCTACGACGAGGCGGCCGGCGATCCGGCCGAAGGCCTGGCGCCCGGCACGCGCTGGCGCGACCTGCCCGACGACTGGGTCTGCCCGCTCTGCGGCACGCCCAAGGCCGACTTCGACATGGCGGAACTGTAGCCGGGACGCCATCGCCGGGCGCGGAGCGCCCCCTTTCGGGCCGCGGGCGTATCATCTAAACAAGCCGGACGACCGCCCCGGGACCTCCCTGCCGGGCGGCGTCAGCCGTGTTCGAAGCCGGGGCGGCGCCGGCGATGGAGTGTGTTGGCGACGTGGCGACGCCCGCGAATCAGACGTTCGTCCATGCAGGCGACCTTCCCGACGGCGCGCTGGCCGGCGCGACGGCGGTGGCGATCGATTCGGAGACCATGGGCCTGCGGCTCGGGCGCGATCCCCTCTGCGTCGTGCAGTTGTCGGACGGGAACGGCGACGCCCACGTCGTGCAGCTCGACCGCGCCACCTACGACTGCCCGAACCTGAAGCGGCTGCTGACCGATCCGGCGGTGACGAAGATCTTCCACTTCGGCCGCTTCGATATCGCCATGTTCCGGCTGCATCTGGGGGTCGTGACCACGCCCGTCTACTGCACCAAGATCGCCTCCAAGCTCGCCCGCACCTACACCGACCGGCACGGGCTGAAGGACGTGTCGCGCGAGCTCCTGGGCATCGACATGTCGAAGGCCCAGCAGTCCAGCGACTGGGGCGCCGCGCGGCTCAGCGAGGACCAGGTGGCCTACGCCGCGTCCGACGTGCTTCACCTTCACGCGCTGAAGGCGCGGCTCGACGAGATGCTGGTGCGCGAAGGCCGCGACCACCTCGCCCGGGCCTGCTTCGAGTTCCTCCCCCACCGCGCCGTGCTCGACGTGGCCGGGTGGGAGGACGTCGACATCTTCGCCCACGCCTGAACCCCGCGCGAGACGCCCCCATGACCGCGGCCACCGACACGGGCCTTCCCGAACCGCCCTTCCCCGAGCACCGGCGCGCCGACTTCGAGCGCTGGCGCCGGCGCTCGCGGCTGATCCGGATGCTGCGGATCGCGCTGCCGTCGCTCATCGCGCTGATCTTCGCGGGACTGGTCGGCAGCGTCGCCTGGTCCACCTTCAACGCCCAGCCCAAGACCGCCCGCGGCGGCGACGAGCCGATCCGGCTGGTGAACCCGCGCTTCGTCGGCCGCGACGACAAGGGCCGCGCCTTCGTGCTCACCGCCGACAGCGCCATCCGCGACCGCCTCGACTACAGCCGCGTGATCCTGAGGAAGCCCGCCCTGGTGCTCGACGAGAACGGCCCCGAGCAGATGCGCATCAACGGCGCCGAGGGCGTGTTCCACGAGCAGAGCGGCAAGCTCGAGCTCAGCGGCGGGGTGCGGATGGAGGACGCCAAGAACGCCTTCAACACCGCCTCTTCGCTGTTCGACACCAAGACCGGCGAAGTGGTCGGTTCAGGCCCCATTCAGGGCGCCGGGGGCCTTGGAGAAATCCGTGCAGAGTCCTATGGCGTGTACGGCAAAGGCGAGACCATGGTCTTCAAGGGCGGCGTGAAGACGCGCCTGGAGAGCAAGAAGTAAGGGCCATCATGAAGGCGTCCACCTCCGCACTGTTCTTCGGCCTCGGCCTCCTCGCGACGCCGCTGCTGGCCCATGCCCAGGGCCTGGGGCCCGACAGCGAGGGCAAGCCGATCGACATCACGGCCGACGAGCTCGAGGTGCAGAACAAGGCCTGCGTCTCCACCTGGCGCGGCAAGGCCGAGGCGCTGCAGGGCTCGTCGCGGCTGCGCGCCGACATGATCCGCGCCACCATGGCCCCCAAGGGCGGCGGCGGCGCCACCGGCACGGGCGCCTGCGGCGACCTCGTCAAGATCGACGCCGAGGGCAACGTCTACTACGTGACCACCAAGGACCAGCGGGTGCGCGGCGACGCGGGGACCTACGACGCCCAGAACGAGACGGTCACCCTCACCGGCGACGTGGTGGCCGTCCAGGGCCAGAACGTGATGCGCGGCACGCGCATGGTGTTCAACACCAAGACCGGCGAGGGCCGCATGGTCGGCGCAGCCGCCGGCGCGGGCGCCAAGGGCCGGCCGCGCGGCGTCTTCTATCCGTCGAAGAAGCAGGAAACGGCGTCCAAGTGAACGCACCCACGGCGACGACGAAGGGTTCCAAGGCCGCGCCCGGCACGACCACGCGCGGCGGCGCCATCCCGACCGAAGGCCTGGTCGTGGACAACGTCGGCAAGTCGTTCCGCGGACGCTCGGTGGTGAAGGGCGTCAGCCTGCGCCTCGGCCGCGGCGAGGTCGCCGGCCTGCTCGGCCCCAACGGCGCCGGCAAGACCACGACCTTCTACATGATCACCGGCCTGATCCCGGCCGACTACGGCGCCATCTACCTCGACGGCGAGAACATCACCGCGCAACCCATGTACCAGCGCGCCCGGATGGGCGTGGGCTACCTGCCGCAGGAGACCTCGATCTTCCGCGGCATGAGCGTGTGGGAAAACGTCATGGCCGTGGTCGAGCTGCGCCAGCGCGACGCCAGGAAGGCCCGCGAGACGGTGACCGCGCTCCTGAACGAGCTGCGGATCGAGCACCTGCGCAACTCCCCCGCCGTCAGCCTGTCGGGCGGCGAGCGCCGCCGCGTCGAGATCGCCCGCGCGCTGGCGTCGGAGCCGTCGTTCATGCTGCTGGACGAGCCCTTCGCCGGCATCGACCCGCTGGCCATCGCCGACATCCGCGAGGTCATCAGCTACCTCAAGCAGCGCGGCATCGGCATCCTCATCACCGACCACAACGTCCGCGAGACGCTCGACATCATCGACCGCGCCTCGATCATCCACGCCGGCGAGGTGCTGTTCGAAGGCAGCCCCGACGAGATCGTCGACGATCCGGAAGTGCGGCGCGTGTATCTGGGGGATCGGTTCAGCTAAGGCGCTCGGCGCCGCGAACCGACACCGGCCAGGGCTCCTAGCCCATCCAGCGGTAGCCGACGCCGGGTTCGGTGAGGATGAGGGCCGGGGCGGACGGGGCGGGTTCGATCTTCTGGCGGAGCTGGCCCACGAAGACGCGCAGGTACTGGACGTCGTGCTCGTGGGCCGGCCCCCAGACGGCGGTCAGGAGCTGGCGGTGGGTGACGACCTTGCCGGCGCCGCGGACGAGCTGGGCGAGCAGGTCGTACTCGCGGGGCGACAGGCGGACGGCCTCGCCGCCGCGGGTGACCAGGCGCTTCACGAGGTCGATGGTGAGGTCGCCGGCGGTGACGACGGGCTCGGCGCCCTGGTCGCGCAGCCGGTGGCGCAGCGCCACCCGCAGCCGGGCCAGCAGTTCGCCCACGCCGAACGGCTTTTCCACGTAGTCGTCGGCGCCGAGGTCCAGCGCGTCGATCTTCTCGGTCTCCCGATCACGGGCCGACAGGATGACGATCGGGCCTTCGTAGAAGGCGCGGGCCTTGGCGAGCGCGTCCTTGCCGTCGAGGTCGGGGAGGCCGAGGTCGAGCACGACGGCGTCGGGCGCCTTGCGTGCGATCTCGCGCAGGCCCTCGGCGGCGGTGTCGGCGCGCACCGGCTCGTAGCCCGCCGCGTCGAGCGCCGGCCCCAGGAACCGGTGGATCTGGGGCTCGTCGTCGATGACCAGGATGCGGGGACGGTAGTCGGTCACATCAGGCCTATGGGCGTGGCGCGTTCCTTGGGCAAGCTGATCAGTATGCGCGTGCCGCGGCCGTCGTGGATGGGGCTGGCCGCGGCGATGCGGCCGCCCATGGCCTCGACGAACCCCCTGGCGATGGCAAGGCCCAGCCCGGCGCCCTTGCCGCGGTCGGTGGCCTCGTCCATGCGGCGGAACTTCTCGAACACCCGCTCCAGTTCGGGCGTGGGGATGCCGCGGCCCTCGTCCTCGATCGAGATGACGACGTTGTTGCGGTCCTCGTAGGCGGCGACCTCGATGGCGGTCGCGTCGGGGCTGTAGGCGATCGCGTTCTCCAGGATGTTGACCAGCGCCTGCTCCAGCAGCGAGGCGTCGGCCATGACGAGGGTGACCTGGTCGGGGAAGTCCCAGGCGACCCTGCGCGCCTCGAGCCGGCGGCGCACGCGCTCGACCGCGGCGCGCAGGACGTCGCGGACGTCGGTCCACTCGCGGCGGGTGACGAGCGCGCCGCCCTCCAGCCGGGTCATGTCCAGCAGGTCGCCGACGTAGCGGTTGAGCCGCTCGGCCTCTTCGCGGATCGAGAGCAGGAGGTCGTCGCGGACCTTGGCGCTGAGCGACTTGCCGTAGTCGATGAGCGTGGTCGCCGAGCCCAGCACGGCCGAGAGCGGCGTGCGCAGGTCGTGGCTGACGGAGTTGAGCAGCGCCGAGCGCAGGGTGTCCGTGCGCCGCAGCGCCTCCGCGTCGGCGGCGACCGCGGCGAACTCGGCGCGTTCCAGCGCGACGGCGCCCTGGTCCAGCAGGGCGGCGACGAAGCGCTCGCCGTCCTCGGTGGCGACGGCCTGCGGCTCGATGGCGGCGACGCCGGCGCGGGCCTTGACGCCCTGCAGCGGCCGGAAGGTCCAGCCGGCGTTGGGCAGCGTGCCGGTGCCGGCGCCGGCGGCCTCGCCCTTCTCCCAGGCCCACCGGGCGGCGGCCATGTCGCCCGGCGAGAGCGCCTCCAGCGGCGGCGCGGCGGCGGCGAGCGAGAGGTCCTCGCCGGCGGGGGTCAGCACCGCGGCCTTGCAGCCGGTGGCGGCGGCGAGCTGTTCGGCGAGCACGGTGGCGGCGTCCTCGGCCTTGGCGGCGGCGGAGAGGCGGCGCGTGGCCGCCAGCACGGCGGAGACCGCCGAGGCCCGCCGCGCGACCGCCCGCGCCTGGTCGCGCACGCGGCCCGCGAGCCAGCCGGTGGTCATGGCGACGGCGAAGAAGACGCCGAAGGTCAGCACGTCGGCGGGGTGGCCGATGTTCATCGTCAGGCGCGGCTCGAGGAAGAGGAAGTTGTAGGCCGCCGCGGACGCCGCCGCCGCCAGCACCGCGGGCCAGAGGCCGAACGCCAGGCCGGCGACCAGCACGCTCAGCATGAAGACCATCGCGAGGTTGGCGCTCTCGACGTAGCGGTCGATCGGCATGGCGACCAGGCCGGCCAGGCCCACCAGGGCGAGCGCGCCGAGATGCCCGCGCCAGGGCGCGGCCCGCAGCGAGGGCGCGCGGCGCGGCTCCGCGCTCGCCGGCTCGGCCGTCTCGGTGACGACGTGCAGGGCCGCGCCGCTCGACTCGTCCAGCAGGGCCTGGAACAGCGAGCGGCGGAATGGCCGCCGCCGCCGGCCGCTCTTGCCCAGCACGATCTGGGTCAGGTTGTTGCGCCGGGCGAAGTCGACGACGGCGGCCACGAGATCGTCGCCGGTGAGGGTCACGGTCTTGCCGCCGAGCTGTTCGGCGAGCTTCAGCGCCTCGCGCAGCTTCTGGGCGGCGGCGGGCGAGGCCGGCGGCGCGTTCGGCCGCTCGACGTGCGCCACCGTCCACGGCGCGTCCATCATCATGTCGGAGAGCCGGCGGCCGGCGCGGACCAGGGAGGCGGCCATGGCGTCGGGCCCGACCAGGACCAGGATGCGCTCGCCCGCCGCCCACGGCCCCTCGACGCCGGCGCGCTTCATGGCGCCGATGAGCTGGTCGTCCACCGCCTGGGCCGCGCGCCGCAGCGCCAGTTCGCGCAGGGCCGTCAGGTTCTCGACCTTGAAGAAGCGGTCGGCGGCCACCCGCGCGGTCTCGGGGACGTAGACCTTGCCGTCGGCCATCCGCTCGCGCAGTTCGGCCGGGGTGATGTCGATGAGTTCGATCTCGTCGGCGCGGGAGAGGGCGAGGTCGGGCACCGTCTCGCGCTGGCGCACGCCGGTGATCTTCCAGACCACGTCGACCAGGCTCTCGATGTGCTGGACGTTCAGCGTGGTCCAGACGTCGATACCGGCGGCCAGCAGTTCGTCCACGTCCTGCCAGCGCTTGGGATGGCGCGAGCTGGGGGCGTTGGAGTGGGCGTACTCGTCGACCAGCAGCAGGTCGGGGCGCCGCGCCAGCGCGCCGTCGAGATCGAACTCCATCAGGGTCCGGCCGCGGTGCTCGATGGGGGCGCGGGCCATCACCTCCAGGCCACGCAGCAGGGACTGCGTCTCCTTGCGCCCGTGCGTTTCGACCACGCCCACCACGACGTCGGCGCCCTCGGCCTTCCGGCGGCGGGCGGCGCGCAGCATCTCGTAGGTCTTGCCGACCCCCGGCGACATGCCGAGGAACACCTTCAGGCGACCGCGGCCGGGCTGGGCGGTGGCCGCCAGCAGGGCGTCCGGATCGGGCCGCAGCGGCTCCTCGGCGTTCATCGCGGCGGAGGGTGCGCCCGCGGGAAGCGGGCGTCGAGTGCGAGGTTCACGGCCAGCACGTTCACCGCCGGCTGCCCCAGGATGCCGAGCGCGGGCTGGCGGGTGTGGGCGGCGATCACCCGCTGCACCTCGCCCACCGCAACGCCGCGGGCGGCGGCGATGCGCGGGGCCTGGCGGGCGGCGTTGGCGGGCGAGACGTCGGGGTCGAGGCCGGAGCCGGAGGCGGTGACCGCGTCCGCCGGGATCGGCGCCGGGCCGTCGGCCCGCAGCCCGGCGGCGGTCCTGCCGATGCGCGCGGCGAGCGCCGGGTTCAGCGGGCCGAGGTTCGAGCCCGACGAGCCCGAGGCGTCGTAGCCGTCGGCGCCGGCCGCCGAGGGGCGCGGGTGCAGGTAGCGCGCTTCGGCGAACGGCTGGGCGATCAGGCGCGAGCCGATCACCCGGCCGGCGGCGTCGCGCACCAGGCTGCCGCCGGCCTGGTCGGGGAAGGCGAGCTGGGCGACGCCGGTGACCGCCAGCGGGTAGGCGACCCCGAGCAGAAGGGTGAAGAAGACGGTGGCGAACAGGGCCGCGCGGGCTTGGGCGAACATCAGGCCAGTCCCAGGTTGGAGACGATCAGGTCGATCAGCTTGATCCCGGCGAACGGCGCCACGAGGCCGCCCAGCCCGTAGACCAGCAGGTTGCGTTGCAGGAGACGGCCTGCGCCGATCGCGCGATACGTCACGCCCCGCAGCGCCAGCGGGATCAGCGCCACGATGATGAGCGCGTTGAAGATCACCGCCGAGAGGATCGCGCTCTTCGGGCTGGCGAGCCCCATCACGTTCAGCGCGCCGAGCGCCGGCAGCGCGGTCACGAAGATCGCCGGAATGATGGCGAAGTACTTGGCCACGTCGTTGGCGATGGAGAAGGTGGTCAGCGCGCCGCGCGTGATCAGCATCTGTTTCCCGGTCTCGACGATCTCGATGACCTTGGTGGGGTCGCTGTCGAGGTCGACCATGTTGCCGGCCTCGCGGGCCGCCTGGGCGCCGGTCTGCATGGCGACGCCGACGTCGGACTGGGCCAGCGCCGGGGCGTCGTTGGCGCCGTCGCCGCACATGGCCACGAGGCGGCCCCTGGCCTGCTCGGTGCGGATGAGGCGCAGCTTGTCCTCGGGGGTGGCCTCGGCGAGGAAGTCGTCGACGCCGGACTCCGAGGCGATGGCGGCGGCGGTCACCGGATTGTCGCCGGTGATCATGACGGTCCGCAGGCCCATGCGGCGCAGGTCGGCGAACCGCTCCTTCACGCCGGGCTTCACGACGTCCTTCAGGTGGATCGCGCCGACCAGGGCGCCGTTCTCGGCGACGGCCAGGGGCGTGCCGCCCCCCCGCGCGATGCGGTCGACCGCGGCGGTGAACTCCGGCGGCGCCTGGTGGGCTTCGAGGCCGACCGCCTTCAGGACCGCGTCGACCGCGCCCTTGCGCCAGGTCTGGCCGCCGGCGTCGAGGCCCGACTGGCGGGTGGCGGCGCTGAACGGGATGATGGCGGCGTCGGCGGGCCTGTCGATCTCGACGCCCTGGCCGCGGATCAGCTCCAGGATGGAGCGGCCTTCCGGCGTCTCGTCGCCCAGCGAGGCGAGGTAGGCGACGCGGGCGATGGCGTCGGGCCGCACCCCCGGGACGGGGATCAGCTCGGTCGCCATGCGGTTCCCGAACGTGATGGTGCCGGTCTTGTCGAGCAGCAGCGTGTCGCAGTCGCCGGCGGCCTCGACGGCGCGGCCCGACGTGGCGAGCACATTGACCTTCAGCAGCCGGTCCATGCCGGCGATGCCCACCGCCGAGAGCAGGCCGCCGATGGTGGTCGGGATCAGGCAGACGAAGAGCGCGCCCAGCACCAGCGGCGACAGCGTCACGCCCGAATAGGCGCCGAGGCCGAGCAGGGTGACCGCCGCGATCAGGAACACCAGGGTCAGGCCGGCCAGCAGGACCGCCAGCGCGACCTCGTTCGGAGTCCTGCGGCGGTCGGCGCCTTCGACCATGGCGATCATGCGGTCGAGGAAGGTGTTCCCGGCCTCCGACGTGATGCGGATCTTCAGCCAGTCGGAGACGACGGTGGTGCCGCCGGTGACCGCGCTGCGGTCGCCGCCGCTCTCGCGGATCACGGGCGCGGACTCGCCGGTGACGGCGGCCTCGTTGACCGAGGCCACCCCCTCGACGATCTCGCCGTCGGCGGGGATCACGTCGCCGGCCTCGACCAGCACCACCTCGCCGACGCCCAGCTTGTGGGCAGGGGTGGGCACGATCGTGCCGCGGTCGTCGATCAGCAGCTTGGCTTTCGTGGTCACGCGGCTGGCGCGCAGGCTGTCGGCGGCGGCCTTGCCGCGCCCCTCGGCGATGCTCTCGGCGAAATTCGCGAACAGCACGGTCGCCCAGAGCCAGATCGCCATCTGCACGGCGAAGCTCCAGTCGCCGCCGCGACCGATCTCCAGCGCGGCCGAGAGCGTGGCCAGGATGGCCACGATCTCGGTGGCGAAGATCACCGGGTTGCCCATGAGCTTGCGCGGGTCGAGCTTGACGGCGGCGTCGAGGGCGGCGCGGCCCAGCATCGGGGCGGAGAAGCTCGAGACCAGGGCGGAGGCCTTGCGGCGGCGGTCGCCGAGCGGGCGGGGGGTCGGGGTCATGTGCGTGGGGTCCGGAGAGGTCAGCGCGCCGCCGCGACCGCCTGGAGCGCCTGGACGTGCTCGACGATCGGGGCCAGCGCGAGGGCCGGGAAGAACTGCAGGCCGCCCATGATGAGGATCACCCCGATCAGGAGGCCGACGAAGAGCGGGCCGTCGGTGGGAAAGGTCCCGGCGCTGGCCGAGAGCTTCGGCCTGGCCGCCAGCGCGCCGGCGATCGCCAGCACCGGGACCGCGTAGGCGAACCGGCCCAGCAGCATCGCGATGGCGAGCGTCGTGTTCCACCAGGGCGTATTGGCGGTCAGGCCCGCGAAGGCCGAGCCGTTGTTCGCCGCGGCCGACGTGTAGGCGTAGAGGATCTCCGACAGGCCGTGCGGGCCGCCGTTCGCCAGGCCCTTCAGCGCGACCGGCAGCACGGCGGCGGCGGCCGAGAAGCCGAGGATCGCCGCCGGCAGGATCAGCACCGCCAGCATGGCGAACTTGATCTCGCGCGCCTCGACCTTCTTGCCCAGGTACTCGGGCGTGCGGCCGACCATGAGGCCCGCGACGAAGACGGCGATCAGCGCCATGACGACCATGCCGTAGAGGCCGGAGCCCACGCCGCCGGGCGCGATCTCGCCCAACTGCATCAGGAACATCGCCACGCCGCCGCCCAGCGGCATCAGGCTGTCGTGCATGGCGTTGACGCCGCCGTCCGACGCGCCGGTGGTGGCCGCGGCCCAGGCGGCGGTGGAGGGCGCGCCGAAGCGGACCTCCTTGCCTTCCATGTTGACGGACGCATCGACGCCGTGGGCGACGAGGGCGGGGGGCGCCTGCGTCTCGGCGGCGTAGATCGCGCCGGCGCCGGCGGCGACCAGGATCACCATGACGGCGGCGAGCGCCCGGGCTTCCCTGCGGGCCAGCACGACCCGGCCGAAGGCGACGACGCAGGCCAGCGAGAGCGCGTTCATCGAGACGATCTCGATGAGGTTGGTCCAGGCGTTGGGGTTCTCGAACGGGTGCGCCGAGTTGGCGTTGAAGACGCCGCCGCCGTTGGTGCCGAGCTGCTTGATCGCCTCCTGGCTCGCGGTGGGGAAGAGCGCGATGGTCTGCCGGCCGCCCTCGACGGTGGTGGCGCTGACGTTCGCCAGCAGGGTCTGCGGCTCGCCCAGCGCGACGTAGACGACGGCGATCGCCAGCGAGATCGGCAGCAGGACGTAGAGGCTGATCCGGGTCAGATCGACCCAGAAGTTGCCGAGCCCCTCGGCCCGGTCCGCCGCGAAGGCGCGCGCGACGACGGCCGCGAGCGCCATGCCGGCGGCGGCCGACAGGAAGTTGTGCGAGGTCAGCCCGGCCATCTGCGAGAAGGTCGAGACCGTCTGCTCGGGGACGTAGGACTGCCAGTTGGTGTTGGAGACGAAGCTGACGGCGGTGTTGAACGCCAGGTGCGGCGACAGGCCCGCGAACCCCTGCGGGTTCAGCGGCAGGACATCCTGGAACCGCAGGATCAGGTAGAGCGTCACGAAGCCCGCGCCCGAGAACGCCAGGAAGCTCAGGGCGTAGGCCAGCCAGCCCTGGCTCCGGCCGGCGCCGGGCCCGCAGCCGGCGCAGACCAGCCGCTCGACGGGCCGCAGCACCGGATCGAGCCAGGTCGTCCCGCCCTGCCAGACGCGCGCCAGATAGGCGCCCAGCGGGACCGCGAGGGCCACGACGAGCGCGAGAGTGAGGGCGATCTCCGCCCAGCCGGAGGCGTTCATCAGAACTTCTCCGGCTTCACGAGCGCGGCCAGCATGTAGCCGCCGATGACGAGCGCGCCTACGCCCCAGATCAGCATCTCGAGCATCTAGAGCCGCCTCAGCAGCGCGGCGTAGACGCCGGCCAGCGCAAGCGCGCCGAGCCCCAGCGCGAGGAAGACGATATCGAGCATTCGGCCCTCAGGTCCGTGGTGGGAAGCGAGGCCGGGTAGATCGCGCCGAACGCCATCAGGGTGCGAGATGGCCCTGGGGCGGCGGTCATAAGGGCGGCGTAAAGGTCGGCGCCTCGCGTCCGGCGCCGTAGGGGCGCTATGCTGCCGTCCCACGTTCCGCGGAGGATGCGATGCAGTACCGTCAGCTCGGCGCGAGCGATCTCAATGTGTCGGCGATCTCGCTGGGGTCGTGGCTGACCTATGGCGTCGGCGTCGAGGCCGACAGCACCCGGGCCTGCCTGGACCGTGCGTTCGACCTCGGGATCAACTTCATCGACACCGCCAACGTCTACGGCCGCGGCGCCGCCGAGACGGTGCTGGGCGAGATGCTGAAGGACCGGCCGCGCGAGAGCTACATCCTGGCGACCAAGGTGTTCTTCCCGATGAGCGACACCGACCGCGGCCTGTCGCGCGCCCAGATCGAAAAGCAGATCGACGCCTCGCTGACGCGGCTGCGGACCGGGTACGTCGACCTCTACCAGTGCCATCGCTACGACCCGGAGACGCCGCTGGAGGAGACGATGCAGGCGCTGAGCGACGTCGTCCGCTCCGGAAAGGCCCGCTGGATCGGCTTCAGCGAATGGTCGCCGGACCAGATCGAGGCCGCGTTCGCGATCCCCGGCGTCGAGCGGTTCGTCTCCAGCCAGCCGCAGTATTCGCTGCTGCACCGCCGGCCCGAGGCGAAGGTGATCCCGCTCAGCGCGGCCCACGGGGTGTCGCAGATCGTCTGGTCGCCGCTGGCGCAGGGCGTGCTCTCGGGCAAGTACGCGCCGGGCGCCCGGCCGCCGGCCGACTCGCGCGCCGCCAGCGACAGCATGGGGAACATGATGGGCGGCTGGCTGAAGCCCGACGTCCTGGAGGCGGTGCAGAAGCTGAAGCCGCTGGCGGCGGAAGCCGGCTGCACGATGTCGCAGTTCGCGCTGGCCTGGGTCCTGCGCGAGCCCAACGTGGCCTCGGCCATCGTCGGCGCGAGCCGCCCCGGGCAGCTCGACGACAACGCCGCCGCCGCCGACCTCAGGATCGACCCGGCGCTGTTCGCGCAGGCCGAGGCGGTTGTCGCCGGCGTGGAGCGCGGCCCGCGCTAGCCCCATCCGGCAGGCTCAGCGCGCCACCTTCTCCCCGCAAGGGGAGAAGGACGACCCGGGCGGCTGACCTGCGGCTCGATTCCGATTGGTCGCTAGTGGCCGGTGAGGAAGGCGGCGACGGCCTGTTTGTCTTCCGGCGTCAGGCCCTCGGCCATGGGGGTCATCGGGCCGCCGGTCATGGCCGCGACGATCTCGGCCGGGGTCTTCCTGGCCAGGGTGTCGCGTTGCGGGACGCGTTCGTCGCCGGACTCGTGGCACTCCTTGCAGCGCGCCGCGTAGACCTCCTCGCCGCGGGAGACGGGGGCGTCGGCGGCGCCGGTCCCGGGGGCCGCGAGGGCCAGACCCAGCAGGCCCGCGCCGATCCAGGTCGATCTCATACGCATCTTTGCAAACTCCGGCGCACCGCGGCGCCTTCCCGATGGCGGGCTGGCGCGTTAGGTAGCGTGACTACATAACGAGAGGGAAGGAAGCGACCATGCGCGGCGGAGTTTCGGCCATGCTCGGCGCGGCGGCGTTGGCGCTGACGGTCGCGGGCGCTGCGGAGGGCCAGGTGTCGCGCTCGACGCCCGGCCAGCCCGAGGCGCGCACGGCGGTCGAGCTGATGCCGGCGAAGGGCAAGCTGACGGTGACCAGCCCGGCCTTCAAGGACGGCGGCGACATCCCGTTCGCCAACACCCAGTACCGCGGCAATCACTTCCCGGGCCTGAACTGGACGAAGGGGCCGGCGGCGACGAAATCGTACGTCATCGTCATGCAGGACAGCTCCCTTCTCCTGCGCAACGCCCCGATCCTGCACTGGACGATGTTCAACATCCCCGCGACCGTGACCTCGCTGCCCGCCGACATGGCGCCCGATGCGAAACCCGCGGGCTCGGCCTACGGTCCGAACTACATGGGCGCGGCCAGGCCGTACACCGGCCCGCGCACGCCCCCGGGCCCGAAGGACCACTACCACTTCGCGGTGTTCGCGCTGGACACGACCGTGCCGCCCGAAGCCGCCGCGAGCTACGAGGCGCTCGCCGCGGCGATGAAAGACCATATCCTCGCGAGCGGCGAGGTCGTAGGGCTGGGCGAGAAGGACCCGGAAGCGCCGCCACCGGCGCCGCGCCCAGCGGCTCAGTAGCCGCGCCCGACGGCCCCGTAGGAGATTGCCCATGCCCCCGATGCGCCCGGCCCTGATCGCCGCCGCGACCCTCGCCGTCGTCGCCGGCCCGGCCTGCGGCCAGGTCGAGAGCCGCCCGCCGATCACGTCGTACAAGCCCGCCTTCGCCGGCCAGACCCGCGCGCCGGAGCAGAAGCTGGGCGTGGCGTTCGAGGCGTCCGTGGTGACGCCGGGGCTGCAGTATCCCTGGGCGCTGGCCTTCCTGCCCGACGGCCGGATGCTGGTGACCGAGCGGCGCGCGGGCAAGCTGCGCATCGTGGGCAAGGACGGCAAGCTGACCGAGGCCGCGGTCGAGGGTGTGCCGGCGGTGATGTCGGGCGGCCAGGGCGGCCTGCTGGACGTGGCGCTGGACCCGGCCTTCAGGACCAACCGGCTGGTCTATCTGAGCTACGCCGAGCCCAACGCCGACAACACCAACAACACCGCCGTCGCGCGCGGCAGGCTGACGGACGGGCCCACGCCGAAGCTGGAGGGCCTGACGGTGATCTACCGCCAGCGGCCGTCGCTGAACTCGCCGCTGCACTTCGGCTCGCGGCTGGTGTTCGCGCGCGACGGCAAGCTGTTCGTGACGCAGGGCGAACGCTCGATCCTGGCCGGCCAGAAGCAGGCGCAGGACCTCGCGAGCGGCCTGGGCAAGGTGGTGCGGATCAATCCCGACGGCTCGATCCCGAAGGACAACCCCTTCGTCGGCAAGGACGGCGCGCGGCCCGAGATCTGGAGCTACGGCAACCGGAACATCCAGGCCGCGGCCCTGCACCCGCAGACCGGCGAGCTCTGGGAGGTCGAGTTCGGCCCGCAGGGCGGCGACGAGGTCAACGTCATCCGCAAGGGCAGGGACTACGGCTGGCCCACCATCAGCTACGGCGTGAACTACGGCCCGGCGAAGCAGCCGATCACGGGCGGCGAGACGCAACGGCCCGGCATGGAGCAGCCGCTCTATTACTGGGACCCGGTGATCGCGCCCGCGGGGATGATCTTCTACACCGGCAAGCTGTTCCCCAGGTGGCAGGGCAGCATGCTGATCGCCGGCAGGCAGCCGCAGGGCCTGTCCGGCGGCTTCGTCACCCGCCTGACCTGGAAGGGCGAGAAGGTGGTCGGCGAGGAGCGGATCGACGTGCCCGGCGGCCCCTACAACTGGCGCGACATCCGCCAGGGCCCGGACGGCGCGGTCTACCTCCTGAAGGACGGCCCGGCCGGCGCCATCGTCAGGCTGACGCCGAAGGGCTAGGCCCGTTCAAGAATGCAGTTGCGAATTAGTCGCAACAACGTACCGTGGCGCTCATGGCTGCGGACGCGACCCCCTATCGCCTGTTCGATCTGACGCTGGTGCGGCGCGAGGCGCTGAGCCCCTGCCTCACGCGCTTCAGCTTCACCGGGCCCGACATGGCGCGGATGACCACCCTCGCGCCGGACCAGAGGATCAAGGTGTTCTTCCCCGATGCGCAGGGCCGCCCGGCCGCCGTCCCGGCCCGCCCCGACTGGTATGCGTGGTGGAAGGCGCAACCCGAGGCCGATCGCGCGCCGATGCGCACCTACACCATCCGCGCGCTGCGCCCCGACGCCGCCGAGGTGGACATCGACTTCGTGCTGCACGGCGAGACGGGGCCGGCGTCGCGCTGGGCGATGCGGGCGCAGCCGGGCTACGCCCTGCAGATCACGGCACCGGACCGCGCCTTCACAGGCCAGGGCGGCGGCTACGAATGGAAGCCGCCGCGCGACGTGCGCGACGTCCTGCTGATCGCCGACGAGACGGCCCTGCCGGCGCTGGCGGGCATCCTCGAGGAACTGGCGGCGTGGCCGGCGCCACCCACCGTCCAGGCGTTCATCGAGACTCCGGAGGCCGACGATCGCGTGCCGCTGCCGGCGTGGTCGCGCCTCAGCGTGAACTGGCTGCACCGCAAGGGCTGGGAGGATGCCGAGCCGCCGATGGTCGCCGCCGCGCGCCGCGCGCGCCTGCCGCAGCCTAACGCGGTGGGCCAGACCCTGCCCGACGTCGACGTGGACGCCGAGATCCTGTGGGACCGCGCCGAGGCGCACCGGCACGGATTCTACGCCTGGGTGGCCGGCGAGGCGGGCTCGGTGCTGGCCATCCGCCAGCACCTGGTGAAGGAGCGCGGCCTCGACCGCAGAGCGCTCAACCTGATGGGTTATTGGCGCCGGGGCCGGATACTGGACTGACCTTCGCAGCCCTGGCCAGCGCCAGCAGGATGACCGCGGCGGCGAGGCCGGCGGGGGCGATGGCGAGGAAGACCTGGCCGGGGGTCGCGCCGGCGTTGCGCAGCTCGCCGGCGATCAGCGGGCCGAAGATCGAGCCCAGACGGCCCACGCCGACGGCGCAGCCGGCTCCGGCGGCGCGCAGGTGGGCCGGATAGAGCGCCGGCGCGACGGCGTAGAGCGAGAACTGCGCGCCCATGACGAGGAAGCCGGCCGCAGCGCTCAGCGCGAAGATGGCCATCGGCGTGTCGGCGTCGGCCAGGGCGGCCATGGCGGTCGCCAGTCCCACATAGGCGAGCGCGAGCGGCCAGCGCCAGCCGAAGCGGTCGGTGACCGCGCCCATCAGCAGGCTGCCCACGACGCCGGCGATGTTGAAGGCCATGGCCGCGGCGAAGCCCTCGGACGGCGGATGGCCCTTGTCGACGACCAGGGTCGGGAGCCAGTTCAGCGCCAGGTACAGCACCACCAGCGTCAGCATGAAGGCCGCCCAGACCAGCACGGTCGCCGCGGCGCGGCCCTCGCCGAACAGCGCGCGGGTGAGGCTCCTGTCGGCCGTCGCGTCGGGCTCGGGCCGGGTCTCGGGCAGGAGGAAGACCAGCAGCGGGACCAGCGCCAGGGGCGCCACGCCGCCGGCCAGGAAGATGGCGCGCCACTCGAGTTCGGGCCCGGAGAGACGCGCGATGAGGGCCGCGGTGGCCCCGCCCACGGGCATGCCGCAGAACATGGCCGCGACGGTGGCGGCGCGACGCTCGGGCCGGCTGATCTCGACGGCGACGGCGATCAGGTTGGGCATGGCGCCGCCGAAGCCGAGGCCGGTGGCGAAGCGGGCCAGGAGCAGCGTCTCGTAGGAATGGCTCCAGGCGGTGGCGAGCGAGAAGAGGCCGAAGGCGGCGACCGAGCCGATCAGGACCGGCTTGCGCCCGGTGCGGTCGGCGAGCCAGCCGCCGGCGAGGGCTCCGACCACGAGCCCGATCATGGCGGCGCTGCCCGCCCAGCCCATCTGCGCGGGGTTCAGGCCGAGTTCGGGGACCATCGTCGGCGCGGCCACGCCGAACGCCTGGATGTCGTAGCCCTCGACCGCGGCGATCAGGAAACAGACGAGGACCACGAGCCCCGCGCCCCTGCGCGCGGCGGCGCCTGCAGCGGCCGTCATGCGAATTCTCCCCGACTCGTCGAGCGCAACATGCGTCAGCTTCCGCGCCTTCGCCACACCCTCGCCGGAAACCCGGCACAGCCTCGCGTGTTTAGGGACCCGGCGTGTCGCCGACGAATGGGACGCTTCAAGGAGAGACGCATATGCGCAACCGACTGATCGCCGCGGCCGTGTTCGGCGTGGCCAGCCTTTCGCTGGTGGCGGTTCCCGCGCCGGCCGAGGCCGCCAAGCGGGTCCTGGTCTGCAAGAACATCAAGAAGAAGGCCAACAACGGCACCGTCATCGGCGCGGTCGCCGGCGGGGTGCTGGGCAACCAGATCGCGGGCCACGGCTCGCGCACCGAAGGCACCCTGATCGGCGCCGGCGTCGGCGCGGTGGCCGGCCACCAGATCGCCAAGTCCAACGCCAAGAAGAAGCGCTGCCACTACGAGTACCGGTGAACGCGTTCCGCTCCCGGCGCGGCGCGCGCGGTTCGGGACTCTACGGGGCGCGGCTCTAGATGAGTTCCGGGTCCGGTCCGACGTAGCGCGCGCGGGGGCGGATCAGGCGGTCCTGCTGGCCCTGCTCGATGGCGTGGGCGATCCAGCCGGCGCAGCGGGCGACGGAGAACAGGGCGAAGGGCGCGTCCTCGGGCAGCCTCAGCGCCTCGCAGGCGGCCATCAGCGCGAAGTCGACGTTGGGCGGGTGGCCCGTGATGGCCGCGACCATGGCCTCCAGCCGCGCCAGTTCCTGCGGCGGCGTGAAGCGCTCCAGCAGCGCCGCCGCCCGCGGATCGCCGTCCGGGTAGAGGTTGTGGCCGAAGCCCGGAAGCGCCCGGTCGTCGGTCAGGCGGGCCTGGATCGCCTCACGCGGCCCCAGTTCGACCGCCTCGGCGGCAAAGCGGCGGACGGCGGCGGTGGCGCCGCCGTGGCGCGGCCCGGAGAGTGTCGCGAGCCCCGCCAGCGCCGCAGCCGCCAGGGACGCGCCCGTCGAAGCTGCCACCCGCGCCGCGAACGCCGAGGCGTTCAGCTCGTGGTCGGCCACCAGCACGAGCATGCGGCGGATCAGGTCCGCGCCCGGTCCGCCCGGGCCCTGCCCCCAGGCCAGCGCCAGCCGGTTGTGGATCGGCCCGCTGCCGACGTCGGCGGTCACCGCGTCGGTCAGCACGTCCAGCAGGGTCGCGGCCTCGACCGCCAGCGCCAGCGGCGCGCGGCCCCGGGCGGGCGGATCGGCGGCGGCGCGGGTCGCGAGCGCCAGGTAGGCGCGGGCGCGCATGTCGGCGGCCTGCGGCGGTTTCGGCCGGTCGGTGCGCTTGAGCGCCGCGCCGTGGCCGCCGCGCAGGAGGCGCGCGACCGCCTCCAGCGTCTCGGTCCCGGCGAGACGGATGGCGTCGCGGCCACGGTAGTAGAGCCGGCCGCCCTGCACGGTGGTGATCTCGGACGAGAGCACCGGCTCGCCCCAGTTGATGGCGCCCGCGGCCACCTCGGAGATCTTGCGGCTGCGCGACTTGCGCTCGGCGAGCGCGGCGATGTCGGCGGCGCGATAGAGGCTGCGGCGCGGGTCGCCCGGATCGGGGCGCACGCTGACCCGGCCGCGGCTCACGTAGGCGTACAGCGTCTGCGGACGCACCCCCAGGCGGTCGCGGGCTTCCTCGGCGGCGATCCAGTCGGTCTGCGGCATCTCGCCCGGGGGTTTCATATTGATCATATTGATCAAGATTGACGACGACATGTTGCCGGCGAATTTGTCTCCACACAAGAGAGACGGAGACCCTTCCATGACCCACCTGACCGACGGCTCCGACGGCCTCGAGACCGTCATCGCCGCGCGCACCGTGCTGAGCGAGGTGGACGGCGCGGCCGGCCGCCTCATCATCCGCGGCCACTCGCTGGACGAGCTTGCCGGGCGCACCGCCTTCGAGGGGGTCGTGGGCCTGCTGTTCGACGGCTTCTACGACGACCTGCCGGGCGACGTCCGCGCCGCCCTGGGCCAGGCGCGCGCCGAGGTGTTCGCCGAGGTGGCGGCGCTCGACACGGGCCTGCTGGACCGCACGCCCGTCGAGGCCATGCGGGCCCTGACCGCGCGCCTGGCCGACGGCGACGATGCCGAGACGGCGTTCCGGCTGCTGGCCGCGCCGGCGGTGTTCGCCGCGGCGGTGGTCCGCGCCCAGGCGGGCGAGGCCCCGGTGGCGCCCGACCCGGCGCTGCGCCACGCCGCCGATGTCCTGCGGATGCTGCGCGGCCAGCCGGCGAGCGACGCCGAGGCCGACGCGCTCGACACCTACCTCGTGACGGTGAGCGACCACGGCCTGAACGCCTCGACCTTCGCGGCGCGGGTCGTGGCCTCGACGCGGGCCGGCCTGGGCTCGGCGGTGCTGGCCGGGATCAGCGCGCTGAAGGGTCCGCTGCACGGCGGCGCGCCGGGGCCGATCATCGATATGCTGGACGAGATCGGCGAGCCCGCGAACGCACGGGCCTGGATTGAGGCGGCGCTCGGCCGCGGCGACCGGCTGATGGGTTTCGGCCACCGCGTCTACAAGGTGCGCGACCCGCGGGCCGACGCGCTGAAGCAGGCGGTGCGCTGGCTGGACGCGCGGCAGGGCCGGCTGGAGTTCGCCGAGGCGGTCGAGGCGGCGGTCCTGGACATCCTGCGCGAGCACAAGCCGAACCGGCCGCTGCAGACCAACGTCGAGTTCTACACCGCGCTGCTGCTTGAGGCGCTGGCCTTCCCGCCCAGCGCCTTCACCTGCGTCTTCGCCATGGGCCGCGTCGCCGGCTGGCTCGCGCACGCGCGCGAGCAGTTGCTCGGCGGCCGCCTGATCCGCCCGGCGTCGCTCTACATCGGACCGATGCCCAGGAAGGCCGCCTAGCGCCGGGCCGGGTCCCGGCGAGGCGTCAGAACTTCAGCGCGCGCGCTTCCTTCACGTGCGGCAGGGCCTGGATCTTGGCCAGCAGCGCGGGCGTCGGCTCCTGGTCGACGCCCACCAGCGCGATGGCGTCGTCGCCCGCGTCGATGCGGCCCAGGTTGAAGGTGGCGATGTTGACGCCCGCTTCGCCCAGCAGACCGCCCAGCGCGCCGATGAAGCCCGGCTTGTCCAGGTTGTTCACGTAGAGCATCCGCGGCGC
>NZ_JAEUMO010000106.1 GCF_016793285.1 Phenylobacterium sp.
GGCGTCGGTCAGCAACTGGGCGTCGCCGAGGATCGCGCCGCCGAGGACGCGGCCCTGGCCGTCGATGTGCTTGGTCGCTGAATAGACCACCACGTCCGCGCCGAGCGCGAGCGGCTTCTGGAAGATCGGCGTGGCGAAGACATTGTCGACGACCAGCTTCGCGCCGGCCGCGTGCGCGACGTCCGCCACCGCGCCGATGGCGGTGATCTCGAGCAGCGGGTTGGCCGGGCTTTCCACCAGGAAGCAGCGGGTATTGGGCCGCACCGCGGCCTTCCACGCCTCGATGTCGGTGGCGTCGACATAAGTGGTCTCGACGCCGAAGCGCGGCATCCAGTCCGAGAGGATCCAGCGGCACGAGCCGAAGAGGGCGCGGCCGGCCACGATGTGGTCGCCGGCGCGGACCAGGCCCATCAGCGCGAGCTGGACGGCGGCCATGCCCGAGGCGGTGGCCTTGCAGGCCTCGGCGCCCTCGAGCAGCGCCAGGCGGTCCTCGAACATCTGCGTCGTAGGGTTGCCGAAGCGCTGGTAGATGAAGCCGGGGCCGCCGGCGAACCGCTCGTCGGCCGCGTGGGCGCTCTCGTAGGCGAAGCTCTGGTTCAGGAAGAGGGCTTCCGAGATCTCGCCGTGCTCGGTGCGCATGAGGCCGCCGCGCACCGCTCGGGTCTCGATCTCCCAGTTGCGCGGGTCTTCCGCCATCACGGCCTCCATCGGTTCAGAGGACGCCGCTTGAACGGCAGGGGCGAAGCCGGGTCAAGGGCCGGTTTCGGCAAGGTGGACCACGAAGAGGCGCGAAAGCCCGAAAGGCGTCGGCGCCTCCGCCGGCGCGGGGGCTCGAAGAGAGGCTCGGCCGCTTTCGTGTTTTCGCGCCATTCGTGGTTCCCCTTCTTGGCTTGCCACGCCCGCGTTCTACGCTAAGGCTTCGCCGCCCATGAACGACCTCAGCGTCCCGGGCATCCTGCCCTGCCAGTCCATCGAAGCCCTGATCGCCGGCGGCGCGATCGCGTCGGCGGCTCCGTGGGAAGCCGACCAGGTGCAGCCCGCGAGCCTCGACCTGCGCCTCGGCGGCAAGGCGTGGCGGGTCCGCGCCTCGTTCCTGCCGCGGCACGGCACGGTGCGGGAACGGCTGCGCGAAGTGGCCATGCACGAGCTGGACCTCACGGTCGGCGCGGTGCTGGAGCGGGGCTGCGTCTACATCGCCGAGCTGCAGGAGCGGCTGCGGCTGCCGAAGGGCGTTTCGGCGCGGGCCAACCCGAAGAGCTCGACCGGCCGGGTCGACGTGTTCGTGCGCGTGATCACCGACCGCGGCCACGCGTTCGACGACGTGGACGAGGGCTACGACGGCCCGCTCTACATGGAGATCGCCCCGCAGACCTTCTCGGTCCTGGTGCGTTCGGGCACCCGGCTGAACCAGTTGCGCCTCAAGGC
Source organism: Phenylobacterium sp. (assembly GCF_016793285.1). Lineage (GTDB taxonomy): Bacteria > Pseudomonadota > Alphaproteobacteria > Caulobacterales > Caulobacteraceae > Phenylobacterium. The sequence goes on from NZ_JAEUMO010000106.1 coordinate 1,426, forward strand.
GGGGGAGCCGCCCCGCCTGCGGACCGAAAGCGTCGGCGTCGACCTTACGGGGGAGATCGCCGGCTTCCGCGGCCGGCGCCACGCCGGCGTCGTCGACCTGGACCACGAGGACGGCCACGACCCGCGCGACTTCTGGGAGCCCCTGATCCCGCGCAACGGCCAACTGCTGCTGGACCCCGGCGAGTTCTACATCCTGGCCTCCAAGGGGGCCGTGGAAATCCCGGTGATGGAAGCGGCCGAGATGACGCCGATCGATCCGTCGGTCGGCGAGTTCCGCGTCCACTACGCCGGCTTCTTCGATCCCGGCTTCGGCACCGACGAGGCGCACGGCAAGGGCAGCAAGGGCGTGCTGGAGGTGCGCAGCCACGAGACGCCCTTCATCCTGGAGGACGGCCAGACCGTGGCGCGGCTGATCTACGAACCGCTCACCGAGCGGCCGACGCGGCTCTACGGCGAACAGGGCTCGCACTATCAGCGCCAGGGGCTGAAGCTCTCGAAGCACTTCCGCGTCTGGACGCCCTGAAGGCGCGGGCGCGCGCCGGCGGCCCGCGCCCTTCGTCCGTCAGGCGGGGCTGAGCCCGCCGCCGGTCCGCACGGGCAGCAGCCCGGCTTCGGCCTTCTCGATCGCATCCTTCACGTGCAGCCGCCGGCGGCGCAGGGCCTGAAGCCGCATCGCGTCGGGATAGGGCCGGCGCAGCTCGGTGCGGATCTGCTGGTCGAGCTGGCGATGTTGATCGCGCAGATACCAGACGCGGTAGTGTTGCATGTGCTCCTCCTTCATGGAGGTGCGCCCGAAGCCCTTTGGAGCCTGATGGGGGAGAGAGGCGATTCCGCCAGGCCCCGAGCGCACCTGTCGCGGTCCGACATCACGATCGTGGGGGTGATCGTCAGAGGGGCCCGGTCCCGCAGGCTTGACGTAGGCGCCCGGCGCCGGGGGCGAAAGATGCGCCCCGGCCAAACTTTTCGTGAGCGGGACGAGCGTCGGCAGGTCGCACTGACGCGCCCGGCGGCGCCGGCTATGGTCGCGGCCATGTTCGGTCGGGGGACGGCCATGGCGTTGCGTGGGTGGGCGGCCGCAGTTGCCGCTGCGCTCCTGGCTGCATTGCCGGCCGCGGCCGCACCGGCGATGTGGCGCGTCTCGGACGCGGACAGCCAAGTCTTCCTGTTCGGCACGCTGCATGCGCTCAGGCCGGGCGTGGCGTGGCGCACGCCGCTCTACGACGCGGCGATGGCGCGGGCCGGGACGGTGTGGTTCGAGGCCGACATGACCTCGGGCGACGCCGAGACGATCCGGCTGCTGGTCCGACGCTACGGCTCCGATCCCGACCGGCCGCTCTCGCGCAAGCTGGCGCCGTCGGACCTCGCGGTGCTGGCGCGCGAGACCGACATCGCCCGCATCGACCACCTGCGGCCCTGGGCGGCGGCGCTGATGCTGTCGGTGCGGCCGGCGCCGGGGCGGGGCGCGAGCGTGGAGGCCGGCGCCGACATGACCGCCACGCGCACCGCCCGCGACACCGGCAAGCGGGTGCGGACGTTCGAGACGCTGGAGGACCAGGCGCGGATGTACGCGAGCCTGCCCGAGGCGTCCGAGGTGCGCTACCTGACCGGCGTGATGCGCCAGCGGAGGAAGCCGGCGCTGCCGCCGCCGCTCGGGCCGGCGTCTCTGGAGAAGGCCTGGCTGGCCGGCGACATCCAGCGCCTGAACGCCGGCCTCGAAGCCGAGAACCCCGCGCTCTACGACGCCCTCGTCCGCCGCCGGAACAACGCCTGGGCCGAGACGCTCGGCGCCGAGATCGCGGGAACCTCGGGGATCGAGGTGGTCAACGTCGGCGCCCTCCACCTCATCGGGCCGGAAGGCCTCCCGGCGCTGCTGAAGGCCCGCGGGTTCAAGGTCGAACGGGTGCAGTAGGGCGAGTTAAGCGAGCCTGGCAAAATGTAATGGTCACTTGACACGTTTCATGTGTCGTGTTTCCTTGTCATTCAGACAAGGAGACCATTCATGTCCTGGGTGCGAACGCCCTTCATACGCTTCTCCGGGACCGTCCTGGCCGGCGCCCTCGTCGTCCTGGCGCTGCAGTGGGGCGTCCGCGCCAGCGGCTACCAGCTCACGGGCCTCGGGTTCCTCGCCCTCATCCTCGGCTGGAGCGCCGTGATCGGCGTCATCCTCATGCGCTACTGGCGCGGCATCGACGAGGCGGCGCGCGAGGCGCAGAAGTGGGCCTGGTACTGGGGCGGCTCGATCGGCATGGGCGTCGCGGCGGTCGGCCTCGCGATGAACCCCTTCGACGTGGTCGGCCTCCTCGTTCCGGCCGGCGCCGACCGCAGGTCGCTGCTGCTGCACGGGGCCGGCGTCGTCATGTTCGGCCAGCTCATCGGCTTCCACCTGGCCTGGGCCTACTGGTGGTGGAGCCGGCGATGAGGCTGCTGAACTCGCCCGTCACCCTGGCCATCTCCGTCGGCCTCGTCGCCGCCTACCTGATCGGGACTCTCGCGTCATGGATGAGCTCATGAAGAACCGCCTGAAAGTCCTGCGCGCCGAGCGCGACTGGAGCCAGGGCGACCTCGCCGAACGACTGGGCGTCTCGCGCCAGAGCGTCAATGCGCTCGAGACGGGCAAGTACGATCCCTCGCTTCCGCTCGCCTTCCGGATCGCCCGCCTGTTCGGTCTGGCCATCGAAGACATCTTCCAGGACGAGGCGGCGGCTTGACGGCCGCCCGACCCTGGCCCGCTATCGAGCACCGCATGATCCGTTCGTTCGCCCGCCTCGCCGCCGCAGCCGCGGCCCTCGTCCTCGGCCTTGCGGGCCCCGCCGTCGCCGAGCCCGCGCTCTGGGTCATCAGGGACGCCGACTCCACGCTCTACCTGATGGGCACGGTCCATGTGCTGCGGCCCGGCACGCCCTGGCAGGAGGGCAAGGTGCAGGCGGCGCTGGCGCAGTCGAAAGAGCTCATGCTGGAGGCCGCGGGACTCGACGATCCGGCCACGATCCAGCCCCTGGTCCGCGCCTATGGCCTCGATCCGGCCCATCCGCTCTCGGCCAAGCTCTCCGCACAGGACCGTCCACGCCTGGCCGCCGCCGCCCAGGCGCTCGGCATGTCGCCGCAGATGCTGGAGCCGATGCAGCCGTGGCTGGTGGCGCTGACGTTCAGTGTCGCGCCGGCGGTGAAGGCGGGCTTCGATCCCGGGAGCGGCGTCGACACCAGCCTCTCCGGCATGGCGCGCGCCGCCGGCTGGCCGGTCGAGGGCCTGGAGACCCCCGAGCGTCAGATCCGCTACCTCGCCGAGATGTCCCCGGCGACCCAGCTCGAGTTCCTGGCCTCGACCCTCGACGAGGTCGACGACGCGGCCGCGCAGCTCGACGCCATGGTCGCCGCCTGGGTCGCGGGCGACACGGACGGGCTGGAGAAGATCTTCGTCACCGAGATGCGCGAAGGCTATCCCGAGCTCTACGACGCGCTGGTGGTGCAGCGGAACCAGGCCTGGGCGAAGGTGATCGCCGAGAAGCTGAAGGGCTCGGGCGTGACTTTCATCGCGGTCGGCGCCGGCCATACGGTGGGGCCCGACAGCGTGCAGGCGGAACTCGCCAGGCTCGGGATCAGGGCCGAGCGGCAGTAGCCCTCAGCGGCCGGCGCAGCCGCCCGGGCTTTCGGCCTTCATGCGCACGACGGCGTAGTCGCGGCCGTTCCAGCGCAGGATCGGGTGGCAGAAGCCCGGACCGCCGTTCTCGATGTCAGGCCAGCCGCCGGCGCCGCGGGTGGGCAGGAAGGTGGGGATGCCCTGATCGCCGTAGAGCCGCCGCCAGGCGCCTGAGGCGTCCTTGGTGACGATCACGAAGCCCTGGCCGGTGTTGCCGAAGCACTCCGTCCCGTAGTCGGTGACCACGGCGTCCGGGCGGCCGTCGCCGTTCAGGTCGCGCATCTCGATCGAGACCTCCTGGCTCTTGTCGCAGGCCGGGTAGCGCCCGCGGACGGCGGTGAAGCCCGCGGCGCGGAACGCGGCGGCCCGGTCGGCGGCGGGCGCAGCCGGCGGCGGCGTGGCGGCCTTCGGCGCGGGCGCGGCCGTCCTGCGGTCGGCGGCGAGGTCCGACGGGCAGGGCTTCAGCGAGACGTAGCCCTGGCCCGGCTGGAACGTCCATGTGCGCTGGCAGCCCGGGCCCTCGAGCGTGTAGTCGCGCCAGCCGTTGGTGCGGGTCTCGAGCAGCCTGAGCCGCCCGTAGGTCTTGCCGACGAGCGCCCAGTTCGCCGGCCCCTGGCGCTGGATGATCGCGAACGCCTCGCCCTTGTCGCCGTAGCAGGCGGCGTCGACGTCGGGGATGATCGCCTCGGCCCGGCCGTCGCCGTTCAGGTCGACCGCCGCCGGACGCGGCTGGACGGGCCGGCCGCACGCATTGACGATCTGCGCGCCGCGGATCTGGAAGCCCGCCGCGGTCAGCATCGCCGCCGCCTCGCGGGCGCGTTCGGCCGGCGTCGTCTGCGCGAGCGCCGGCGCAGCCGCCAGAACGGCCGCCGAAAACGCCACGATCCCCCCGAGCTTCATGGAATCAGGCGGCCGGGCGCTTGTAGATCGAGCGCTTCGGGCTCTCCATGACGCGGCGCATCATGGGGACGAAGGCGTCCAGCGGCATGGTGTCGTAGCCCGGCTCGAACGAGTTCTGGTCGTAGAGGTGGCAGAACTGGGCGCAGGCCTCGAACGACGGGTGGCCGCGGTGCTGCTCGCGCATGTCGCGGTCCAGGCCGATGTGGTGGAAGAAGTAGTAGCCCTGGAAGATCCCGTGGTGCTTCAGGATCCAGTGGTTCTCCTCCGAGACGTAGGGCTCGAGGATGGCGGCGCCGAGTTCGGCGTGGTTGGCCGGCAGCAGGATGTCGCCGATGTCATGCAGCAGGGCGCAGACGACGTATTCCTCGTCCTTGCCGGCGCGGTGGGCGCGGGTGGCGGTCTGCAGCGAGTGCTCCAGCCGGTCGACGGCGAAGCCGCCGTGGTCGCCGGTCAGCAGGTTGAGGTGCGCCACGATGCGGTCGACATGCTCGCCGCGGTGCGCCATCGAGGCGCGGCCGATCGCGGCCCAGTCCTCGAACGTGCCCTCGGTCATCGCCGTGAACTTCGCGCGCTCCAGCATCGCGTCGTCGGCCATCGGAACCTCCCGCTACTGAGGCCGGCATGGTGCGGGCGCGCGGCGGCGGGGTCAACGCGCCTCGTTTGAGGGGTTTTCCGAACGGCGGTTTCCTCAGGGCCGAGTTCACCGGCTGGGTCGGTGGCGCGCACCGCGCCCGCCGCAACATGCTGGAGAGCCTTGTCCTCTTCGTGGCCCTGGTCGCGGGCCGCGCCGCCCTCGCGGCGATCTACATCGTCGGCGCGCCATACCTGCGCGCGGCGGCCTGGATCGTGGCCTCGTCGGCCTCGTGCTGGATCTTCCTGCAGCTCATCTGAGCCCATCGCCTCGACGGCCGGATCAAGACCCGCTAAGGGATCGCCCTCCGGAGCGATCCCGGCGGCGCGGGTGTAGTTCAGAGGTAGAACGTCAGCTTCCCAAGCTGAATGTCAGGGGTTCGATTCCCCTC
>NZ_JAEUMO010000113.1 GCF_016793285.1 Phenylobacterium sp.
ACATCGGCGCTACTTCCGCTTGATCAGGTTGACGCGCCCGGTCGAGCGGGCCGCGCCGTGGGCGTGGCGAAGGGCGTCGATGTCGTCGCCGCCCAGCGCCTGCTTGCCGTGCTGGGGATGGTTCGTGGGGCCGAGACACCGCACGCGCTCGCGGAAGCTGAGCGGCGCCCACAGGCCTTCGGATTCGATGACGTCGATCAGGTAGGGATCGACCACGACGGTCTGCTGCGACTTGGCGAGGCCCTCGGCGGCCTCGGCCCTGGCGCCGTCGTCGAACAGCTCGGCGTCGCGGAAGCGGGCGACCCACTTGCCGTCGGCCCAGAACACGGCCTCGCCGTTCAGCAGGAGGTTTCCGGTCAGCGCCTTCATGCGCGGGCCTCGCGGACAAGGGTTTCGACGTGGGCGGCGGCGCTTGCGCCCGCCTGGGCCAGCGCCATGGCTTCGCCGACGATCAGCAGCGCCGGGCCGCGGACGGCCGCCGCCGCCTGGGGCAGGCCCGCGAGTGTGGTGACGAGGCGCCGCTCGTCCGCGCGGCTGGCGTTCTCGACGATCAGCGCCGGGGTCGAGCCCGCGCGGCCGGCGCCGATCAGGCGCGCCGCGATCGGGGCGGCCATCGAGACGCCCATGTAGACCACGACGGTCTGGTTCGCCCTGGCCAGGTTCTCCCAGTCGAGGTCCGGCTCCCCGCCATCGCGTGCGTGGCCGGTCACGAAGGTCACCGCCTGGGCCGAGCCGCGATGGGTCAGGGGCGCGCCCGCGTCGGCGGCGGCGGCCAGGGCCGCGGTCACGCCGGGGATCACCATGCAGTCGACGCCGGCCTCGCGGCAGGCCTCCAGCTCCTCGCCGCCACGGCCGAAGATGAAGGGGTCGCCGCCCTTCAGCCGCACGACGGAGAGCCCGTCGAGCGCAAAGGCGACCAGCATGCGGTTGATCTCGTCCTGGCTGTAGGAGTGCCGCGACTTGCGCTTGGCCACGCTGATCCGCCGCGCCGAACCGGGCGCCAGGTCGAGGATCTCGTCGCTGACCAGGCCATCGTGGACGACGACCTCGGCGGCCTGCAGCGCCTTCAGCGCCTTGATCGTCAGCAGTTCGGGGTCGCCCGGACCGGCGCCCACCAGGACCACCCGGCCGGGTCCGCGCCTCCGCGCCCCGCCCAGAACGACCAGGCGAGCGGATCGCCTCTCACTGTCTTGGCTATGGTCCATGTTTAGCTTCTCTAACGACGCGCCGGCCCTATAAACACGGCGGGACGGACTCACGCCCGCCCCGCCGACCGCCCGCTGGTGAAAAGGGCCGATACACCGGCGGACGCTTGCAATAAGGGCGGGGGACGCCCAATTCGCAACCCGAGGACTTCTGCCCGGGAGTTCAGGAAATCTAGGCGGCGAACGGATGGATCAGCGGAACACTCAGCGCCGACGCCTGCCGCCCCTCAACGCGCTCCGGGCGTTCGAGGCGGCCGCCCGGCACCTCAACTTCAGCCGCGCCGCCGACGAGCTGTCGGTGACGCCCGGCGCGGTCAGCCAGCAGATCCAGAACCTCGAGGACTACGTCGGCGCGGCGCTCTTCAAGCGGACGCCGAAAGGCCTTCTGCTCACCGATGCGGCCCAGACCGCCCTGCCCGCGTTGCGCGAAGCGTTCGACCGGCTGGCTGAGGCCGCGAGCCTGCTGACGGCCGCCGTCGACGGCCGGCGGCTGACCATCACCGCCCCCCCGTCGTTCGCCGCCAAGTGGCTGGCGCCCCGGCTCGGCGCATTCGAGCGGGCGCATCCGAACGTCGACGTCTGGCTGAACGCCGGCATGGACCTCGTGGACCTGAACGCCGGCGAAGTGGACCTGGCGCTGCGCTACGGCGGCGGGCGCTACCCCGGCCTCGAGGTCAAGCGGCTGGTCAGCGAGGCGGTGATCCCGGTGGCCAGCCCCGGCCTCCTCGCCGAGACGCCGCTGGACCGTCCCGAGGACCTCGCCAACCACACCCTGCTGCACGACGGCTCGCCCGAGATCGACGACAGTTGCCCCGACTGGCCGATGTGGCTGGCGGCGCGCCAGTTGCGCGGCATCGACGGGCACCGCGGCCCGCGCTTCAACCAGTCCAGCCTGGTGATCGAGGCGGCCGCCAACGGCCGCGGCGTGGCGCTGGCCAAGCGGACGCTCGCCCAGGCCGACATCGACGCGGGACGCCTCGTGGCGCCCCTCCAGATCGCCACGGCCGTGGATTTCGCCTACTATCTCGTCCACCCGAAAGCCAAGGGACGGCTCCCGCAGGTGAAGGCCTTCATCGGCTGGATCGAGGCGGAAGCTCAGGCGCACGAAGAGGCGCTGAGGGCCATCGACAACGGCGCGGGAATCTGAGGAAGCGCCCGGACTTGCGTAGGTAGGAGGTTTCGTGGCGTTGCTAGTGGCGAGCGCTGCGCCCGCGGAGGCGCAGGAGCCTGGGTCGAACTACGTCCGGCGCCTGCGGTTGCAGGCGCAGCTCCAGACCCTGAACGCCGACCTCCTGTCGCACGACAGCGCCACCGCCGTGCTGCAGGCCCTGTGCGACCGACACATGCCCGACGCTGCGCGCATCCACGCCCGCCGCCTCGAAGGCCGCGACGAGCCGGCGGCGGCGAACGCGGCGCGCGAGGAGCTGGGCGCCGCGGCCAACGAGCCGATCCGCCTGCGCCGGGTCGAGCTCGCCTGCGGCGAGACGGTGCTGAGCCGGGCCGACAACTGGTATCTGCCCGGCCACCTGACGACGGAGATGAACGCGGCGCTCGAAACGACGCAGACGCCGTTCGGCGTGGCGGTCCGCGCGCTGGCGTTCCAGCGCCGGACGCGGCTCGCGCGGCTGCTGTTCGATCCCCTGCCCTACGGATGGGAGGCGCTTGCGCCCGCCGGCCTCGACGAAGCGCTCTGCGTTCCGGCGGACGTGTTGCAGCACCGCGCGCTGTTGCAGACGTCCGACGGACGACCGTTCAGCCTGCTGGTGGAGACCTACACGGCCGCTGTGCTGATCGCCTAGCCGCCGCCGATGCGGGTGAGGTAGCCCTCGATCTCGGCGACCGTCTCGTCGAGCAGCGCGCGGATCTCGCCGGCCATCGACGGATCGCCCTGTTCCGCCCGATCGGCGGCGTCTGCGAGGCGGTTGGCCCCGATTCCGCGCGACGCGCCCTTCATGGTGTGAGCCAGATCGCGCCAGCCGTCCCCTGGATCGGCGAGCTTGCCGCGCCAGATCTCGGCCTGCCCCTGGAAGAGTTGCAGCACCTCGCTGACCACCTGCATGTCGCCGGCGGTGAAACTTTCGAGGTAGTCGAAATCGACGATGGCGGCGGGCGGTTCGGTCATTTGCGCTCGCGTCCCGCGCCGGAGGTCTTCACCACCCCCCGGGGGAGTGGTGGGTGCTGGGGGATTCGAACCCTCGACCCGCTGATTAAGAGTCAGCTGCTCTACCAACTGAGCTAAGCACCCGCACGCTCCGACACCCGGATGGGCCCGGCGGCGAGGGCGCGGAAAATACGCAAAATCCCGACGTTGGCAAGGTGTGTTTGCGGGGGTCTGCGCAAGGCCGGCGACGACGGATGGTTGACACGGTTCCATCCGCCGCCGCCGTTGCGCGGGGCCGGAGTGTCGGACCGGCGCATCGGGCAGTCTCCACCGGCGTTCGCGCAACGAATACCTCTGTAAATCGAGAGGTTGACTGGCCCGATTTCCCGCGCGGCGCCGCATTTGCTAGTGTAGCCGCCAGACCGACGCCGGGGGACACGACCCGCATCATGTTGCAACGCGCGCTGAAGTTCGCGGAACCTGCGCTCGCGGCGTCGACGCCGGACGAGGCCAGCCGCGGCTTCTTCGCGGCCGTCGCGGAGGTCGGCGCTTCGTACCTCCAGACGCGGCTCTACCGGCGGCCCGTCGAGCAACTGACGTCGGCTACGCACTTCGCGGCGGGCGGGATCGTGGCGCGGTTCGCGCCGGCGTCCTGGCAGGCGGGATCGGCGGCGTTCGACTACGTCTGCTTCGAGAACAACCCCCTGCTCGAGGCGATCCGGGGCGGGATGACGCGCTACCGCTTCACCGACTTCGCACCGCGCCAGGCGCGGGGGTTCGGCGCCTACTGGGAGGCCATGAGCGAGGCCGGGATCGCCGACGCGGTCTGCGCCACCTCGTATGGCCGGCGCCGCATGATCGCATCGCTGCACCTGGGCTTTCACGAGCCGGACCTGGCGGCCGACGACGTGATGGCAACGCAACTCGCGGGGCTGATGCTGACCGAGCGGCTGATGGCGTTCGCGGCGAACGACACGGGCGAAGAGGCCGAGGTGCGACTGACCGCCCGTGAGCGCGACGCGCTGGCCTGGGTGGCCGAAGGCAAGTCGGACTGGGAGATCTCGGTGATCCTGGGCGTCTCCGAGACCACCGTGCGCTTCCATGTGGACAACGGCCGCAGGAAGCTGGGCGCCGTCAACCGCGCGCAGGCGGTGGCGCGGCTGGCGGCGGCGCGGCTGATCTAGCCTCAATTTCGCCCGTCAGGCGCGATACCTTGACCCGCAGGCGTTGAGGCGTTCACTCAGCGGCGGAGCATTTGAGGGGCAGGTCATGAGACGGGCCATTCTGGGCGCCCTGCTGGCGCTCGGCGTCGCAGGTGCGGCGAGCGCGGCGGAGTACGTCGTCGTCGCATCCACGGATCCCAACCTGAAGGTCGGCACGTCGGTCGACGCCGGGCAGCGCCTGGCGCTGGGCGCGGGCCAGACGGCGCGGCTGATGAACGCCTCGGGCGAGGTCACCAACCTGAAGGGCGGCGCGTCGGGCGCGACGGTCCCGAAGGCCGGCCCGTCGGACCCGGTGCGGGTCCAGGCCCTGGCCGCGCTGGTCTCGCCGCCGCCGACAGGGCGGGTGTTCGGCGGACGGCGCGGTGGCGTGTGCCAGGATCCGGCCGACCTGAAGAGCTTCGACGCCATCCTCGCGGCGCAGGCGGGCGGCTGCGCAAACGTGGCCCGCGAAGCGTTCGACGCCTATCTCGCGAAGGCCGAGAAGTAGGCCCGGCACACGTATTGCGGGTTTGGCTCTAGCCTGTCGCGTGTGTGAGCTTGCCGGATGCTTAAGCAAGCTTAACCATTCCTGTTGATTCCCGGGGCGTGGGCCGCCGGGACGCTTCGGGGTATTCGGCATGAAGCTCGCAGCAGCATTCGGCGCAGCCGCCGCCGCAGGGGCCCTCGTGTTCGCCGGCGCCGCCGGCGCCGCCGAATGGGTCGCCACCTACAAGGGCGTCGTGAACGGCGGCTACGACGCCACCGGCGTATTCGGCGACGCCGGGACCGACCTGTCTGGCAAGGCGTTCACCGCGACGTTCCGCTACGACCTCGGCCTCGGCTCGGTCACGGCCTCGCCGACCGGCGAGATGGCGGACCTGGCCGTGCTGGAAGCCGTGCTCTACGTCGGCGACGGCGCGTACAACTTCGGGTCAGGGTTCGAGAACCACATCCAGACCTCGACGGACTCGCTCTACCCGAACGGGCCAGGATACGTGTACCACGCGGTGAGCACCGACTTCTTCGCCTCCCCGCTGTTCTACTTCTTCGAAAGCCTGACGCTGGCGGGCGGCGCCGCAGCGCCGGCGTTCCTGGGCCAGGCGGTGGCCGAGACGGCGATCGTGAATCCCGGCGACGGCGGCCCGGCGGACTACGTCGGGTTCTTCAGCATCGACAGCAACTTCCTGGGCTCCGGCGCCAACGCCTTCGGCGACCTGCGCCCCGAAAGCTACTCGGTGGCCGAGGCGCCGACCGGCGGCGTGCCCGAGCCCGCGACCTGGGGCCTGATGATCCTGGGCTTCGGCGCGGCGGGCGTGAGCCTGCGCCGGCGCCGCGCCCTGGCCTAGCCAGGGCGGGATCAGGGCCCGGTGTAGAGCTCGCCGAGGCCCATCGCCGCCTCGCCCCTGGCCGTGTCGAGTTCATCGCGGACGAGGCCGGCGGCCACCAGGGAGTCGCGGCGGCCGTCGATGCGCTTGAGCGCGGTGCGCAACGCCCGCGGCTCGGCCGGGGTCGCGATCGCCACCACGTTGTCGACCCCGAACGGCTTCACCGCCTTGGTGCGGGCCATGACCACGCGGGTCTGGCCGGCGGCCATCTGGCCGTTCCCGTCGCCGTCCAGCGGGTAGAGCAACTGGACCGTCCCGTCGCCGGCGAGGTTGAAGGCGGTGAGGTAAGCGGCCTGGCCCTTGTGGGTCACCGCCAGGTCGACGCCCTCGCCGTTCCGGTAGAGCTTGCCGCGCGGCTTCGGCCCGACATCGACGCGCAGCACGCGCTCGTTGGCCGAGCCGGCGAGCTGGCCCACGGCCTTGCGCTTGTTGATGACGCCGGTCATCTGCTCGTCGGTCGTCACCTGCTCGGCTACGCGGTCGCCGCGGCTGTCGGTGACCCAGCCTTCCTTGGCGTTCCAGGTCAGGTCCGGGATACCGCGCGGGATCGAGGCCCAGGGGCCCTTCCCGGCGAGGAGGTCTGCGGCCTGGTCGTCGGCAGCCTTCACCTCGACCGGGCGGTCGTCGGCGGGCGGCGGCTTCAGCGGCTGGAAGATCACGCTGCGCTCGTTGCGCGCCGGCACGGCGGCGGACGACCACTGCTGGGTCGACGACAGCTCGCGCGTGCGGCTCTCCAGCGACGAGGCGAGTTCGGCCAGCGACAGGCGGCCGTCGTCGTCGAGGTCGGCGGCCAGGCGACCGTTCGGCCGGCGCTCCTGAAGCGCGCCTTCCAGGGCGTAGGTGAGCAGCCCGCGCGAAGGGCTGTCGCCGCGCGGCAGCGGGCCTTCCAGCGCGAACTGGTCGTCCTGGGCGGCGCCCACGTAGACGAGGTTCGGCGGGTCCTCGGACGACGGCGCCCTGGCCGCCGGATCGGGCGGACCGGGCGGCAGCGAGATCGCCATCGGGTTGTCCAGCGCCGTGCGGCGCTTGAAAACGCTGGGCCCCACCGCCCGGTTCATGGTGCCCGAGTGACAGGCGTCGGCGATCTGCAGGACGTTCACGGTGGTTGGGAAGAAGTTGACCAGCCAGCCGCGCAGGTCGTCGTCGAGGATGAACTGGTTGGGGTCGGGCCTGGAGACCCTGAAGCCCGAGAGCGCCATGAACTCGTCCATGCCGTCGGCCTCGTTGGGATCCTTCGACTTCGCCTGCGCGCCGTGGCCGGCGTAGTAGAAGATCACCCAGTCGCCGGGCTTGCTGCGCTTGCCCAGGGCCTCCAGCGCCGCGCGGATGCTGGCGCGGGTGGCGGCCTGGTCGTTGATGGCGACGATGTCCTTCGCGCCTTGCGCCTCCAGCACCGACCTCAGCGCATTGGCGTCGTTGGGCGGACCGTCCAGCGAGGGGATGGGGGCGGTGTAGTGCGAGACGGCCACGATCAGGGCCCGGATCTCGGCGTGCGCCGGCGCGGCGACCGCGGTTGCCGCGGCGAGGCCGAGCAGCGCCGCCCGGGCAAGGTTCTCGAACATGACGCAGCCCCCTGTTCCGCCCTCTCACATACGGACGCCACGGCGCCGCGGCTGCGGCGGCCGTTGTCGGGATGATAGGCGGGACTGCGAATGCGGCGAAGCCGCAATGCGCCGGACGGTCGTCCGCCCGCGCATGAAGACGCCCCCGGACCAAAGTCCGGGGGCGTTTCTCGGCGCGCGGTCCTCTCGCGAAGACACCTGGCCGGCTCGGGCATCCACGTGTCGGGGCGTCGTGAAGCCTTCATGCGGAATGCCCCCGAACCCCGCAGGTTCCGCCGGGCGCCGAAAAATGGAGCGCCGCCCGACCGGGGCTCCGGCGGCGCGACACCGGCACGGATGCGCCCCACCGTCCCGAGACCGACGGTCGGCGGGACGACATAGGAACCGGGAGGCCCTTCCTCGGGTTGCCCGCCTGCTCCGATCCGGAGCCGCAAGGAGATGACGATGGGCCAGGACAACAACATGAACGACCAAGGCCGCCGCCCCGAGCAGCAGCAGAACAATCCGTCGCAGCAGCAGCCGAACCAGCAGAACCAGCAGCGCGATCCGCAGAACCAGAACCAGGGCCAGAGCGGCCAGCGCATCGACACCGACGGCGACGGCCGCACCCGCGACCCGAACGACACTCGCCCGACCGACGACGGCGGCCGTGGCGAACCCGTCCAGCGCTGAGCGCCGCCCCGACCGACATGCGAGCGCCCGCCGGGAGACCGGCGGGCGTTTTCGTCTGTAGGCCCGCCGCGACCGCCTGCGCCCGCACGCCGCTTGGCGTCGCGGCGTGCTAGGGGATACTGAGGCCGCGCCGCGTTCGGGGGCGGCGATTGCGGAGTAGGCTTGCCGTCATGACGGCTTCCCAGGCGGAGCAGATCGCCGGCGTGCGGCCGATCCTGAAGCGCGTGGTGGCGAACGCGGGCAAGCTGCTGGGCGGCCGGACCGTCAATGCGCTGCTGGGCGTGGGCGTGATGGCGATCGCGGCGCGGGCGCTGGGGGCGCCGGTGCTGGGCGTGCTGGTGCTGATCCAGGCGTTCGTGGCGTTCCTCGCCGACGTGGTCGAGTTCCAGTCGTGGCAGACGGTCCTGCACTATGGCAGCCGGCCGCTGGCCGACGGGCGCAAGGCGGACTTCCAGCGCGTGGTGCGCTTCTCGTGCGTGCTGGATGCGGCGAGCGCCGGCCTGGCGCTGGCCATCGGCGTGGCGGGCTCGTTCCTGTTCGCCGGGCGTCTCGGGTGGACCGCGGCGGAGGCGCCGATGGCGGCGCTGTTCATGGTGACGGCGGTGTTCACGGTCTCGGCGACGCCGACCGGCCTGCTCAGGCTCTTCGACCGGTTCGACGTGATGGCGCGGCAGGCGGCGCTGATCGCCTTCATCCGGTTGGTGGCCAGCGCGATCGCATGGGCGCTGGGGGCCGGGCTGGAAGGGTTCCTGGTGGCCTACTTCGTGGCGACGCTGGGAAGCTGGCTCTACCTGGCGGGGGCGGCCTACGGCGAGTTGAAGCGCCGCGGGCTGACCGAGGACTGGTCGTGGCGCGGGCCGCTGACCGAGGGGATGCCGGGCATCTGGCGGTTCGCCTGGAACACCAACATCGCCGCGGCCCTGGACGTGGCGTTCACCCACGCGGCGACCCTCACGGTGGGGGCGATGGCGGGGCCGACGCAGGCGGCGTTCTGGCGGGTGGGGCGGCAGGTGGCCGACGCCATGGCCAAGCCGGCGAAGCTCCTGACGCCGGCGCTCTACCCGGAGCTGGCGCGGCTGCGGGCCGACGACCACAGCCACGCGATGTGGCGGCTGGCGCGGAACGTGGGGCTGCTGGCGGGCGGCGCGGGCCTGTTCCTCATGGTCGCGACGGTGGCGCTCGGCGACGAGTTGCTGTCGATCGTGCTGGGCAAGGCGTTCGAGCCGGCGTCGCAGGTGATGACGTGGCAGGTGGCCGCCGCCGTGATCGGGATCTGCGCGCTGCCGCTGGAGCCGTTGCTGATCTCCATCGGCAAGCCGGGGGCGGCGGTGCGCGTGCGGCTGGCGGTGGGTGTCGTCTTTCTGGGCGCCCTGCCCTTCCTCATTTCGCGGTTCGGCCTTATAGGCGCGGGCGCCGGCCTGGCTGCGGCGGCAGGCGCCCTTGCCCTGGGCATGCTGTGGTTCATCCTGAGAGAGAACGGTAATCGTGAAACGGCGGCGGCGACGCCGGCCCCGGCGACCGTGAAGACGTTGGAAGGCGACGATTGACTGCTGAGACCACACCCCCTTCGAGCTTGGCGGCGCTGAACCCCACCCCGACGGCGCCGGACCGCCCGTTCCGGATGGACGGCTTCGCGACGCTGATCGAGGCGCTGGACTTCGCGGCCGGCGGGCCGACGGGGATCAACCTCTACGGCATGCGCGGCGAGCTGGCCGCGGCGATGACCTACGGCGAGCTGCGCGCGAAGGCGGTGGCGATGGCCGCGCGCCTGCTGGCGGCCGGCCTGAAGACGCACGACCGCGTGGGCCTGGTGGCCGAGACGGACGCCGACTTCGTGGTCGCCTTCTTCGCCTGCCAATACGCACGGCTGACGCCGGCGCCGCTCCCGCTGCCGGCCCCGCTGGGCGGGCGCCACGCGTATGTGGAGCAGATCGGGCGGATGCTGAGCTCGGCGAAGGCGGCGGCGGTGTTCGGCCCCGAAAGCCTGCTGCCTTGGCTGGAGGACGCCGCGAAGGCCGCCGGGACGAAGATCGCGGCGCGGGTGGCGGACCTGCCCGACGCGCAGGCGACCGTGGCGCTGGAGCCCCCGAAGGCGGACGATCCCTGCTACGTGCAGTTCTCGTCTGGGTCGACGCGCAACCCGACCGGCGTGCTCTGCACCCATGCGGCGCTGATGGCCAATGCCGCGGCGGCGACGATGCACGGGCTGAAGGTGACGCCGGCCGACCGGGCGATCTCCTGGCTGCCGCTCTACCACGACATGGGGCTGGTCGGGTTCCTGCTGATGCCGCTCTCGGCGCAGATGTCGATCGACCTGATGCCGACGGGCGCGTTCGTGCGCCGGCCGCTGCTGTGGCTGGACCTGATGTCGAGGAACGAAGGCACGATCAGCTACAGTCCCTCGTTCGGCTACGAACTCTGCGCCAAGCGGGGCGACGGGACCCGCGAGGGCCTGAAACTCAGCCAGTGGCGGGTCGCCGGCTGCGGCGGCGACATGGTGCGGCCCGGGCCTCTGGCGGCGTTCGCGGAACGGTTCGCGGCCGCGGGATTCTCGGCCAAGGCGTATGTGGCGAGCTACGGCATGGCCGAGGCGACGCTTGCGCTCACGATGGCGCCGCTCGACCGCGGGCTGGTGTTCGACCAGGTCGACGTGACGCGGATGGAGAAGGACGGCGCGATCGTCCCGGGCAGCGGCGCGCGGGCGCGGGGCTTCGTGCGCTGCGGCCCGATCTTCCCGGGTCACGAGCTGGAGGTCCGCAACGAGGCGGGCGCCGCCGTGCCGGAGCAGCAGGTGGGGCGCATCTTCGTGCGCGGTCCGAGCCTCATGCGCGAGTATTTTCAGGACAGGCCCGCGACGGACGCCGTGCTGTCGGCCGACGGCTGGCTGGACACCGGCGACCTCGGCTACCTCGTGGACGGCGAGGTCGTGCCGACGGGGCGGGCGAAGGACCTGATCCTGCTGAACGGCCGCAACGTGTGGCCGCAGGACCTGGAGTGGACCGCCGAGTCCGAGGTCGGGAAGCTGAAGAGCGGCGATGTGGCGGCGTTCTCGGTCGACCAGGACGCGGGCGAGACGCTGGTGGTGCTGGTGCAGGCCCGTTCGGGCGATGCGGCGGTGCGCGCGGCGCTGGTCAGCGACGTGGCGGCGGTGCTGCGCGCGCGGCACGGCGTCGAGGCGCAGGTCGAGCTGGTGGGCCACAACGCCCTGCCCCAGACCTCCTCGGGCAAGCTTTCGCGCTCGAAGGCGCGGGCGCTGTTCCTGTCGGGCGCGTTCAAGCAGGAGGAGCCGGCCTGACCCGGCTCGTCGCCGTCACCGGCGCCACGGGTTTCCTCGGGCGGCAGCTCGTGCGGGTGCTGAACGAAGACGGCTGGCGCGTGCGCGTGCTGGCCCGGAAGGATCCGATCGACCCGCTGTGGAGGGACGCCTGCCCCGAGGTGGTCGTGGGCGACCTTTCGGACGCCTGGGCGCTCTCGCGGCTGGCGAAGGGCGCCGACGTGCTGATCCATGCGGCGGGCGTCGTGAAGGGCCCGAACCGGGCGGCGTTCGACCGCGTGAACGTCGAGGGCGCACACCGGGTGGCGCTGGCGGCGCGGGAAGCGGCGCACACCGTGCTGGTGTCGAGCCTGACCGCGCGGGAGCCCACGCTCTCCCACTACAGCGCCAGCAAGCGCGCGGGCGAAGAGGCGATGCGCACGGTGCTGGGCCCGCGGCTTTCCGTGGTGCGGCCGTGCGCGATCTACGGGCCGGGCGACCGCGAGTTGCTGCCCGTCTTCCAGGCGGCCGATGCGCTGCCGGTGCTGCCGGTGCTCTCGGAGACGGCGCGGGTGGCGATGATCCATGTCGAGGACGCGGCGCGGCGGACGGCGGTCGTTGCTGCGGCGCCGTGCGAGGGTCGCGTGACCGCGCTCAGCGACGACCGGCCGGAGGGCTACACCTGGCGCGAGCTGATGGCCGCGGCGGCGCGGGCGTGCGGCAGGAGGCCGCGGTTCGTGCGGGCGCCGGGCGCGATCGTGCGGGCCATCGGAATCACAAATGATTTCACTGCGCTGCTGGGCGCCGCCCCCATGCTGACCTCGGCCAAGGCGCGCGAGCTGCTGCATCCGGATTGGGCGGTGGCGCAGGAGGAACAAACACAAGGGTTCGCGCCGGTCCGCTACGATCTGGCGGCGGGGTTTTCAGCCACGGTCGCCTGGTATCGCACTGCGGCATGGATGAAACATTAGCTGCGGTTTTGTGACCTAGATCGCCTCCCGCGGTAGAAATTGGAGTCGGACATGGTTAGGTACGCGGCTGGCGCAAGCAGCAAAGACTCGAGCCGTGGGGGGCTCATGCATGGTTGAACTGGCGACGGATCTGACCGTCCGTGAAGTCGCGCGAGCGGCCGAGACGGTCCTGGGCCGAAGCGTTCAGGTCACCCCCGACACCGACATCGCCCGAGACCTGGCCGTAGATTCGCTTGCGCTTATGAACATCGTCATGGAGCTTGAGGATCGCTTCGACCTCTCGATTCCCCTCGATCGTCTGGCGACGGTGCAGACGGTTGGCGATCTCTCCGATCTGATCAACAAGCTGCGGATGAAGGCTTAACGATGGGGCTCCTCGACAAGCATCTGGGCTACCGCGCCCCCCTCGACGGCATCCGCGCTGCGGGCGCCGATCCGTCGTCCGTGCGATTCGACGCCGTGCTCTCGCCGACCGAGGGCATGCTGGACGGCCGGAAGGTGATCCTTCTCGGCACCAACAATTACCTGGGCCTGACGTTCGATCCCGACTGCATCGAGGCTTCCGCGGAGGCCGTGAAGCAGTGGGGCACGGGCACCACCGGCTCGCGGTTCGCCAACGGCACCTTCGCGGGCCACACGGCGCTGGAAACGGCGCTGGCCAAGTTCTACGGCCGCAGGCACGCCATGGTCTTCACGACCGGCTACCAGGCCAACCTGGGCGGCATCTCGGGCCTCGTCGGCCGCGGCGACCACCTGATCCTGGACGCCGACAGCCATGCGTCGATCTATGACGCGGCCAAGCTCTCGGGCGCCGAAGTCATCCGCTTCCGCCACAACGACCCCGAGGACCTGGCCAAGCGCCTGCGCCGCATGGGCGACGCCGCCAAGGGCAGCCTGATCGTGGTGGAGGGCATCTACTCCATGATCGGCGACGTGGCGCCGCTGAAGGAGATGGTGGCGATCAAGAAGGAAGCCGGCGCGTACCTGCTGGTGGACGAGGCCCATTCGATGGGCGTGCTGGGCGAGAAGGGCCGCGGCCTGGCCGAGGCCGCCGGCGTCGAGGCCGACGTCGACTTCATCGTCGGCACCTTCTCCAAGAGCCTGGGCGCCGTGGGCGGCTTCCTGGTCTCGGACGAGGACAACTTCGACCTGCTGCGCATCGTCAGCCGGCCCTACATGTTCACCGCCTCGCTGCCGCCGGCGGTGATCGCCTCGACCCTGACGGCGCTGAAGCGCCTGGAAGAGGACTCCAGCCTCCGCACCCGCCTCGCCGCCAACGCCGACCGCCTCTACGACGGCCTGCGCGACATGGGCTATGCGGTCGGCCCGCACGCCAGCCCGATCACCGCCGTCGTGATGCCCGACCAGGCCACCGCGGTGATGATGTGGAATGCGCTGCTGGCCAAGGGCGTCTACCTGAACCTCGCCATCCCGCCGGCCACGCCGGAGAACAAGTCGCTGCTCCGCTCGTCGGTCAGCGCGGCCCACACGGCCGAGCAGATCGACGAGGTCCTGGCGATCTTCGAAGAACTGGGCCTGGAATACGGCCTCCTGCAACGCGCGAAGCGGGCCTCGGCCTGAGCCACCCGCAT
>NZ_JAEUMO010000153.1 GCF_016793285.1 Phenylobacterium sp.
GCTGCGGACCGTTTGAGGAGCGCCCAATGCACACCCGCAAGCATGACGAGGACCAGAAGAAGCGTGCCTTCACGCATGGCTCCGGCCAGGCCGCGTCCGACATGGCGTCGGACCCGCAGAAGGCGATCGAGGAGCATCGCCACATCGAGGCGCCGACGAGCCGGCCGGTCGAGCCACTGCCCAAGGGCGAGAAGCACGACCACATGGCCCAGCGCGAAGCCGAGGCGGAGGACCGTCAGGAGGCTCTGCTCGACGAGGCCATCGAGGAGACCTTCCCGGGTTCGGACCCGATCAGCCCGAAGCACATCACCTGACGCGCGTCAGGCCCTGAGACGCACGAGCACGGCCCTGCGGCGACGCGGGGCCGTTCCGATTCCGGGGGTCAGCCGCGAAGGGCCTCATAGGCTTCCTGGGCGTCGACCCATTCCAGTTCAGCGGTCTCCAGCGCGGCCTGCGCGGCCTGGCGCTTGCGGCCGAGGTCCGCGGCCTTGGCCGCGTCGGCGAAGGTGGCCGGGTCGTTCAGCGCGCGGTCGATGATCGCCACCAGTTCGGTCGCCTTGTGGAGCGCCGCCTCGGCGGCTTCGGCGCGGCGGCGCGCCGGCCCGGTCGGAACCTTCGGCTTGGCGGCGGGCGGCGGCGGCGGGGGCGCCGCCGCCGGCTCGGCCTTCACCTGGGTCGGGCTCCGCGCCGCCATCCGGGCGCGCTCCAGCACGAAGGCGGCGTAGTCCTCGAGGTCGCCGTCGAACGGCTCGATGCCGCCGTCGGCGGCCAGCCAGAGGCGGTCGGCCACCAGTTCCATCAGCGAGCGGTCGTGGGTGATCAGGATCACCGCGCCCTCGTAGTCGTTCAGCGCGTCCAGCAGGGCGCGGCGGCTGTCGATGTCGAGGTGGTTGGTCGGCTCGTCCAGGATCAGCAGGTGCGGCGCTTCCTGGGCGACCAGGTTCAGAAGCAGCCGCGCGCGTTCGCCCCCCGAGAGGTTGGCGACCGTCGTCTCCACCTTCTCGAAGCCGATGCCGTATTGCGCCAGGCGATTGCGGCGCGACGCCTCGGACGCCTCGGGCATGACCCGCCGGATGATCTCGAGCGGCGTATCGTCGGGATCCATCGCCTCGATCTGGTGCTGGTGGAACCAGCCCACCTTCATCCGCGGCGAGCGATGCAGCTTGCCCGTGTCGGCCGCGAGCGCGCCCGCCACCAGCTTGGCGAACGTCGACGTGCCCGCGCCGTTGACCCCCAGCAGACCGATGCGGTCGTCGACGTCGAGCCGCAGGTTCAGCTTCTTCAGGATCGGCGGGCCGCCATAGCCGACCGAGGCGTCTTCGAGCCGGAGCAGCGGGGGCGCGAGCGGCCGGTCGGGGGAGGGCAGGACGAAGGGCTTCACGTGCTCTTCGATCACAGCGGCGACCACCGGCAGCTTGGCGATCATCTTCAGGCGCGACTGGGCCTGGGTGGCCTTCGACGCCTTGGCGCGGAAACGGTCGACGAACGATTGCAGGTGCGCGCGCTGCGCCTCGACCTTCACGCGCGTGGCTTCCTGTAGCCGCAGCTTTTCGGTGAGCTGCCGCTCGAAGTCGTCGTAGCCGCCGGTGTAGAGGACGAGCTTGCCGTCCTTCAGGTGCAGGATGTGGTCGCACGAGTTGTTCAGCAGCTCGCGGTCGTGGCTGATCACGATGGTCGTGTGCGGGTACTTCCTGAGCCGCGCCTCGAGCCAGAGCGCGCCTTCCAGGTCGAGGTAGTTGGTGGGCTCGTCCAGCAGGAGCAGGTCGGGTTCGGCGAACAGCGCCGCGGCCAGGGCGACGCGCATCCGCCAGCCGCCGGAGAACTCAGCCATCGGCCGCGACAGGTCCGCCTGGCTGAAGCCCAGGCCGGCCAGGATCTCCGCGGCGCGCGACGGCGCCCGGTCGGCGTCGATCTCGATGAGCCGCGTGTAGATGTCGCCCATCTCCTCGGGCGGCGCCGTCTCCAGGCGCTGCAGCAGCGTGTGGCGCTCGACGTCCGCCTCCAGCACCGTGTCGAGCAGGCTGACGGGCGTCGCCGGGTGCTCCTGGTCGACCGAGCCGATCCGCGCCTGCCGCGGCACGCCGACCTCGCCGGAGCCCTGCGCCATCTGGCCCAGGATCACCTTGAACAGCGTGGACTTGCCCACGCCGTTGCGGCCCACGAGGCCGACCTTGGCGTCCTTGGGCAGGGTGACCGTGGCGTGGTCGAAGAAGCGGCGTCCCCAGGCGTCGAGGACGAGGTCGTTGATCTGGAGCATGGGAAATCCGTCGCGGCGGGGCCTCTAGCAGACGCGCGCCGCCACGTCATGCTGCGCCGCGCGTTCCGGCGACATGGAAGCCGGTTCGCCGGGGAAGGGCCGCAAGAACACAGGGCATAGGCCCGCATTTGCGCGCTCGGGCGACTTGCGTCAGGCGCGGGGATGACGATATAGAGCCCGCCACCCGCGCGAAGCACTTCGCGCACCTCCCACATTGTCAGTAGCCCCTCGGAGCCCATGACCGAACGCACCTTCTCGATCATCAAGCCGGACGCCACGCGTCGGAACCTGACCGGCAAGGTCAACGCGGTGATCGAGGACGCCGGCCTGCGCATCGTGGCCCAGCGCCGGATCAAGATGACCGACGCCCAGGCGAAGAAGTTCTACGAGGTCCACGCCGAGCGCCCGTTCTACGGCGAACTGGTGGCGTTCATGACCTCGGCCCCGGTGGTGGTGCAGGTGCTCGAAGGCGACAACGCCGTCGCCCGCTATCGCGAAGTGATGGGCGCCACGAACCCGGCCCAGGCCGCCGACGGCACCATTCGCAAACTCTACGCCGAGAGCGTGGGCGAGAACTCGGTTCACGGCTCGGACAGCCTCGAGAACGCCAAGCTCGAAATCGCCCAGTTCTTCACCGACGCGGACATCGTCGGCTGAGCCAGCGCAACCCCTTCGGCCCGGCGGGGTTCTCTCCGCCGAGCCCCTACGCTCCCCAACAGTAAAAAGTGAACATGAGAGAATCCAAGGTCATGCCTGGCTTCTCCGATCGCCTCGCCGCTCAGGCCGAGGCCCGGAAAGCCCTCCTGGCGAAGTTCAAGCCGAAGCCCACCATCCAAGCCGTCGAAGCCGAAGGCGCGTTCGAGACGACCGCGCAGAAGAAGGCTCGCGAACTCGAGGAAGTGCGCGCCCGCCGCGCCGCCGAGAAGGAAGCCCTTCGCGTCGCCAAGGAAAAGGCCGAGGAAGAGCGCCGTCTCGCGATCGAGAACGACGAGGAGCTGATGCTTCAGCTCAAGCGCGACGACCGCAAGGCCCGCAAGGCCGCCGCCAAGGCCGACGCCCGGGCCAAGCGCGAGCTCAAGGCTGCGATGCGCCGCTAGAGCATCGTGCCGAAAAGTGGTCGCCGGTTTTCGGCGATAACGATGCGAAATCAAGAATTTAGAGTGCGCTGCTTGATTCTCGAATCGCGCAGCGCGCTCTAGTCTGCGTCAGGGCCGCCGGTCAGCCGGCGGCTCAGTTCGCCATAGTAGCCCTGGATCAGGAGCTCGACGGTCTCGCCGCGCTCTTCGGCCTCGAACGCAAGGTCCTTGGCCATCTGCACGGCCGCCGAGCGCGAGAGTTCGCCGGCCACCGGCTGGCCGTCGTCGAAGACGGTCCAGTCGCCGTCCTTCAGCGTCACTGCGTATTGCACCATGCCCTGTCTCCCACGGAGCTTGAGCGTGCGCTGCGAGAAATTGGTTCCCCGCCGGGGTCACAATTCCACAGGTTTCCCGTGGGGCGTCCGAAGGTAAGCGGCTTTCCACGCGGCCTTGCGGGCTTCCAGCTCATCGTTCCGGGCCAGCTTGCGCCCCATGACCAGGCCCTCCAGCGCAGCCACCCAGTGGTCGTAGTAGCGCGTCCCGTCGTCGCCGGGATCGGCCGCCAGTTGCCTGGACAGCGCCTCGGCCCACTCGGGCCAGGTGAATGCGCCCCGCTCGTGCAGCCTCAGGGTCAGGGCGAACGCCTGCGCCTGCCAGGGCTCGGCGAACACCGGCCCCTCGGCGTCGCACGGCAGGCGGGGAAGGGCGAGGACGTCAGGCGCGCTCAAGGTAGAGCTCCCAGAGGTCGAGGCTGACGCCGTCGCCGGGGCGCGCGTCCGGACCCCAGATCTCCTGCGCGTCGAAGCGCACGCCGTAGAGGTGGTGCGGGTTTTCGCCGAGGTCGTGGGCGTTGGAGTCCGGCAGCACGTGCGCGCCGTGGCGGCGTTCGATCACGCCGACCAGGCCGCGGACGTAGCGGGGCAGGCGCGTGTGGCCGGTCGGGTTCAGGCGCTTCGCCCGCACCCGGTCGCCGACCGCGAACGCCGGCGGGCCCGCCTCGCGGATGTAGGAGTAGGGGCCGGTCAGGGCTTCGGTCACGGTGCTTGCCGGACGCACCGGCGCGGCCTTCGCGGCCTTCGGATCGGCCCTGCCGCTCGCCAGCTCCTGCGCCGTCACGTAGCCGCCGGAGACCAGCAGTTGCTCGAGCCGCGTCAGCCACTTCTCATAGTAGCTCATCCGCAGGTACTCGGCGGGCGGCAGCAGTTCCAGCCGGTGGCGGCCGGCGTCGATGTTGCTGCGGGTCGGCGACGCCAGCGTCATCGCGTGGACGCGGGCCTCCCAGGCGTGGTGGAACACCGGCTCATCGGCCTCGGGCGCCACCGGGCCCATGCCGTGCATCCCGCCCATGTCGTGGACCCCGTTCACAGCCGCGTCGTCCCGATCATGCCGTCGCGGGTGACGAGCGCCGCCAGCGCCTCCTCGCCCAGCCCCTCGGTCCCGGCCGGCCGCTCGGGGATCACCAGGTAGCGGACCTCCGCGGTGGAATCCCAGACCTTCACTTCGACGTCGTCGGGCAGCGTCGTTCCGAATTCCGCCAGCACGCCCCGTGGGTCGATTACCGCTCGCGAGCGGTAGGGCGCGGACTTGTACCAGACCGGCGGCAGCCCCAGGACGGGCCATGGGTAGCAGGAGCACAGGGTGCAGACGACGAGGTTGTGCAGCCTGGGCCCGTTCTCCACGGCCACCATGTGCTCCCCCTGGCGGCCGGTGAAGTCGAGCTCGGCGATCGCGGCCGTCGCGTCGGCCCGCAGGCGTTCCAGGTAGGCCGGATCGCTCCACGCCTTGGCCACCACGCGGGCGCCGTTGCGCGGACCCACCTTGTGCTCGTAGTGGTCGACGATGGCGTCCAGCGCGGCCGCCTCGACCAGGCCCTTCTCGACCAGCAGCGACTCCAGCGCCTTCACGCGGAGCGCGATGTCGGAGGGCGGCTCCTGCTCGTGGTCGTGGTCATCATCGTGGTGGTCGTGCGCCATGGCCGCGACGTTGGCGCCGTCGCGGCCTCAAGTGAAGACCATGCGTGACCGCAAGCGCGTTCGCTGCGATCATTCCGCCGCGCAGACGAAGGAGGCCGCGGAATGGATGGCCCGCACCTGATCTACTTCTCGGACCCGATGTGCTCGTGGTGCTACGGGTTCTCGCCGGTCATCGAGAAGATCCGCGGCGCCTACGGCAACGCGCTGCCGATCCGCCTCGTCATGGGCGGGCTGCGTCCCGGCACGGAGACGCCGATGACCGACAAGGCGAAGACCGATATCGCCGGCCATTGGCATCACGTCCACGAGGCCTCGGGCCTGCCGTTCGACCCGGCGGTGATCGAGCAGCCGGGCTTCATCTACGACACCGACCCCGCCGCCCGCGCGGTCGTGGTCGTGCGCCGCGAGGGCGAGGACGTCGCGACGCGGTTCCTGGGCGCGATCCAGCGCGGGTTCTACGCAGAGGGCCGCGACGTCACCCGGGGCGAGGTGCTCGCCGACTTCGCCGCCGACTTCGGGCTCGACCGCGAGAAGTTCCTCGCCGACTGGTCGACGGAGGAGGCCAGGCAGGAAACCTGGCGCGACTACGCCACCTCGCAGCGGGCCGGCGTCACCGGCTTTCCGACGCTGGTCGGCGGCCCCAACGCCGAGGGCGTCTACGGGGTCGTCACCCGCGGCTATTCCCCACCCGAGCAGGTGCTGGGCGTGCTCCGACAGTGGATATCCGGGATCGCGGCGTAGCTCTCCGTTCCCGCACGCGGGAAAGGGAAAGCCTCATCCGCGCGGACGCTTCCCTTCCCACCGTCGGCTCTACGGCCGGCCGGCCTCGGCCGACGGTCCCGCCTTCGCGCGACCGGGAAGGGCAGGCGGCGGGTTCTTGCCCAGGTCCATGATCAGCTTGGTCAGCAGGTAGAGGCGCGGCGTCACGCTCTTCAGGTCGATCCACTCCTTGTCCGAGTGGAAGTCGCCGCCGACCGGTCCCAGGCCGTCCAGCGCCGGCACCCCGGCCTCGTTGGCGAGCGCCGACTCCGACGCCCCGCCGTTCCCGCCGCGGCCCAGCTTCAGCCCCAGACCCGCGTAGATCGCCTCCGCGCGGTCGGCCAGCGCGTCGGTGGCGGCGTTGTTCGGCAGCGGCGGGAACGAGGTCTGCTTGCCGACGGTGACCTTGGTGTCCGGGATCGTCGGCCTGGCTGCGCTGGCCTCCAGGGCGCCGATCACGCGATCCACCTCGGCCTTCTCGCGCACCCGCAGGCTCATGGTCGCCTTGGCGTCCTCGGGGATGATGTTGTTGCGCGTGCCGGCCTCCAGGACGGTGAGGTTCAGCGTCGTGCCGTCGCCGGTCTTCGGGAACTGGTGCGTGGTCTTGAGCTGGTTGATCAGCTCTTCGGCGGCGTTGCGACCCTCCTGCGGCGCGACGCCGGCGTGGGCGGCGCGGCCCTTCACCGAGATTTCCAGCACCGTCGAGCCCTTGCGCCAGACGGTGATCACGTCGGGCGCGTCGCCGGGCTCCAGGTTCAGCTCCACGTCGGCGTCGGCCAGCAGTCGGTCGATCAGCTTGCGCGTGCCCGGCGAGCCGCGCTCCTCCGAGCTCTCGATCAGGAAGACGATCTGCTTGAAGTCCTTGAAGCCAAGGTCCTTCAGGATCTGCAGCGCGAAGAGCCCGCCGACGACGCCACCCTTCTCGTCGCCGACGCCGGGGCCGGTCACCCGCTCACCCCTCACGGCGTAGGGCCACCTGGCCACCGTGCCGGGGCCGAACACCGTGTCGAGGTGGCCGATGAGCAGGATGCGGCCCTTGCCCGTCCCCTTGAGCGTGGCGACGATATTCTCGGGCAGGTTCGGAGCCTCGGCCGGGACCTTTTCGACGGTCATGCCCAGGGCTTCCAGGCGCGGCGTCAGGACCGCGGCGACCTTGCGGCCGCCTTCGACGTCGCCGGTGCCGGAGTCGATGTTGACCACCTCTTCCAGCAGGCCGAGCTGCGCGGCCTGAGCCTTCTCGGCCGCCGCCCACACCCTGGCGTCGCGCGCCACGGGTTTCGCCGCGGCATGCGCCGAACCGGCCGCCAGAACCGCCATCGCGACCACTGCCGTAAGCTTCATCCAGACCCCCGCCTTCACTCGCAAGACACTCGCGCTACGAGCGAACTTTTCGCGGCGCGCACGAACCCTGTCGCAGTTTGCACAGACCGTCGCAACGGTGTCACGGGCCTCGGCAAATCCGGGGTCGAACCTTGCGCGCCCGAGCCCGCCAGGCGGCCTCATCGACCGGCGTTCGCATAGCCTGTGGGCGAAATGCTCACGGTGCTTGCGCCGGACCTTCGGGAGGGCTTGGGTGATCGACCGGCCTCTGGGGAGGGGCCGGGGTGCGACTTTGATGTTGGGGGTCTGAATGCCGATCGTCTTCCAGGAGAACTTCACGGGCTTCACCGCGGCCGGCTTCTCGCCGACGCCTGGCGCGGGGCAGCTCGATTCCGACGTCTGGAGGGTCGCCGGCGCCAGCGACAACCTGAACCCTGCCTTCGGGTTTACAGCCGCGACCGGCGACTTCGCGCGCGGCGTCCTCAGCGGCGACCCGACCACCGGCGGCGTCTACGCCCTGAACGCGTCGACTCCCACCTTTGGCGCGGCGCTTGTCCTTCAGCCCAGTGCGGCGGACTTCGATTCGAACGGCTTCATCGAACTGCGCATCCAGAACACGACCGGCGCGACGCTCACCAACATCACCGTGGACTTCGACTGGGTCTATCGGAACAACGCCGACCGGGCCAGCAGCATGGCCTTCTCGTTTTCCGGTAACGGATCGACGTTCACGAGCGTCCCAGACGGCGCCTTCACGACGCCGCAAGCCCTGCAGGCGGGCGCGACCTTCGTCGCCGATACCAACACCGGCCTGACGCTGACGGGCCTCAGCGTCAACGCGGGCGACTACATCTATCTGCGCTGGACGCACCAGAACGCGGCGGCGGGGTCCGGCAGCCGCGACGAGATCGGCATCGACAACGTCGTCGTGAACGCCACGCAGGGCGGCGGCGGCGGCGGCTCCACGATCAGCATCGACGACGTCACCATCGCCGAGGGCGACTCCGGCACGACCATCGCCACCTTCACGATCAGCCGCACCGGCGGGACCGAGGCGTTCTCGGTCGACTACGCCACCGCACCCGGCACGGCGACCTCCGGCGCGGACTACGTGGGCGTCAGCGGCGTCGTGAACTTCGGCGTCGGCGAGACCAGCCGGACGGTCACGGTCACGATCAACGGCGACACCGATTTCGAGGCGAACGAGACCTACTTCGTGAACCTCACGAACGCGACGAACGGCGTCACGATCGGCGACGCGCAAGGGCTGGGGACGATCGGCAACGACGACGCCCAGCCGCCCAGCGTCACCATCGACGACGTGACCGTCACCGAGGCCAATTCGGGCGTCACCGTCGCCACCTTCACGGTCACCCGCAGCGGCGGGACCGGCGCGTTCAGCGTCGACTTCGCCACCGCCAACGGGACGGGGACCGCAGGCAGCGACTACGTCGCCAACTCCGGCACGCTTAACTTCGGCGTCGGGGAACTCACCAAGACGATCGCCGTGACGATCAACGGCGACACCGCGAGCGAGCCGGACGAGACGTTCTTCGTGAACCTGACCAACCCCACGGGGGGCGCGGTCATCGCCGACGCGCAGGGCCAGGGCACGATCGCCAACGACGACGGCAGCCACTTCTTCCAGGAGAACTTTACGGGCTTCACGGCGGCGGGCTTCGCGCCGACGCCGGGCGCCGGTCAGCTCGACTCCGACATCTGGGTGGTCACGGGCTTCAGCGACGGCGCGAGCCCGGCGTTCGGCTTCACCGGCGCGGCGGGGACGGACTTCGGTCGCGGCGTCATCAGCGGCGACCCGGTCACGGCCGGCATCTACGCCACGGCCGCCGGCACGCCGACCTTCGGCGCGGGGCTGCTCTACCAACCCACGGGTGGCGAGGGCGACAATGACGGCGCGATCGTCGCGCGCCTCCAGAACACGACGGCCCAGACGCTGACCAACTTCACGGTCGGCTTCGACTGGATCTACCGCAACACCGGCGACCGCTCGAGCGCGCTGGTGTTCGAGTACTCCACCAACGGCACGAGCTGGACGACGGTCCCGGATGGCGCGTTCGCCACCCCCGCCGCCCAGAGCGGTCAGACGGTGCTGGGCGACACGAACACCGGCCTCACGCTGGGCGGCGTGATCCTGAACCCCGACGACTACGTCTATCTGCGCTGGCGGCACGATCTTTCGACCGGCAGCGGCAACCGTGACGAGGTCGGCATCGACAACGTCGTCGTCGACGCCAGTCCCGTCACCGGCGGCGTGGTCGGCATCTCCAGCCCGACGGTGACCGAGGGCGACGCGGGCACGAAACTGCTCACCTTCACCGTCACCCGCACCGGCCAGACCGACGGCGACTTCACCGTCGACTTCGCCACCGCCAACGGCACGGCGAGCGCCGGCAGCGACTACGTCGCCCAGAACGGCACGCTGCACTTCACGCCGGGCGGGCCGAACGTCCTGCAGATCCAGGTCGTCATCAACGGCGACACGGCGTTCGAGGCCAACGAGGCGTTCACGGTCACGCTGTCGAACCTCGTCAACAACAGTGGCGCGGCCGTCATCCAGAACGGCGGCGTGGGCACGGGCACAATCGTCAACGACGACGTCTCGATCGTGAAGATCTACGACGTCCAGGGCGCGAGCCACACCTCGCCGCTGCTGGGCGCGCACCTGACGACCGAAGGCGTCGTCACCGCCGTCGACACCACTGGCTCGCTGGGCTTCTGGATCCAGGACGCCGCCGGCGACGGCAACGACGCCACCTCGGACGCCGTCTTCGTGTTCACCGGGACCATGCCCACCGTCGCGGTCGGCCAGTTCGTCCGCGTCGAAGGCACGGTGGGCGAGTTCAACGGCGGCGTGGCCAACAACCTGACGATCACCGAGATCGAAAGCCCGATCGTCACGGTCGTCTCTTCGGGCAACCCGCTGCCGGCGGCGGTGGTGCTGGGCGCGGGCGGGCGGCTGATCCCGACCTCGGTGATCGACAACGACAACTTCTCGGTCTTCGACCCGCAGCAGGACGCGATTGACTTCTACGAGTCGCTGGAGGGCATGCGGGTCACGCTGCCCAACGCCCAGGCCACCGGTCCCACCACTGGCAACGCGACCTGGGCGGTCGGCGACCTCGGCGCCAACGCGACCGGCATGAACGCGGCGGGCGGCATCACCGTCAGCGCCGGCGACTTCAACCCCGAGCGGGTGCAGATCTTCTACGACACCGGCGTCTCGCCGCCCGGGGCCCAGGTCGACGCCGTCACCGGGGACCACCTGGGCGACGTCACAGGGATCATGACCTACTTCGGCGGTCAGTATGAGCTGATCCCGACGGCCGTGGGCTCCACCGGCAGCGGGCCCGTCGTGCTGCCGAAGGAGTCGACGACGCTGCGCGGGGACGCCGAGCACATCACGGTCGGCGCGCTCAATGTCGAGAACCTCGACCCCACCGATCCGCAGGCGAAGTTCGACGCGCTGGCGGCCAACATCGTCGCCAACCTGGGCGCACCCGACATCGTGGGCCTCGAGGAGGTGCAGGACGCCGACGGCGCGGGCGCGGGTACGAACTACTCGGGCCAGGCGACCGCGGCGAAGCTGATCGCGGCCATCCAGGCGGCGGGCGGGCCCGCCTACGTCTACGTCGAGATCGCGCCGACCGCGAACAATCAGAACGGCGGCGAGGCCAACGGCAATATCCGCCAGGGCTACCTCTACAACCCCGACCGCGTCGGCTTCGTCTCCGTGAGCCAGATCACCGACACGACGCCGGCCAACGGCGACACCTACGCCAACAGCCGCAAGCCGCTGGTGGGCGTGTTCACCTTCCAGGGCGAGCAGATCACCCTGATCGACGTCCACAACACCTCGCGCCTCGGCAGCGAGGAGCTGTTCGGCGCGCATCAGCCGGCGACCAACGCCGGTGACGACCGCCGCACCGAGCAGACGTCGTTCATCAAGACCTACGTCGAGGGCCTGGTGGCCGCCGATCCGGACGCCCGGGTGGTGGTCATGGGCGACTTCAACGCCTTCCAGTTCGAGACGTCGGTCGCGCAACTGGAGAGCGGCGGCGCGCTCACCAACCTCGCAGGCCTGCTGGCGGTCAACGAACGCTATTCGTACAACTTCGACGGCAACAACCAGTTGCTCGACCACATGCTGGCGTCGCCCGAACTCTATGCCGGCGCTCAGTTCGACCTGGTGCATATCAACTCGAACCAGGCCGTGGTGAACCAGACGTCGGACCACGACGGCTCGGTCGCGCGCTTCTTCATCAACTTCGATCCGAGCGCCGTCGCCGACAGCGCGACCGTCGCCGAGAACCAATCGGTGACGATCAACGTCCTGAGCAACGACACCGACCGCAACGCCGGCGACACGCTCACCCTGGTCAGCGTCACGCCGGAGACGGCCGCCGGCCACGCCTCGATCGTGAACGGCAAGGTCGTCTACGTGGCCGACGGCGATGCGGCCGACGCGCTGACCCAGGCCGGCACGATCGTCGACACGATCACCTACCAGGTGAAGGACAGCCACGGCGCGATCTCGACCGGGACGGTCAGCGTCACGGTCCGCGGCGTCGCCAACGCGCCGACGAGGAACGGCACGGCCAACGCCGACACCCTGAACGGCACGGCGCTGGACGACCTGATCAACGGCCTCGGCGGCAACGACAAGCTGACGGGCGGCGTGGGCACCGACACCCTGAACGGCGGGCTCGGCAACGACACGCTCTCGGGCGGCGTGGGCGTCGACCGGTTCGTGTTCTCGGGCGACTTCGGCAAGGACGTGATCACCGACTGGGAGAGCAAGGACGTCATCCAGCTCGACGCCGGCCAGTTCGCGAACTTCGCCTTCGTCCAGAGCCATGCCGCCGACGTCGGCGGCAACGTGGTCATCACTCTGGATGCGACACACGCTATCACCATACAAAACACGACAGTCGCGAGCCTACAGTCCAACGACTTCCTGTTCGTCTAGGGCGGGACGGGCGGCGGAGCGCGCCTGCGCCGCCCGACTCTGCCGCACACGGGCCGCCTTGCGCCGAACCCTCCGGCACGCGATATCGGGGGTTCAGCCTAAAAGGACTCCCCAATGCGCGATCCCGTCACCACCGCTCTCGGCCTCGTGCCGATGGTCGTCGAACAGACCAGCCGCGGCGAGCGCGCCTACGACATCTTCTCGCGCCTGCTGAAGGACCGGATCATCTTCCTGGCCGGCCCCGTGGAAGACGGCATGGCCAGCCTGATCTGCGCCCAGTTGCTCCACCTGGAGGCGGAGAACCCGAAGAAAGAGATCCAGATGTACATCAACTCGCCGGGCGGCATCGTGACCAGCGGCCTCGCGATCTACGACACCATGCAGTACATCAAGAGCCCGGTGATCACGCTGTGCCTCGGCATGGCGGCCTCGATGGGCTCGTTCCTGCTGATGGCCGGCGAGAAGGGCCAGCGCATCGCGCTGCCGAACAGCCGGATCATGGTTCACCAGCCGTCGGGCGGCTACTCGGGCAAGGCGCAGGACATCCGCCGCCACGCCGAGGACATCCTCAAGACCAAGGCCCGCCTGAACGAGATCTACGCCAAGCACACCGGCCAGCCGATCGAGGTGGTCGAGGAGACACTGGACCGCGACCACTTCATGACCGCCCAGGAGGCCAAGGACTGGGGCCTTGTCGACCACGTCTGGGAAAAGCGCGACGGCGACGACGACTGACGCGCCCGGCGCAGCCGAAATCGAAGGGCGTCCGGTCCGCCGGGCGCCCTTTTCGTTTGACGGCTGTTCCGCCACGGTGGGGACGGGGAGGGCGGCGCGCCTTGCGGATCTTCTACGTCACCCAGGGCGTCCACCTGACGGGCGGCCAGCTCGTGAACCTGGACCATGTCGCCGCGCTCCGCCGCCTGGGCTACGACGCGCGCCTCATCTTCATCCGCGACGAGCCCGACTTCACGCCGCAGTTCCCGCCCGGGCTCGAGTCGCCGTGGCAGGTGGGCGCGGCGGGCCTTGCGGCGGACGATGTGGTGGTGGTGGGCGAGATCTTCGGCAAGGGGGCGCTGGCGCTCGTGGACACGCCCGCGCGCAAGGTCCTGCACAATCAGGGGCCCTACTACACCTTCGCCGCCTTCCTCGACGTGGCGTCGATGCTGCGCTGGGGGTGCGAGGCGATGATCTTCCCGAGCCGGTTCGCCGCCGGCGAGGTGGCGCGGTTCGGCTGGACCGGGCCCGCCCACGTCGTCCGCCCGGCGCTGGATCCGGTGTTCGCCGCGACCACCGCGGCCCGGCGACTGCGCGTCGCCGCCACAACCAACCGCCGCCCGCAGGAATGGCGGCTGATCCGGGGCATCCTGCGCTCGCTGCGTCCGGACCTCTCGGAGGTCCCCTGGCTCGAGATCCGCGGGATGACCCGGCCCGAGGTCGCGCAGGCGATGGCGTCCAGCGAGATCTATCTGGCGCTGGGCCAGCTCGAAGGACTGGGCCTGCCGCCGCTGGAGGCGATGGCGACCGGCGCCCTGGTGGTCGGGTTCACCGGCGCCGGCGGCGCCGAGTACGCCACGCGGGGGAACGGCGACTGGTTCCCCGAAGGCGCTCATGTGGAGATCGCCGCCATGCTGGCCCGCCGCATCGACGAGCTGCGCGCCGGCAAGGCCTTCGCGGTCCGCCGCGACGCGGGCCGCGCCACCGCCGCGGCGTTCAGCCGGCAGCGGTTCGAGGCCGAGCTCGCCGCAGCCTGGGCCGCGATCGCGCCTCCGGCCTAGGCCCGCGCGCGCGCCCGCGCCGCCGCCAGCAGGGCGGCGCGTCCGTCGGCCGCCGTCACCTCGAAGCGCTCGAAGTCGCGCCCCGCCGCGTCCCGCACGTCGGCGAAGAGGCCCTTCGGGTCCTCGTGGAAGTGCAGGAACGCCCGGCCCTTGCGGTAGAAGACGCCGCGCCCGCGCTCGGCCAGGTCCAGCGTGCGCAGATCGGCCAGCAGGCCTTCGAGCGCGTCCAGGGCCGCGGGCGTGGCGTGCTTCAAGGCAGGGTCGCCAGGTAGGTCTCGGCGATGTCGGCGATGTGCCGCGCCTGGTCCTGGCCGTTGATGCAGTAGCGGGCGCCCACGAAGTCGGTCCTGCTGGCGTTCACGTAGTCCGTCAGCCGCCGGCTGGTGAAGGCCCCGGTCTTGAAGCCCTGCACCAGGATGAACAGGCTCGCGTAGTGGTCCAGGGCGAGGTCGGGGTCGTTGACCAGGTCGAGCCCGAGGATCGCGCCGTAGTGCTTGTAGTTGTCCTTCCAGGTGATCTGGACGTAGCCGCGGCCGTAGTACGGGTAGTAGCGCAGGTTCTTCTGCCGGTAGGCCTCGGCCTTCGCGCCGAGGTAGTAGGCCTCGCGCACGGGCTTGAACGTGTCGTTGGTCTCGTGCTGGGCGGTGGCGAGGACATAGGCGATCTGCGCCTTGCGGCCCAGGCCGACGGCGCGGCAGGCCGCGGCGATCGCGGCCTTCACCGCCGCCTTGTTCGCCGCCTTGGCCGCGAGCAGCGCGTCGAGGGCGGTGGTCTGCCTGCCGAGCTCGGTGAGCGACGACGGCGTGACCGCCTCGAAGTCCTCGACCTCGCCGATCGCCTGCCTGAAGCGCGTCCACGCGGTGCTCGTGTTGGCGCCGTAGAGGCCGTCGATGGGGCCGGGCACGTAGGTCAGGAAGGCCAGCGACCGCTGGACGTCGCGCATGGCGCGCTTCGACAGCGTCCTCAGGGGCGCGCCGGGCGCGATGGTCGACAGCGCGTCGAACGTGATCATGGCCGGCTCCCTCGCCGCAGAGGACCAAAGCCAAGCCCCAGGACCGCCGCGCGTCAATCACAAGTTGTTCTGGCGCAGGTCGTTCAGGGGCGGCCGCTAAAGACCCGGTAGTAGGGCTCGGCCGCCATCGCCAGCATCTCGGTGTCGCCCGAGGTGTCGCCGTAGGCGGCCCGGACCTCGACGTCCTCGCCGTAGGCCGCGCGGATCCGCGCCACCTTCTCCGGCCCGCGGCAGTTGGGGGAGGCGAAGACGCCGGTGACGCGGTCCTGGGCGTCGTAGGCGAGCGGCGTGCCCAGGATGCCGTCGGCCGCCAGGCCGCGGGCGAACGGCGCCACGACGACGTCCGGCGAGGCGGTGACGATCACCAGCTTCACCCGCTTGGCCCGCCAGCGCTTCCAGGCGATCACGGCGTCGGGGCGCAGGAGCTTTCGCGAATAGAGTTCGGCGAAGCGTCGCGCGTCGGCCTCCAGCCGTTCGCGCGGCACGCCGCCCAGGAAGACCTTCGTGGCCGCCGCCTTGATCCGGCCGCGGTCGCGGTGGAACAGGTAGGCGAGGGCGGCCGGCGCCAGGCGGACCCCACCCAGCCACCACGCTGCGGCGGGCGTCCGCCACTTCAGGAACGCGGTGTAGCTGTCGCGCACCGTGAGCGTGCCGTCGAAGTCGAAGGCGACCACCGGCGGATCCCACCCTTCCTCGACGACAGGGTCCCCCCCGACCCCCGGATCCGCGGCCTTCAACCCTTGTGCCATTTCGGCCCGTTTCCCATCTGTCGAGCGGCGCTGCCCAAGGTAGCGTCTGCGCGTCGCACATTGTCGCTCCCGCAAGCGAATGCTTGTGATCCCGGCGCGGATCGGGGAATGTCAAGACTTGGACAACCCGCGGCGCGTATCCTGCAAGACAGGGCATTTGAGGCCCCGGGGCGAGGCCGACCAGACCACCGGCCGGATTCGCTGGAACAGTGAGATGAGACCATGACCAAGGCGGCCAGCGGAGATTCGAAGAGCACCCTGTATTGCTCTTTCTGCGGCAAGAGCCAGCACGA
>NZ_JAEUMO010000004.1 GCF_016793285.1 Phenylobacterium sp.
CACCGAGGATCCGCTGAAGGCGCTGAAGGTCAGCCCCCTGGACGCCGTGGCGCAGGAGAAGTGGGGCGACTACTCCGACGCCCGCGACGAGATGCTGCGCCGCACCCACACCACCGACGCCCCCTGGACCATCGTCCACACCGACGAGAAGGCGCTGGCCCGCAGCAACATCATGCGCGCGCTGCTGAAGGCGCTGGCGCCGGACGGGATCGCCCGCGACGTCCCCGATCCCGACCCGGACGTGCTCTTCCCCTTCGAGCCCGAGGTGTTCGCGGACGGACGGCTGGAGCGCTGACGCCGCCGCCGCGCGCCGCCGCGGCGACTGCGACACCCCACCACAGGCGGTGCTCGTTTGTTCCGCCCGCCAAGGCGGTAAGGTCACGGTTGTTAACCATCCGTTGAGGATATCTTGTTCCGTCTTTGTTCGATGGCTAGCCTGTCCGCCCGACTCGCGGAGACCGCATGAAGGACACCCTCACCCCCGGCGAGGCCCGCCGCATCGCGCTGGCCGCCCAGGGCTTCGGCAAGGGGGGCGTGGGCGGCGACCGCGACGGCCCGGTCGACAGGCGGCGGCTGGTGAAGACCATCGAGCGCCTGGGCGTCGTGCAGATCGACTCCGTCAACGTGGTCTCGCGCACCCACTACCTGCCCTTCTTCTCCCGGCTCGGCGCCTACCCGCGCGAACTTCTGGAAGAGGTGGCGTGGGCGAAGAAGCGGCCGATCTTCGAATACTGGGCGCACGAGGCCTCGCTGCTCCCGCTCGCCGCCCAGCCCCTGCTCCGCTGGCGCATGGAGGACGCGCGGTCCGGCGTCGGCGTCTGGAAGGGCGTGGCCAAGTTCCTGCGCGAGCGGCGCGACTTCGTGGACCGGGTCCACGACGAGATCGCTGCGCGTGGGCCCATGTCGGCCGGCGAGCTGGAAATGGGCCACAAGGGCGAGGGCGGCTGGTGGGGCTGGAGCGAGGCCAAGCGCGCGGTCGAGTGCCTGTTCTGGGCCGGGGAACTCACCACCGCGACCCGCCGCGGCACGTTCGAGCGCGTCTACGGCCTGCCCGAGAAGGTGCTGCCGAGGGCCGTGATCGACACGCCCACGCCCGCCCGCGCCGACGCCCAGCGCGCCCTCTACCGCATCGCCGCCCGCGCCATGGGCATCGCCACGTCGAAGGACCTGCGCGACTACTTCCGCATGCCCGTCGAGGGCGCGAAGGACCGCATCGCCGAGTTGGTCGAGGCCGGCGAACTGGTCCCCGTCGCCGTGAAGGGCTGGCGCGAGACCGCCTACCTCGACCCGGCCGCCCGCTGGCCGCGCCGGATCGAGGCCGCGTCCCTGCTCTCGCCCTTCGACAACGCCATCTGGTTCCGCGAGCGCACCGAGCGGATGTTCGGCGTCCGCTACCGCATCGAGATCTACGTGCCGGCCGAGAAGCGCCAGCACGGCTACTACGTCCTGCCGTTCCTGGAAGGCGACGCGCTCACAGCCCGCGTCGACCTGAAGTCCGACCGCAAGGCCTCTGTCCTCATCGTCCAGTCCGCCCACGCCGAGCCCTGGGCCTCGCCGGAAACGCCCGCGAAGCTCGCCGCCGAACTGAAGCGCATGGCGGGCTGGCTGGGCCTGGAGGGCGTGAAGGTCCAGCCCCGAGGCGACCTGGCCCCGGCGCTCGCCGACGCGCTGCACGGCGCACTGTAGACGGGCGCGCTGCAGCCCGCTTGCCAGCGGCGGATCGCCGCCTAAGGTCGGGCCTCAGGCTGTCGGGAGTGTTCGATGACGATGCGGATCGGTGTGCTGGCGTTCGCCGCCCTGGGACTTTGCGCCGCCGGGACCGGGGCGATGGCGCAGGCCGCCAAGGTCTATCCGACCCGCGCCTTCTACGAGACGACGCGCTATGCGCTGCCGCCGCAGGACGGCTACGCCTTCTCGCCCGACGCGAAGAAGCTGCTGATCTCCAGCGACCGGACCGGCGTCGTGAACGTCTACGTCCTGCCGGTCGCGGGCGGCGCGCCGCAGCCGCTGACCAGCTCGACCGGCAGCGCCACCTTCGCCACCTCCTGGTTCCCGGCCGACGAGCGGGTCCTGTTCACCGCCGACCAGGGCGGCAACGAGCTGAACCACCTCTACGTCCGCGGCCTCGACGGCCAGGTAAAGGACCTGACGCCCGGCGAAAAGCTGAAGGCCCAGTTCGCGGGCTGGCACGCGTCGGGCGCCACCTTCTACGTCTCGACCAACGAGCGCGATCCGAAGGCCTTCGACCTCTACGCCTACGACGCCAGGACCTACGACCGGAAGCTGGTCTTCAAGAACCCCGGCCTGACCCTCGGCGACGTGTCCGGCGACGGGCGGTGGCTGGTCCTGGTCAAGGAGCACTCCAGCGCCGACAGCGACCTCTTCCTGGTCGACCTGTCGCAGGCGAACCCGGAGCCGAAGCTCATCACCCCGCACCAGGGCGCCGTGGCGTTCGGCGCCTACGAGTTCACGCCCGACGGCAAGGCGCTGGTCTATTCCACGGACGAGCCGGGCGAGTTCACCCAGGCCTGGCGCTACGACGTCGCGAGCGGGGCGAAGAGCCCGCTCGTGGCCGACAAGTGGGACGTCTCGAACCTCAAGTTCTCCCACAGCGGCCGCTACCGCGCCGACTACATCAATGCCGACGCCTCGACCGTGCTGAGGGTCCACGACCTGAAGAACGGCTCCGTGCTGAAGCTCGCGGGCCTGCCTGCCGGCGACCTGGGCAGCGTGCGCTTCAGCGCCGACGAAGAGGCCGTCGCGCTGACGGTGGCCTCCGACACCTCGCCGTCCGACATCTTCGTCGCCGACGTGGCGACCGGAAAGGCGCGCCGGCTGACCACGGCGCTCAACCCGCAGATGGACGAGAAGGACCTGGTCGAGGCCAGCGTCGCGCGCTTCAGAAGCTACGACGGCCTGGAGATCCCCGGCATCCTCTACCGGCCCAAAGGCGCGTCGGCGGCGAAGCCCGCGCATGCGCTGGTCTGGGTCCACGGCGGACCCGGCGGCCAGAGCCGCCGCGGCTATTCGGCCGACATCCAGAACCTCGTCAACAAGGGCTACGCCGTCTACGCGATCAACAACCGCGGTTCCTCAGGCTACGGCAAGACCTTCTTCCACCTGGACGACAAGCGGCACGGCGACGCCGACCTCAAGGACGTCACCGCCGCGGCGCGCTGGCTGAAGTCGCTGGACTGGGTGGCCGACGACAAGGTCGCCGTCGTGGGCGGCTCCTACGGCGGCTACATGGTGGCCGCGGCCCTCGCCTTCGAGCCCGAAGCCTTCGACGCCGGCATCGACATCTTCGGCGTCACCAACTGGGTGCGCACGCTGGAGCAGATCCCGCCGTGGTGGGGCGCCGCCCGCGACAGCCTCTACGACGAACTCGGCAACCCCGCGACCGACCGCGAGCGCCTCACGAAGATCTCGCCCCTGTTCCATGCCGGCAACATCAAGCGACCGCTGCTGGTCGTGCAGGGCAAGAACGACCCGCGCGTGCTGCAGGTCGAGAGCGACGAACTGGTCGCCGCCGTGAAGGCCAACGGCGTCCCCGTCGAGTACATCGTCTTCCCCGACGAAGGCCACGGCTTCCAGCGCCGCGACAACCGCGTGACGGCCTCGGAAGCCTATGTGAAGTTCCTGGACGCCCACCTGCGCAAGTAGGAGGTCAGTCCTCGTCTTCGTCGTCGTCGGGCAGGTCGACCACCAGCGCCGGCTTGCCCTGGTGCATGAGCTCGCCGTTCGGCCCCTTCAGGCCCAGCATCTCGTCCATCAGGCCGGCCGGCACGGTATGCGGCGCCTCGGGGGTCTTCTCGTCCATGCGCAGGCTCCTTCTCTCGCCGGACGGAACCGCCGTCCGTAGCCGGGGTTCCGCCGACCTACGCCACGCCCTCGGTCACCGCGTTCAGGCGGGCATAGGTCCCGCCCTTCTTCACCAGGTCGGCGTGGCGGCCTTCCTCGACGATGCGGCCGTTCTCGAAGACGAGGATACGGTCGGCGCCGCGGATGGTCGACAGCCGGTGCGCGATGACGATGGTCGTGCGCCCCGTCATCAGCTCCTCCATCGCCGCCTGCACCTGGCGCTCGGTCTCGACGTCCAGCGAGCTGGTCGCCTCGTCCAGCACCAGGATCGGCGCATCGGCCAGGAAGGCGCGGGCGATGGCCACCCGCTGCCGCTCGCCGCCCGACAGCTTCACGCCGCGCTCGCCGACCAGGGTGTCGTAGCCCTTGGGCAGCCGGGCGATGAAGTCGTGCGCACGCGCCCGCCTCGCCGCCAGCGCGATCTCGTCGGCCGTGGCGTCCGGCCGGGCGTAGCTGATGTTCTCGGCCAGCGTCCGGTGGAACAGCGCCGGATCCTGCGGCACCACGGCGATGGCGCGGCGCAGGGACCCTTGCGTGACCGCCGACACGTCCTGGCCGTCGATCAGGATCGCGCCGTCCTGCACGTCGTACAGCCGCTGGATCAGCTTCACGAACGTCGACTTGCCCGACCCCGTCGGCCCCACCAGCGCTACGCGCTCGCCCGGCGCGATCCGCAGGGTGAAGCGGTCGTAGAGCGGCTCGGGCGCGGACTTGTAGCGGAAGGTCACCCGGTCGAAGACGATTTCGCCCAGCTCGGCCCGGAACCCGGGCGCGCTCGCCCCGTCCACCACCTGCGGGTCGGTCATGGCGTAGCGGGCCACGTCCTCGGCGTCGTCGAGGCCGCGCTGCGCCATGCGGATGTTGTCGCCGATGTTCCGCAGATACCCGGTCATCTGCAGGAAGGCCGTGACGACCAGCGCCACGGCGCCCGCCTTCACCTCGCCCTTCTGCCATTCCATCAGCATCAGGCCGGTCATCCCGCCGCCCAGCACCACCAGGATCATGTTGTGCAGCAGCCACAGGTCGGTGAAGCGGCTCCAGGTGCGGATGGTGGCCGTCCGCCACATCTCGGTGACGCCCGCGATGCGCGCCTCCTCGCGCGGCTCGGCGCCGAAGGCCTTCACCGTGGCGTTGGACGAGATCGAGTCCGCGATCGCGCCGCCGATCCGCGAGTCCATCGCCACCGACTTCAGGTTGGCCGGCCGCGCGTAGAGCGTGGTCAGGACGATGTTGGAGGCGATGTAGAGCCCGCAGACGACGAACGCGAAGGCGCCCACGACCGGCGCCTGGACGAACATGATCGCGCAGAGGCCGATCAGCACCAGCCCCGCGGGCCCGAACCAGATCAGCACCGCATCGGTCACCACGTCGTAGCCCCACATGGCGCGCGACAGCCGCCTGACCGTGGCGCCGGCGAAGGTGTCGGCATGCCAGTCGGCGCTGAACGACTGGACGCGCCGGAACGCGTCGTCGGTCATGTCCTTCATGTTGTTGGCCGACATGGGGATCAGGAACCGCATGGCGGTGTTCCGGATCACCGAGAAGGCGAAGTAGACGCCGGCGAACGCCGCCCAGGCCCACCACACCGCGTCGAGGTCCGGCGTCGGCGCGGTCACCTGGTCCACCAGGTGCTGGACGGTCAGCGGCCAGGCCAGGTCGAACGCGATGGCGAGCAGGGTCAGGCCGACGGTCCCGGTCAGCAGCCAGGGCCGGCGCAGCCACAGGCGCGAGATGAAGCCGAGAACCTGCCGGTTCTTCAGCACCCTCTCGCGGTTGTCGTCGGTGTCCTCGTAGTGGTCGGTGGTCATGTTCGGTCTCGAATGCAGGGCGCCGGACCGGGGCTCCATCCGGGGAGCGCGCACGGGCCGGGGCGGAACGGGGTGTCTGACGTGACGGGCGCTGCGGGCGGCGAAGCGCCCGGAGGACCGCGGATCGGAGGAA
>NZ_JAEUMO010000025.1 GCF_016793285.1 Phenylobacterium sp.
GATGGCGTCGATCGACGCGACGCGCAGGCTGTCGGAACTGACGTTCAAGGACACGCCGGCGCAGGCGCTGAACTCGAACCAGGCGCTGGAGCGGCTGCGCGACGCGGCCTGGACGATGATCGCGGCCGACACGCTGGGCGCTTGCCAGACGATGCTGGAGAAGGCCGTCGACTACGCGAAGGAACGCAAGCAGTTCGGGCGCACCATCGGCAGCTTCCAGGCCGTGAAGCACCTCTGCGCCGAGATGGCCGCCGAGCTGGAGCCGACGCGCGCGCTGGTCTGGTACGCCGCCTACGCCTTCGACCACACGCCGGAGGAGGCGCCGCTGATGGCGGCCCACGCCAAGGCCCACACCTCGGAAATCGGCCGCTTCATCGCCCGCACCGCCACGGAGGTCCACGGGGGGATCGGCATGACCGACCTTCTGGGGCTCCACTACTGGTTCAAGCGCATCGGTCAGAACCGCCAGATCCTTGGCGGACCGGAACGGGTGCGGGAAACAGCGGCGCGCCTGCAGGGGCTGGCGGCGTAGGAGGGATCGATCCGGATCGCATGACCTGCACGGCTGCATCCACAACCGGTCATCCCCGCGCATGCGGGGACCCAGGCTTGCCTTTTGGGCTGGGGCCGCGCTCGATCGGAGCAAGACGAAAACTCTGGGTCCCCGCATGCGCGGGGATGACCGGGATCAGGGGAGGGTAAGACCATGGCCGACGGCTCCGTCCAAGGCGATGTCCACGACCGCTACGCCGCGGTCCGCACGCAGTTCGAGGAGAACCTGCAGAAGGGCGAGGACATCGGCGCCTGCTTCTGCGCGACCGTCGAGGGTGAGACCGTCGTCGACCTCTGGGGCGGCTGGGCCGACCCGGCTCGGACGCGGCCGTGGGAGCGGGACACCATCGTCAACGTCTACTCGACGACGAAGACGATCACGGCGCTGACGGCGCTCCTGATCGCCGACCGCGGCGAGCTCGACTTCGACGCGCCGGTCGCCAAGTACTGGCCCGAGTTCGCGGCCAACGGGAAGGCGGACACCAAGGTCAGCCACCTGATGAGCCACTCTGCCGGCCTCTCGGGCTGGAAGGAGAAGATCACCACCGAAGACCTCTACGACTGGGAGAAGATGACCGCGCTCCTGGCCGCGCAGGCGCCGTTCTGGGCAGCGGGCACCGCCCCCGGCTATCACGCGCTGACCCAGGGCTACCTGGTGGGCGAGGTGGTGCGGCGGATCACCGGCAAGTCGCTGGGCACGGTGTTCCGCGAGGAGGTCGCCGAGCCGCTGGGCGCGGACTTCTGGGTGGGCCTGCCGGCCTCCGAAGACGACCGCGTCGCCGAACTGATCCCGCCGCCGCCCGGCGCCGGCGTCGGCTCGAACGGCAGCCAGACCGAGCTGCAGGCGAACATGTCGCTGAACCCCGGCATCGACGTCTCGGCGACGAAGACGCGGGCCTGGCGCGGGGCCGAGATCCCGGCCGCCGGCGGCACGGGCAATGCGCGATCGGTGGCGCTGGTCCACACG
>NZ_JAEUMO010000040.1 GCF_016793285.1 Phenylobacterium sp.
GGAAGCTGGCCAACCTGGCGGTCTTCGCGCGCGACCCCGGCGCCGACATCGCCAACCTGAAGAGCCTGGAGCTGACCGTGAAGCGCGGCCGCGAGTACCGTCGCGCCGACTTCAGGCCGCTGACCAAGGACGAGATGGAGGCCGCAGAATGAGCGCGCGTGATCTCCCCTCCCCCTTGCGGGGAGGGGCCGGGGGTGGGGGCGCCGGCGACGGACCCACGGGCGACACCCCCACCCCCTGCCCCCTCCCCGCAAGGGGGAGGGGCTTCAACGTCGACCGCCGCGCCCTGCTGGCTGGCGTGGGCGCCTTCGCGGCCTCCCCCGCCGCGGCCACGGCGGCCGGGGCCGATCCGCTGGCCGGGCTGACGGTGATCAACGCCCTGGGCGGCCTGAACGACCCGAACCTCGACGAGCCGCCGCGGGCCGCGGTCACGCCGCGAATCCTGAGGGACGCGTGCGCGTCCGGCACGACCGCGGTGAACGTCACCATCGGCTTCGTCGCCGGCGCAATGGAGCCGTTCCAGCACTCGGTTTCCGAGGTGGCGCAATGGCAGGCGCTGATCCGCCGGCATCCGCGCGACCTGATGCTGATCCTGTCGACCGCCGACATCGCCCGCGCGAAGGCGGAGAAGAAGGTGGGCGTGATCCTGGGCTTCCAGAACGCCGCGATGATGGGCGAGGACGCGAGCCGCGTGGACATCTTCGCCGACATGGGCGTGCGCGTGATCCAGCTCACCTACAACCTGCGCAACCAGCTCGGCGACGGCTCGATCGTGCCCGAGGGCCGCGGGCTGACCGACTTCGGCAGGGCGGTGATCGACCGACTGAACGCCAACCGCGTGATGGTCGACCTCAGCCACTCGGGCCGCCAGATCTGCCTGGACGCGGCGCGCTACTCCAAGCAGCCGATCTCGATCAACCACACCGGTTGCCGCGCGCTGACCGACCTGCCGCGCAACAAGACCGACGAGGAGCTGAAGCTGGTGGCCGACAGGGGCGGCTTCGTCGGCATCTACTTCATGCCGTTCCTGAACCTCTCGGGCCACGCGCGCGCCGTCGACGTGGTCGCCCACATCGAGCACGCGCTGAACGTCTGCGGCGAGGATCACGTCGGCATCGGCACCGACGGCGGCACCACGCCGATCGATGACCTGGACAAGTACGCCGAGGCGCTGCGCAAGGAGCACGAGGACCGCAAGGCCAAGGGGATCGCAG
This sequence comes from Phenylobacterium sp., assembly GCF_016793285.1. Lineage (GTDB taxonomy): Bacteria > Pseudomonadota > Alphaproteobacteria > Caulobacterales > Caulobacteraceae > Phenylobacterium. Next base: position 1,215 of record NZ_JAEUMO010000040.1, read on the forward strand.
CCCCCGGCGAGCGGGCCGACACGCACCCGTTCGTCGACGACCTGCGCGGGCCGGACCAGTTCCGCAAGCTCTACCGCCTGCTCGCCGCGCGCGGACACAAGCCGGCGCGCATAGAAAAGGTGCTGGGCCTGAACTTCGTGAGGTATGGCCGGGACGTATGGGGCGCGTGAGGCGGAGCTCTGCTACGGTCCGGCCCCGATGAAGACGTTCGCCGCCGCCCTCCTCGCCCCCCTCCTTGCGCTTGCGCTCGCCGCGCCGGCCGTCGCCCAGCCGGTCCCGAAGACCCGCGACGGCCACCCGGACCTGTCGGGCGCCTGGTCGAACGTGTCGCTGACCAAGCTGGAGCGACCGGGGAACCTCAAGGGCCCGACCATGACCGAGGCCGAGGCCACGGCGCTGGCGGCCAACGATCCGCTGCGCCGCGCGGCCGAGGCCGACCGCAAGCCCAGCGATCCCAACGCCGGCGCGCTGGCGCCCGGCGGCGCGCTGGGGCACGACGCGGTGTTCCTCGACGGCGGCGAGACCTACGCGAAGATCAGGGGCGAGTACCGCACCGCCTGGATCGTCGATCCTGCCGACGGGCGGATGCCGCTCACCGAGCTCGGCCAGCGCCGCAAGCGCGAGGCGGCCGCCATGAGCAACCGGATGGACCCGGCGGGGCCCGAGGACCTGGCGCCCAACGACCGCTGCCTGATCGGCTCGCGCAACTCGGGCGGGCCCGGGATGCTGAACAACATCTACAACTCCAACTACCAGTTCCTGCTGACCAGGGACGCGCTGGTGGTGATCGTGGAGATGGGCTTCGGCGTGCGGATCATCCCGATCCATGCCGACAGGGCTGCCGCCCAGGCGGCGCACCAGCCGGCCACGCTGGCGCGCTGGATGGGCGACTCGACGGCCTGGTGGGAGGGCCCGACCCTCGTGGTCGAGACGGTCGACGTGCGGGACGAGCAGGGGCGGTTCGGGCCGATCTTCCTGTCCGAAAAGGGCAGGGTCACCGAGCGGCTGACGCGGTCGTCCAAGGACGAGATCGCCTACGAGTTCAGCGTCGAGGACCCGGTCCACTACACGCGGCCGTGGCGCGCCGAGATGGTGATGACGGCGCTTCCCGGCCGGATCTACGAATACGCCTGTCACGAGGGGAACTACGCCCTGCCCGGCATCCTGGGCGGCGCGCGCGCGGCGGAGGCCGAGGCGACCAAGGCCACGCCGTCCGGCGGCGGAAGGTAGGCTCCGCTGCCGGTCGATCGCCGCACGCTGATCGGGTTCGGGCTGGCGCTGGGCGCAGGCGCGGCCCTGTCGTCGGGGCTGCGGTCGCTGTGGCCGGAAGGCCGCGAACTGCCGATGGACTCAGACGTGGTGCGTGGGGTGCTGAGCGACCCGGGCTCGCCGGTCGTGGGCGCGGCGGACGCCGACGTCACGGTGGTGGTGTTCACCGACTACCTGTGCAGCGTCTGCAAGCGGACCGACGGCGCGGTGCGGATGCTGCGCGCCGAGGACCCGCGCGTGCGGGTGATGTGGAAGGACTGGCCGATCCGCGGACCGATCGCCGACTTCGCCGCGCGCACGGCGCTGGCGGCGCACCGGCAGGGCGCCTATGCCGTGGTCCACGCAGGGCTGATGGAGGCGCGCGGGACGTTGAGTCCGGAGCGGATCGACGCCATCGCCGCCCGCGCAGGCGCCGACGGCGCGCGCCTGGCGGCCGACCGCAAGGCCTCCGCCCGCGAGATCGACGCCCAGCTCGCGAAGCACAACCTGCAGGCCTTCGGCCTCGGCATCGCCGGCACGCCGGCCTACGTCATCGGCGACCGCCTGATCGAAGGCGGCCTCGACGCGAGGCGGCTGAAGAACGCGGTGGAGAGCGCGCGCCGGGGTCGCGGCTAGCGCCTCCCTTCCTGCGCGCAGGGGTTCGGTGCTCGGGGGCACTTTGGCGTCAGCGCCTCTCGCGCCAGCGACACACACCTTGGCGGCCACACCACCACCCAATCCTCCTCCGTCGAGGAGCAGGGCTTTTGAGAAACCGGCAAGGTCGGGCTTGAAGCCTCATGGCTGCCAGTTTGCCTGGCGACTGTGCCGCGATCAGCAAGATGCTGCGGCTTGCGTCGCCCGCCCCTTTCGGCTACTAGCCCGCCCCTTCGGAAGCGCCTGGCCCAAGGCATGCCATGGCGCTTCATCAACACGACCAGAGGACGGGACCTTCGGGGCCCGACGTGAAATGCCCAAACTGAAGACCAAGTCAGGCGTGAAGAAGCGCTTCAAGATGACGGCGTCCGGCAAGCTGAAGGCCGGCGTGGCCGGCAAGCGCCACCGCCTCATCAGCCACAACGCCAAGTACATCCGTCAGAACCGTGGCACCAAGGTGATGAGCGAGGCTGATACCAAGATCATCAAGCTCTGGCTCCCCTACGGCCTCTAAGGAGAACTGACAGATGGCACGCGTTAAGCGCGGCGTGGTCGCCCACGCAAAGCACAAGAAGGTTCTCGAGCAAGCCAAGGGCTTCTACGGGCGCCGCAAGAACACCATCCGCACCGCCAAGGCGGCCGTGGACAAGGCCGGCCAGTATTCCTACCGCGACCGCAAGGTCCGGAAGCGGAACTTCCACTCGCTGTGGATCCAACGGATCAACGCCGCGGCGCGCCTGGAAGGCTTCACCTACTCGCAGTTTATCCACGGCCTTGAGAAGGCCGGGATCGAAATGGACCGCAAGGTTCTCGCCGACGTCGCCGGCGCCGATCCAGCCGCTTTCAAGGCCATCGCCGACAAGGTTCGCGCTGCGCTGGCTTAAGCCTTAGGTCTCTCAAAGACCCTGAAGCTTTCAAGAGCCCTCCGGCCGAACCGCCGGGGGGCTTTTTGCTGCTCCGGCGACGAGAACCTCTCCCGCTTCGCAGGGGAGGTTTCCCTGGAAACGAACCTCCTCTAAGGCAACCGCCTCATGACCGACCTCGCACAACTGGAAGCCGACCTCTCGGGTCGGATCGCCACGGCCGCCGACGTGGCGGCGCTGGAAGCCATCCGGGTGGAGGCGCTCGGCAAGACCGGGACCATCTCCGAGCTGCTGAAGACGCTGGGCAGGCTGAGCCCGGACGAGCGCAAGACCGAAGGCCCGAGGATCAACGGCCTGCGCGACGCGGTGGCCTCGGCCATCGCCGTCAGGAAAGCGTCGCTGGAGGCCGCCGAACTGGACGCGCGGCTGGCGTCGGAGCGGGTGGACCTGTCGCTGCCGCCCAGGCCCGAACGCAGGGGCCGCGTACACCCGACGATGCAGGTGCTGGACGAGATGATCGCCGTCTTCGCCGACATGGGCTTCTCGCTCGCCGAAGGGCCGGACATCGAGGACGACTTCCACAACTTCACGGCGCTGAACTTCCCGCCCAAGCACCCGGCGCGGGAGATGCACGACACCTTCTGGCTGCCCGAGGACGAGCGCGGCGAGCGCAAGGTGCTGCGCACCCACACCAGCCCCGTGCAGATCCGCGCGATGCAGCGGCTGAACGAGAAGCTGCCGAACTGGATCGCGAACGGTCAGGAGCCGCCGATCCGGATCATCGTGCCGGGCCGCACCTATCGCTCGGACAGCGACGCCACGCACACG
>NZ_JAEUMO010000058.1 GCF_016793285.1 Phenylobacterium sp.
CTGCGCGCCAAGGGCCGCCGCAAGGACGAGGTCTCCAAGGCCGAGTTCCGCAAGCTCTGCCGCGACTACGCCGCCCACTGGATGGAGGTGCAGAAACAGGGCTTCAAGCGCCTGGGCGTGATCGGCGACTGGGAGAACCGCTACGCCACCATGGACTACTCGTCCGAGGCCGCGATCGTGGCCGAGTTCCACAAGTTCGTGGCGTCGAACCAGCTCTATCGCGGGTCGAAACCGGTGATGTGGAGCCCGGTGGAGCGCACGGCCCTGGCCGACGCCGAGGTCGAGTACCACGACCATGTCAGCCCCACGATCTGGGTGAAGTTCCCGGTGACCGAAGGCAGCGACGCGGCGCGCGGCGCCTCGGTGGTGATCTGGACGACCACGCCCTGGACCATCCCGGCCAACCGCGCGATCAGCTACAGCGACGCCATCGACTACGGGGTCTACCAGGTCGAGGCCATGGAAGAGGGCCTCGAGTTCGAGCCCTGGGCCAAGCCGGGCGACCGGCTGATCGTGGCCGACAAACTGGCGCAGGACGTCTTCGCCGCCGCCAAGATCGCCAGGGCGCGCCGGGTCGAGACGATCGACTGCCAGGGCATGGAGTGCGAGCACCCGCTGGCCAACCTGGACCAGCACTACCGCTTCGGCGTCCCGCTGCTCAGCGGCGACCATGTGACCGACGACGCGGGCACGGGCTTCGTCCACACCGCCCCGGGCCACGGCGCCGACGACTACCTCGTGTGGCTGGCGCACGGGCATCGCGAGATCCCCGAGACGGTCGACCCCGACGGCGCCTACTACAGCCATGTGCCGCTGTTCGCGGGGGTGAAGGTGCTGGAGACCGAGGGCAAGAAGGCCGGCAAGTTCGGCCCGGCCAACGGCGCGGTGATGGAGAAGCTGATCGAGGCCGGCCGGCTGCTCGCCCGCGGGCGCATGGAGCACAGCTATCCGCATAGCTGGCGCTCGAAGGCGCCGGTGATCTTCCGCAACACCCCACAGTGGTTCATTCGCATCGACGAGCCGATCGACACCCCGCAGCTCGCCGGCCGCACCCTGCGCGAGACGGCGCTGGAATCGATCGAGGCCACGACCTTCTACCCGGCGCAGGGCAAGAACCGCATCCGCGCCATGGTGGAGAGCCGGCCCGACTGGCTGATCAGCCGCCAGCGCGCCTGGGGCGCGCCGCTGGCGATGTTCGTCGACAAGGAGACGAACCAGCCGCTGCACGACCCGGCGGTGAACAGGCGCATCGTCGACGCCATCGCCCGGGACGGCGCCGACGCCTGGTTCGACCGGCCGGTGACCGACTTCCTCGGCGAGACCTACGACCCCGACCGCTACGAGAAGGTCGAGGACATCCTCGACGTCTGGTTCGACTCGGGCTCGACGCACGCCTTCACGCTGGAGAACCGCGCCCATACCCGGTGGCCGGCCGACCTCTATCTCGAAGGCTCCGATCAGCACCGCGGCTGGTTCCAGAGCTCGCTGCTGGAAAGCTCGGGCACGCGCGGCCGCGCGCCCTACGACGCCATCCTCACCCATGGGTTCACCATGGACGAGAAGGGCGAGAAGATGAGCAAGTCCAAGGGCAACACGGTCGACCCCGAGGTGGTCATCCGTGAGTCCGGGGCCGAGATCATCCGCCTGTGGGCCTCGATGATCGACTATGCCGACGACAGCCGGATCGGGAAGACGATCCTGCAGACCACGTCGGACGCATATCGAAAGCTGCGCAACACCCTCCGCTACATGCTGGGCGCGCTCAGCGACTTCTCGCCCGACGAGGCGGTCGAACTGGCCGAGATGCCGCCGCTGGAGCGCTACATCCTGCACCGGCTGTGGGAGCTCGATGGGCAGGTCCGCAGGGGCTACGAGGGCTATGTCTTCCAGGACGTGATCCGGCCGATCCTCGACTTCTGCCAGGAGGACCTGTCGGCGCTGTACTTCGACGTGCGCCGCGACGCCCTCTACTGCGACCGCCCCGACAGCCTGCGCCGCCGCGCGGCCCGCACGGTGATGGACGCCGTGTTCGAGCGGCTGACGGCGTGGCTGAGCCCCCTGATCCCGTTCACGATGGAAGAGGCGTGGCTGACGCGCTTCCCGCAGGCGCATTCCAACAGCCTGCGCGTCATCCCGACCACGCCGGCCGAGTGGCGCAACGACGCCGAGGCCGCGCGCTGGGCCAAGGTGCAGAAGGTGACCTCCGTCGTCACCGGCGCCCTGGAGGTCGAGCGGCGCGAGAAACGCATGGGCGCCGCGCTGGAGGCCGCGCCGGTCGTCCGCGTGGACGACGCGGCGCTGATGGCGGCCTTCGAGGACCTGGATGCGGCCGAGGTGTTCCGCACCAGCGCCGCCGACCTCGCCGCCGGGACCGGCGGCGCCTTCACGCTGCCGGACTCGCCCGGCGTCGGCGTCGAGGCGGCCAGGGCGAGCGGCCACAAGTGCGCCCGCTGCTGGCGCGTGCTGCCCGAGGTCAGCGCGCCGAAATTCCTCTGCGAGCGTTGCGACGACGCGGTCGAGGCCTGGGACGCGGAGCACGCCGCGTGACCGAGGCTGCGCAACCCGCCCGGCCCGAGCCCCGCGTCACCGCCTGGGGCTGGCGCGCGTTCGCCATCGCCGCGGCGGTGATCCTGCTCGACCAGGCGACGAAGTACTGGATCCTCGAGGTCCTGCGCCTGCCCGAGCGGGCGACGCAGGAGGTCATGTGGCCGCTTCAGTTCACCCGCATCTGGAACGAGGGCGTCAGCTTCGGGCTCTTCCAGGCCGGCCACGACATCGTGCGATGGGGGCTGGTGGTGTTCTCGGTGGGCGTGGCGGTGCTCCTCAGCTTCTGGGCGCGCAACCAGACGCGGCTGCTCTCGGCCGTCGGGCTGGGCCTGGTGATCGGCGGCGCGGTCGGCAACGCCATCGACCGGGCTCGCTTCGGCGCGGTCGTGGACTTCATCGACGTGCAGCGGCTGGGCTTCTTCCCCTGGATCTTCAACGTCGCCGACAGCGGCATCACCATCGGCGTGATCCTGCTGCTCTGGGACAGCCTGCGGCCACAACGCGCTGCCTGAGGCCGTTGGCGGCCCGGCGGGATTGGTTTATCTCCATCCGCTCGGAACGGGATCCGCCGCCGCTTTCCGGCCACGGAATGCGGCAATACTGAAACCGGATGCGCTTTCGTCGGGGAAGCGCTTGGGAGTCTTCTAGGTACATGAACCTGAACCGACTGTTCGTGGCGACCGCCCTGGTCGCAGCCGCGGGCCTCGCCGGCTGCCAGTCCACCCAGAAGGCCCTGGGCATGAGCAAGGTGACCCCCGACGAATTCCGGGTGGTGACCAAGGCGCCGCTGGTGGTGCCGCCCGACTACGCGCTGCGCCCGCCGGCCCCCGGCGAGCCGCGCCCGCAGGAGCTGCAGCCCGAGAGCGCGGCCCGCAACGCCCTCCTCGGTCAGCGTGAAGCCGAGCAGCGCTCGGACGGCGAGAAGCTGCTGGTCGCCAAGGCCGGCGCCGAGAAGGCCGACCCGCTGGTGCGCTACGTGGTCGACGACGAGTTCGGCGACATCGCCCACAAGGAAAAGAGCTTCGCCGACCGGGTGATGTTCTGGAAGAAGGGCGACGAGGCCTCGTCCGAGCCGGTCCAGAAGACCGCCGCCCTCGACGGCTCCAACGCCCCCATCGACGCCGCCTCCGAGAAGGAGCGCATCGCCAAGCTGACGGGCAACAAGGCCGTCGTGATCGAGCGCCAGGGCAAGTCGAAGATCAAGCTGCCGGGCCTCTAGGAACCACGAAAAGCGCGAAAGCGCGTGTCCGCATCAGGCCGCGAAGCGGCGCCTGACTGATTCAAGGAACCGCGGAATGGCGCGGAAGGCGTCGGCGCTGATTCCGCGTTCTTCCGCGTATTCCGCGGTTCCAAAGACGACTGAGCCTCCGCTTTCGCGGAGGCTCGCGGAGAAGCACTTTCGTGCTTTTCGTCGTTCCTATTCCTCGCCCGGCGTCTTGACGGTCAGGCCCTGGGTGCGGAGGCGGTCGAGGACGCCGCCCTGGGCGAGCAGGGGCCGCAACTGCACCAGGACGATGGCGTGGCCCGGCTGGCGCAGCGCGCTCGTGATCGCCGCCGCGGTGTCGGCCTTGGTCCGCTCGTCGTAGGTGCGCCCCCCGGCGACGGCGGCCAGGCAGCGCTCGTAGGTGCGCTCGTTGGCGAGGGCGCCTTCGACGTCGCCCTCGGCCCAGGCGCGGGCGGCGGCGAGCGTCACGCCGGGGCCGGCCTCGGCCTGGCTCAGCACCTCGTCGAAACAGAGGCGGCCGACGTTCGCCGGCGTGCGGGCGATACCGCCCAGTTGGCCGCCCAGGTCGTAGCTCTTCTCCTGAACCTTCACCCGCCGCTGCTGGGCGAGCAGGCGCACCAGCTTGGCAGGGTCCATGTTGGTGAGCTGATTCCGGTCCCGGTAGTCGATGGCGAGCTGCACGCCGGCCGCCAGCGGGTTGCCGGTGCCGTAGTGCCTGGCGTCCTGGCCGAGGCGGGTGCGGACGGCGACGAAGCGGGCGCGCGTGGCGGCGTCCAGCCGGTTCTCGTACGGGCCGCCCGACTTCAGGCGCATGAGGTTGAAGGCCGTGCCGATGGAGCCGCCGAGCTTGGCGCGCACGTTCACGAACGGCAGCACCACGACGTTGGCGCCCTGCAGGCGGCGCTCGAAGATGGAGCGGTCCCACTGCATGCGCTTGGGCGCCAGCGACGGCACGCCCAGGACGTAGACCGTCGTGTCCGCGTCCTCGACCCGCCACCACGCCGGCCCCGGGAGGCGTCCGCGCACCACCAGTTCCTCGACCAGCGTCGCGTCGGGATCGTCCGCGGGGCCGGGCGCCGGCGAGGTGGGCGGCCCCTGTGCGGCGGCCGGGAGCGCGGCGAGGCCGATGGCCGCGGTGAGGATCAGGAGGCGTTTCAGCACGGACAGGAGGCTCCTCGGAATCGTACTATGTAGACAATCCGATGCCGATCCGCCGCCTCCCGCCCGAACTGATCAACCGCATCGCCGCCGGCGAGGTGGTGGAGCGGCCGGCCAGCGCGGTCAAGGAGCTGGTGGAGAACGCGCTCGACGCCGGCGCCGGCGAAGTCCAGGTGCAGGCCGACGGCGGCGGACTGACCCGCATCCTGGTGGCCGACGACGGCGCCGGTCTGACGGCCGAGGAACTGCCGCTGGCCGTGGAGCGGCACGCCACCTCGAAGCTCGCACCGGACGACGCGGGCGACTACGACCTGCTGCGCATCGCCACCCTGGGCTTCCGGGGCGAGGCGCTGCCGTCGATCGGCTCGGTCGCGCGCCTGTCGATCACCAGCCGCGCCCGCGGAATGGCGGACGCGCACGCGATCTTCGTGGAAGGCGGCGCAGTAGGCCAGGTGACGCCCGCCGGCTTTCCGGGCCCGCACGGCGCGCGGGTGGAGGTGCGCGACCTCTTCTACGCCACGCCCGCGCGACTGAAGTTCATGAAGTCCGAGCGCTCGGAGAGCCAGGCGATCGGCGAGGAGCTGAAACGCCAGGCGATGGCGCACGAGGCCGTCGGCTTTGCGCTCGACCTCGACGGACGGCGCACGCTGCGTCTCCCCGCGGAGGCGGCGGGCGACGAGGGGCGCCTGGCGCGGCTGGGCGCCGTCATGGGTCGCGAGTTCTCGGAGAACGCGCTGCTGATCGACCACGAGCGCGAGGGCGTCCGGCTCACCGGCTACGCGGGCCTGCCGACCTACAACAGGGGGAACGCCGCGCACCAGTACCTGTTCGTGAACGGCCGCCCGGTGCGCGACCGGCTGCTGCAGGGCGCACTGCGCGGCGCCTACGCCGACTTCCTGGCCCGCGACCGGCACCCGGCCTGCGCGCTCTACCTCGAGCTCGACCCGACGCTGGTCGACGTGAACGTGCATCCGGCCAAGGCCGAGGTGCGGTTCCGCGATCCGGGGCTGGTGCGCGGCCTGATCGTCAGCGGCCTGCGCCATTCGCTGGCCGGCGCCGGACACCGCGCCTCGACGACCGTCTCGATGGCGGCGCTGGGCGGATTCCGGCCGCAGACGCTGCCCTATCCGCCGCCGCGGCCCTCGGGCGGCGGCTTCTCGGCCTGGGCGCAGGGCGGCTGGGCGCCGAACGCCGCGGCCGCGCTGGCGCAGGCGATCCCGGGCCTCTCCGAGGTCTCCGCGCGTTCGGAGGAAGCCTATGCTCCCGGCGTGGCCGAGCAGGGGCCGGGCGCAGCCCCGGCGTTCGATCCCGTCGACCACCCTCTGGGCGCGGCGCGCGCGCAGGTCCACGAGACCTACATCGTGGCGCAGACCCGCGACGGCGTGGTCATCGTCGACCAGCACGCCGCCCATGAGCGCCTCGTCTACGAGCGCATGAAGGGCGAATTGAGCGAAGGCGGCGTCGCGCGCCAGGCGCTGCTGCTGCCCGAGGTGGTGGAACTGGATCCCGCGGAGGCCGAGCGGGTGGTGGCGCGCGCGGACGAACTGATGGCGCTGGGCCTCGTCATCGAGAGCTTCGGGCCCGGCGCGATCCTCGTGCGCGAGGTGCCGGCCCTGCTGGGCGAGACCGACGCGGCGGGGCTGGTCCGCGACATCGCCGACGACCTCGCCGAGAACGGCCAGGCGCTGGCGCTCAAGGAACGGCTGGAGGACGTCTGCTCCACCATGGCCTGCCACGGTTCCGTGCGCGCGGGCCGGCGGCTGACGGCGCCCGAGATGAACGCCCTGCTGCGCCAGATGGAAGCCACGCCCCACTCCGGCCAGTGCAACCATGGCCGCCCGACCTACGTCGAACTCAAGCTCGCCGACATCGAGCGCCTGTTCGGGCGCCGCTAGTGGACGCCGGCGCGATCCGTCCAGACCTCGCACGCAAGCTGCGGCCGCCGGGCGCCGGTCCCGCGGCCTGCAAGATCTGCGGCGGCGAGGCGCGCCCGACCGGCATCGTGGACTTCAACCGCAGTTGCGAAGACGCCCGCGGCCTGCGGCTGCCGCGGACGGGCGTGCCGGTGCAGTACCGCCAGTGCGGGACGTGCGGCCTCGTGTTCACCGACACCTTCGACGACTGGACCCAGACCGACTTCGAGGCGCACGTCTACAATGACAGCTACATCCAGGTGGACCCGGACTACGTCGCGAAGCGTCCCGAAGGCATGGCCGCGACGGTGACCGCGACCTTCGCCGCCGACCGCGCCGCGCTCGACGTCCTGGACTACGGCGGCGGTACGGGCCGATTCGCCGAGGTGCTGCGCGAGGCGGGCTACCGCTGCGAGACCTACGACCCGTTCACGCCGCGTTTCGCGGCGCGTCCGGACCGGCGCTTCAACCTGATCACCTGCTTCGAGACCCTGGAGCACATGCCAGATCCGGTGGGCGGCGCAGAGGACATCGCCAGCCTGCTGACCGACGACGGCGCGGCCGTCATCGGCACCGTCACCCAGCCGGCGGACTTCGCCAGCTTCGGGCTTGGCTGGTGGTACGTCGGCCCGCGCAACGGGCATGTGACGCTCTATTCGCGCCAGGCCCTCGCCCGGCTCTGGGGCCGCTTCGGCTTCGCGCTCGCCTCGTTCAACGACAGCACCCACATCGCCTTCCGGCAGGCGGCCACGCCGCCCTGGATCGCCCGCCTGCTGGGGCCGGCCTGACGGACCGTCAGGCGCCCGCGAACCGCAGGAAATGCACCCGCGCGGCGCCGTAGTCGCGGGCGTCGAGGGGCTCGTAGCCTGCCGTGTCGAAGGCCGGTTCCGTCACGCCGCGCTCGAACACGACGATGGCGCCCCCGGCCAGCCAGCCGCCCTCGGCGAGGCGGGCCAGCGCCTGTTCTCCCAGCCCCCTGGCGTAGGGGGGGTCGAGGAAGGCGAGGTCGAACGCCGGACCGTCCACGCCGGGGCGCGCGCCGAGGTCGATGGCGGAGCGGCGATGGACGCGGGTGCGGCCGAACAGCCCCATGGCGTCGACGTTCTCGCGGATCGCGCCGCGGGCAGCCTCGTCGGTCTCCACGAACAGGCAGAAGTCGGCGCCGCGCGACAGGGCCTCGAAGCCCAGGGCGCCGGAGCCCGCGAAGAGGTCGATGACGCGCCGCCCGCGCACGCCCCCGCTCCAGGGCGCGTGCTCCAGGATGTTGAAGATCGCCTGACGGGCGCGGTCCGAGGTGGGGCGCGTGGCCTCGCCCTGCGGCGCGATCAGCGCCTTGCCGCGGAATTCCCCTGAAACGATGCGCAAACCGCGCCTCCTTGTGGCTCGCGCCCTCCCGTTCCAAGGTTTCGGGCAACAATCAAGAGACGGGAGGACCCGGCCATGGGCCTGGTGACGGTGGAGCGCCGCAGGGGGACCGCGGTCATGACCTACGCGAACCCGCCTTGGGGCACGATGACGGCGACGGGCGCGCAGGAGATGCTGGACCTGTTCCGACCGCTCGCCGCCGATCCTGCGGTGCGGTGCGTCGTGATCACCGGCGGGCTGCCCGGCATCTTCATCCGCCACTACGATGTCGACGAACTCTCCAGCATGGGCGAGGCGCTGAAGGACCGGCCCCCGCCGCCGCCCGCCGACGGGCCGCCGGAGACGGGGTTCCTGGCGCTCGCGGACCTGATCGCCGCGGCGCCGAAGCCTGTGATCGCGGCGATCAACGGGCTCTGCATGGGCGGCGGCTTCGAACTGTCGCTGGCCTGCGACCTGCGCATCGCCGACCCCAGGGCCGAAGCCATCGGCCTGCCCGAGACGCGGGTCGGCATCTTCCCCGGCGGGGGCGGCACCCAGCGGCTCCCGCGGGTGATCGGGGAGGCCAGGGCGCTGGAGGTGATCCTGCGCGGGCTGACGTTCACCGGGGCCGAGGCCCACGCGATCGGGATGGTCCACGAACTGGCCGCCGATCCGCTGGCCCGCGCGCTGGAGATCGCCGCCGAGTTCGAGGCCAAGGGCGCCGAGGGCGTGGCCTATGCCAAGCGGCTCACCCGCGCGGCCCTCGACCGCCCGGTGGCCGAGGGCCTGGCCGACGAGCGGGCGAGCTTCCTGGCCGTGATGGGGACGGCTTCGGCCCGCGCGGGCCTGGACGAGGGCCGGCGGCCGGCTGAGATCCAGAAGGTCTAGCGGCGCGCTCGGGGCGCTTGGCCTCGCCGGACGGACCCTTGGAGGCCTTGCGCTTTGGCGCGGGGTGGGCGCGGGCCTTGATCTTCGGCTTGGCCCAGCCGGCCTTGTATTCCTTCTTCTCCCTGGCCTCGGCGGGCTGAGGCCGGGCGGCCTCGACCTTGGCCGCGTCCTGCTCTCGGCGGCGCTGCCTGGCCGGCGTGCGGTACTGCGGCCGGTCGCCGGTGGGCAGGTTGGCCGGGTCGATGTGCTCGGCGAACTGTTCGCGGACGACGCGCGGACCAACCTCCTCGAGTTCGCCGACGCCCAGGGTCCCAAGGGCCAGCGGCCCGTAGGCGAGCCGGATCAGGCGGTTCACCTTCAGGCCGATCGACTCCAGCACGCGGCGCACCTCGCGGTTCTTGCCCTCGTGCAGGGTGACGGTGATCCAGAGGTTCGCCCCCTGCGGGCCCTCCTTGGCCTTGTCGAGCCTGGCCTCGATCGGCCCGTACTTCACCCCCTCGACCGTGACGCCGGCCTGCAGCCTGTCGAGCCGCTCCTGGGTCGTCCGTCCGTGCGCGCGGGCGCGGTAGCGGCGCACGATCGCCGTCGACGGCATCTCCAGCGCCCGGGCCAGCTCGCCGTCGTTGGTCAGCAGCAGCAGGCCCTCGGAGTTGAGGTCGAGGCGGCCCACGGAGATCAGGCGCGGCAGGCCCTCCGGCAGGGCCTGGAACACGGTGGGGCGGCCGGCAGGGTCCTTGTGCGTCGTCACCAGGCCCACGGGCTTGTGGTAGCGGAAGAGGCGCGCGGGCTCGGGCTCGCCCACCACCTCGCCGTCGAGCGTGACGATGTCGCCGGGCGCGACCTTCGTCGCCGGCGTGTCCAGCGTGCGGCCGTTGATGGCGACACGGCCCTCGCCGATCAGCCGTTCGACGTCGCGCCGCGAGCCGACGCCGGCCCGCGCCAGCAGCTTGGCGACGCGTTCTCCATCCTCACTGCGCGCGGTCGTGTCTTGACCGTCGTCGTCCGGCTGGGGTCTGAGGGGATCGTGGACCATGATCGCCGGACAATGCGCATCGCGCTCGAAGCCGCGCAAGCCGCCGCCGCGGCCGGCGAGACGCCGGTGGGCGCCGTCGTCGTCGATGCGGCGAGCGGCGAGGTGGTGGCCGTCGGCGCGAACCAGCCGATCGGATCGCACGACCCCACCGCCCACGCCGAGATCGTGGCCCTGCGGGCGGCCGCCGCGAAGCTGGGCAACTACCGGCTGACGGACCTGACCCTCTACGTGACGCTGGAGCCGTGCGCGATGTGCGCCGGCGCGATCAGCCACGCCCGCATCGGCCGCGTCGTCTTCGGGGCCGAGGATCCCAAGGGCGGCGCGGTCGTACATGGTCCGCGCTTCTTCGAGCAGCCCACCTGCCACTGGCGGCCCCGCGTCGAGGGCGGCGTGCTGGGCGAGGAGGCGGGCGAGCTGCTGCGCAGTTTCTTCCGCGTGCGGCGCAAGCCGTGAGGTACGCCGAGTTCCCGGCTCCCGAGGCGCTCGCCCCCTACGTCCATTGCCTGTGGGTGTTCGAGGGGCCGGCCACGGGCGAGGCGCAGCGGATCGCGCCGGACGGGCGGAGCGAGCTGATCTTCCACTGGCGGACGCCCTACCTCGAGCGGGTCGGCGGCGACTGGCGGCCCCAGCCGGGGATGCTGTTCGCAGGCCAGCTCACCCGGCCGCTCCACCTCCTGGCGCGGGAGCCTGCGGGCGTCGTGGGCGTGCGTTTCCGCACCTCCGGGGCGCCGGCCTACCTGCGCAGCCACGCCAACCCCTTCACCGACAAGCGCATCGCCATCGGCGACCCGCCCGATCTGGGCGGCGCGCCGGACGAGGCGGCGCGGCTCGCGCTGGTGGCGGCGCATGTGGAGGCGCGGATCGACGCACGGTTCCACGACCGCGCCATCGCCGTCGTCGTGGCGCGGTTGCGGGAGAGCGACGGCCGCCTCAGCCAGGCCGAGCTCTGCGAGACCGCGCGACTCTCGCCGCGGGTGCTGCAGCGGCGGTTCGTGAACGCCGTGGGCGTTCCGCCGCGGATGCTGGCCTCGATCGTCCGCTTCCGGCGCGTGTTCGAGGCGCTGGAGGCGCCCAAGGTCGCGAGCTGGACCGATGCGGCGCAGGCCGCCGGCTACTTCGACCATCCGAAGATGGCCCGCGACTTCCGACGCTTCCTGGGTTGCACGCCGGGCGAGTTCGTGAAGGCCGACCGGGGCCTGGCCACCAGCCTCGCAGCCGCCTGACGCAAACGTACAAGCCGGGCTGGACGGCGCGCGATAGAGCTTGGGCATGCGCTACCTCATCGCCCTCGCCGCCCTGACCATCGCCACCGCCACGCACGCTGCGCCGGCGCCCCAGCCCGTGCCTCTGCTCAAGACGCTCGGCTGGATGCACGGCGTCTGGAGCGAGACAAAGGACGGCGTCGTAACCCGCGAGAGTTGGTATGCGAACGGAAGCGGCCTGGCGGGACTGACCGAAACCATCCGGCCCGGCAAGCCCGTTCAACTCGAACGCACGACGATCACCGCAGAGCCCGCGGGCATCACCTTCACGGCCATCCTGCCGGGCCAGCCGCCGACACCGTTCGTCCTGCGGCCGGGGAAGGAGAAGGAGGCTGTCTTCGAAAACAAGGCCCACGACTTCCCC
>NZ_JAEUMO010000062.1 GCF_016793285.1 Phenylobacterium sp.
AAGGGCTGGCGCTACGAAGCCTTCGGCGAGGACGCGCTGAAGCTGAAGCGCGGCGAACTCGCCCTCGTCCTCGACGGCGCCCGCGTGCGGGTGGTCGAGGTTCGGCGTGCTCCGAAGGCGGCCGCGGCAGGCTGATCGGAAGATTTCGACCATAGGCGGCGGGGGCGTGAGCTGAGCCCCTAGTCCGTTCCGATCACCCCATGGTCCCACATGTGGTCGGACGCTGATCCGAGCATCTGCAGGAACATGCGGTCGCCGCGTTCGGTCTGCGTAACGATCATCGCGGCGAAGAACGCGGTCCCGAAGAGGAGGTATGCGCCCCGGCCATAGTAGCGCTTCAGCTCGTCCATGCCGTAGCCGCCGACCCCCAGGCCGACGAGCGTGTCGAGGTAGAGCCTGAGGACCTCGTCCTCGTGCTTGCGCCGCACGTCGCGGGGCAGGGCGCCCGCCAGGAAGTAGGCGAGGTCGGTGGGCCCGGACCCGTAGGCGTAGGACTGCCAGTCGAGCACCGTCACCGGGTATCCGCCGGCCGCACCTGCGAACATCATGTTGTCGGGCCGGAAGTCGTTGTGCGTCAGGCACCGTGGGCCGTCATGCTCGGCCCCGAACGTCGCGAACCGCTTCGACAGCCATTCGCCCGCCTCGATCCACTCGGGCTGCAGCCGCCCGGCGTAGCGCGCCTTGAACCCCTCCCACAGCATCGTCACGGCGGCCTCGTTGGCGGCGCTGGGCGGCGAGGCTCTGGAGCCGGACACGAACGGCATCTCGTCGAGCGCGGCGTCGGCCCAGTGCGAGGCGTGCAGCCTGGCCGCCTCGATCGTGACCAGCTTCGCCTGCTCCAGCGTGACGCCCTGCAACTGGTCGCCCTGCTCGGCGGGCGCCAGGTCCTCCATCATCAGGACGAACTCGCTGGTGGCCTCGTCCACGTCGGTGAACCAGCACTTCGGCGTGTGGATCAGGGCCGTCGGCGCGAGCTGCTGGTAGAACCGCACCTCGCGGATGTAGTTGCCCAGGGCTACGCCGGTCGCACGGCTCTCGTCGCCCGCCGCCGGGAACTTGCCCACCAGCGACGCCGGCGCGACGTCGCCGCCGCGCTCGTAGGCCAGCTTGAAGCGCACGCTGTCGCCGATCTGGCCCGTGCCCACGCCCCTGGCGGTGAAACCGCTGACGACGGCGTCGATGCCGCCGTGCTGCAGGACGTCGGTCAGCCAGCGGGAGTCGATGTCGCCGGGCCGGCGGATGTCGGGGCGGCGGCTCATCAAAGTTGGTGAACGTAGACTTCGTTGAGGACGATCTTCTCCCCGTCGAGGATCACAAGGTCGAACCCGCGCATCCGCGCCCCGCCCTCGATGTCGCAGTACCAACGGCCGCAGAACCCGCCGGGGATCGGCCACACCTCGTCGGGGCTGTAGGTCATCGCCGGCGTCGCGCCGAAGAGGCCCGTGAGGTAAGTCCGCAATGCCGCGTTGCCCGTCAGGCCGGCCGCCGTCTGCGGGTCCTTGTAGACGCAGTCGTCCGCGTAGAAGCCGCAGAGGAGGTCGACGTCCTTGTCCGACCAGGCCTTCAGCCAGCGGGCGTTGTAGCCGGCGATATCGACGGTCATGCGGGCGCTCCCATCACGCGGTCCCAGGCCTCCTGGGTGAACGCCTCGGGCGGCAGGGCCTCGGGGCCGGCCATGACGGCGAAGCCCTGGACCTTGAACGAAGGGTCGGCGGCCGACATGGCGAACACCCGCGCCCGCCGCGCCCTGGCCTCGTCGCCGAACTCCATGTCGAGCGCGGCCTGCATCCTGGCCGCGAACCTCAGCCGCCGCATCCGCTCGCTCCGCTCCTCGGCGTAGGTCGCGAACGAGAGGTGCGTCCAGTCGTCGGCGCCCTTCAGCAACTCGCTGACGATACGGACGTCGCGGTAGGTGATCGAAAGGCCGAGGCCGAGGATCGGGTCGTTCCAGCCTGCCGCGTCGCCCACCAGCACCACGCCCGGGGCGAACGGCGCGTCGGTCCAGGAGTCGTTGTTGAAGTAGCTGTAGAGCGGCCCCGCCGGCTCGCCCGCCACCAGATGCCGGTTGTGTGGGCTGCAACTCATGGTGAAGGCGTCGAGGAACCGCCGCGTCCCGTCGGGCCCCTTGAACCGTTGGGCCTGGTCGAGCGCATAGCCGCCGTAGACCCGCACCTTGCCGCCGCCCTGCGGGAAGGCGAGGAACGCGAAGTCGCCCTCGGTGCCGATCGCCTGGAGGTCGTCCGGCCAGTCGCCCGCGCCGTCGATGAGGAGACCGCCGAACCAGTGGTGGGGCTTGTCCTGGTGCAATGCGATGCCGGCGGTCTCGCGGACCATCGAGGTCCGCCCGTCGGCCCCCACGAGCAGCCGGCCGGTCGCCTCGATCGTCCGGCCCTGGTGCTCGTAGACGGCCCGCGGCGACTCGCCGGCTTCCACCTCGATGACCCGCACGCCGCGCAGCGCCGTCGCGCCGGCCGCCCCGGCCGCGTCGAACAGGGTCTGGCAGTGGTGCGGATGGCCGATACAGAGCGGCCCGGGCACGTCGGCGCGGAAGATGCCGAGGGGCAGAGTCTTGGCCTCGGCGGCCGTCGGGTCCAGGGTCTCGTCGTAGGTGACGTGCCGCGTCAGGTGATGCCCGCCGGCCCCCATGAGGAGATCGTAGAGGCCGACGCGCCTGACCTCGTCGACGCCCCACGGCGCGATCCATTCGCCGCGCACCCGGTCTTCGTAGACCTCGGACTGTTCCAGCAGGAGGACGGACCTGCCTGCGCGCGCCATCACGGTGGCCAGAGCCGCCCCGCCGATGCCGCCGCCCACGATGATCAGGTCATACGCCGCCACGCGAGGACTCCCTGCCGTAATGAGGCGCATGATTGATGCGCCTTACCCCAGGGCCGGCAAGCCCGGCGTTTCACGGCCGGCGGCCGCGTTCCTGAGGATAACCTCAAGCGCCGGAAAGGGCTGGCGTTCGGCGAACCGTCCCCGATCCGCCCACAGGCTGTCCACCCGCGCTGTCCTGAATGGTCCACAAGCGCCGGACGCCGGCCCGTTGCGGCCGCCGGGGCTCTGCGCGAACCTGACCTTGCCGAGAGGGACTGCGGCGCGGCGGACCGGGCGACCGGAAGGCGAAGCGGGCAGGAGGTCTCCGGACTGGATGGTTCTCTCGGGGGCGACCCCGGAATTCCTGGCAGGTCCGGCAGGCACGGCGGATGCGGTCAAGGCCGAGCTGGGTTCGCCCAGCGGAGCACAGGCGGTCTTCCACCTCGAGGCTCAGGTCCCCCAACGGATCTGGATCAGAGGGCGGTGTTCCGGGCGACCGGCGCGCCGCCCTCTTCATTTGAGCCCTGCGGCTCTGCTTCTCGTCCTGTACGCGGGCTCTGCCGAAGGCTCGGATGACGGGGAGCGCGCGCCGCTCCCCGCTTTCGTCCTAACTGATCTCGAGCTTGAGCTTCAGCGCCTGGGCCAGGCTCTGGCTGCGGCGCGCGGTCTGTTCGCCCAGCAGCATGTCCTCCCAGCCGGCCAGGGCGCTCAGCGCCAGTCTGTCGCCTTTCACCCTGAGGCTCGACTTCTCCAGAAGCCGGGGATTGTGGCCGGAGAGGTCGCAGCCGAGGCGGATCGCCGAGCCCAGGGCCCGGGCCCGCTGGCGGCGTTCGGGGCTGAGGACGCGGGTGACCGAGGCGTCCGGCGGCTGCGGCGTGGCGGTGTGGCGCGAGAAGGCGACCGAGGCCAGGAACACGCGCTCGGGGTGGGTCATGCCGGCCAGCGGGGCGCGCACGACCTGTTCGAACGCGAGGTCGGCGCGATGGTCGGGGTGCAGGCGCGCGCCCAGGTCGGCGAGGCGGCACGCCGCGGCGGTCAGCACCGGATCGCGGTCGGCGAAGACGGCCGGAAGCTTCTCGAAGAGCGGCGCGATCCAGGCCTCCAGGGCATAGCCCAGCGCCGGCGAGATGCCCCGCTGCGCCGTCAGCGCCTCGCAGCCCTCGATCAGCGGGTCGAGCTGGCGCACCTCGGGCGGCATCGCCTCCAGCAGCATGCCTTCGCGCACGCCGTAGGCCGAGACGATCATCCGCTCCACGCCCAGTCGCTCGATCAGCCGTTCGAGGACCAGGGCCGAGTAGGGCAGGGTGTCGAAGCGCTTCTTGGAGAGCCCCTCGATCCCCTCCAGCGAGGAACGCGACTGGCGCTGCACGAAGCGGACGAGGTCCAGCGCGTCGGCGCGGCCGATCTCGTACTGGTGGGCCACGTGCAGCGGATAGTCCGCGAGCTGCATGTGCAGGAGCGCGAGGTTCCGCCACGCGCCGCCGACGGCGTGGAATTCGGGACTGGCGTAGCGGTTGCCCAGCGTCGCCAGGTTGCCGTCGACGACGCGCTGCGTCCGCTCGACGTTCAGCGGTTTGGGCGCGCCCAGCGAAAAGGGGCCGAGCGGGAGCGTGACGCCCTCGATGTGGGCCATGCCGTTGAGGCGCACCAGTTCCAGGCTGGAGCCGCCCAGGTCGCCGACCACCCCCTCCGCGTCGGGCTGGCCGCAGATGACGCCGAGCGCGGCGTAGCGGGCCTCCTCCTCGCCGGAGAGGATGCGGACCTGCAGGCCCGTCTCGACCTCGACGCGCTTGAGGAAGGCCTTGCCGTCGGCGGCCTCGCGCACGGCCGCAGTCGCCGCCGCCGTCACTTCGTCGGCCCGCCAGCCATCCAGCACCGAGCGGAAGCGCCGCAGCGCCGAGATCGCGGCCTCGACGCCGCTCGGATTCAGGCGGCCCGTCGCGGGCAGGTCCCGGCCGAGGCCCGCCACGACCTTCTCGTTGTAGATCGTCCAGAGTGCGCGCCCATCGACCCGGTAGATCACCAGGCGGACGGAATTGGATCCGACGTCGATCACCGCCGCCTGGCGGCCCTCGGCGCGCCCGGCGCTATCCCCGCGTGGCCACATTTTCGATCGCGCGCGGCATGTCCTTCACTTTCTGCCCGCGACCGGAGAGGCTCGGATTGGTCATGAAGTACTCGTGCGCCGAGAAGGCGTTCGGATGATCCCAGGCAGGATCACGGCTATAGCGGCCGTCGGCGTCGAGGGTCCAGCTTTGTGCTTCGTCCTTGAGGTTCGCCAGCATGATCTGCTGGAGGACCTGCTGATGCACCGTCGGGTTCTCGATCGGCGTCAGGACTTCGACGCGGCGGTCGAGGTTGCGCGGCATCCAGTCGGCCGAGGAGATGAACACGCGGGCGTTCTGCGAGGGCATGGCGTGGCCGTTGGCGAAGGCGACGATGCGCCCGTGCTCCAGGTAGCGCCCGACGATCGACTTCACCCGGATGTTCTCGGAGAGGTCCGGCAGACCGGGGCGCAGGCAGCAGATGCCGCGGATCACGAGGTCGATGGAGACGCCGGCGCGGCTGGCGTCGTAGAGCGCGTCGATGATGACCGGGTCGACCAGAGAGTTCATCTTGGCCCAGATGGCGGCCGGCTTGCCCGAGCGTGCGTTGTCGGCTTCCTCGGCGATCATCCGCAGCAGATCGCGCTTCATCGTGACCGGCGAGTAGGAAAGCCGCTCCAGACCGACCGGCAGGGCGTAGCCGGTGATGTAGTTGAACAGCTTCGCCGAGTCGCGGCCGAACGGAGCCTCCGTCGTGAAGAGCGAGAGGTCGGTGTAGATCCGCGCGGTGACCGGATGATAGTTGCCGGTGCCGAAATGGCAGTAGCTGCGCAGGGTCTCGCCTTCCTTGCGCACGACCGTCGAGAGCTTCGCGTGGGTCTTGTACTCGATGAAGCCGTAGACGACGTGGACGCCGGCGCGCTCCAGGTCGCGGGCCCACTTCAGGTTGGCTTCCTCGTCGAACCGCGCCTTGATCTCGATGAGGGCGGTGACGTTCTTGCCGTTCTCGGCCGCCTCGATCAGGGCGGCGACGATCGGGCTGTCCTTGGACGTCCGGTAGAGCGTCTGCTTGATGGCCAGCACGTTCGGGTCGCGCGCGGCCTGGCGCAGGAACTGCACCACCACGTCGAAGCTCTCGAACGGGTGGTGGACCAGGATGTCCTTCTCGCGGATCGCGGCGAAGCAGTCGCCGCCGTGATCGCGGATTCGTTCGGGGAAGCGGGCCTCGAACGGCTTGAACTTGAGGTCCGCGCGGTCCGACGGGATCAACTGGCTGAGCTCGTCCAGGCCCAGCAGGCCCTCCATCACGATGATGTCTTCCGGCTGGGCGCGCAGGCTTTCGCAGATGAAGCCGCGCAGCTCCTCCGGGGTAGCTGCTTCCAGTTCGACGCGGACGACCGATCCCAGGCGGCGCTGCTTGAGCCGCGCCTCGAACTCCCGCACGAGGTCCTCGGCTTCTTCCTCGATCTCGACGTCGGAGTCGCGGATCAGCCGGAAGACACCCTGCTCCTCGATCTCGCAGCCCGGGAACAGATGGTCGAGGAAAAGCGTGACCATGCTCTCCAGCGAGATCACGCGGCGCGATTTCCGGCGCGAGCCCTTGGCCGGCGCGACCTCGAAGAACCGGGGCACCTGCGCAGGGAGCGGGGCCAGGGCGTAGAGCTGGCGGCCGTCCGAGATCCGGCGGATGCGGAGCACCAGGGAGAACGCCAGATTGGGGATGAACGGGAACGGGTGGGCCGGATCGATCGCCAGCGGCGTCAGCACCGGGAACAGCTCGGAGAGGAACACCTCCTCCAGGATCGCCCGCTCGGCCTCGGTGAGCTCGGTCGCCTCGACATAGCGCAGCCCTTCGCCGGCAAGTTCGGCGCGCAGTTCCTGCCACCGCTTCTGCTGGTCGCGCATGAGTTCGGCGGCGGCCTCGTTGACGCGCACCAGGGCGTCGGCGGCGGTCAGGCCGTCCTGAGAGACCGCGCGCACCCCCTCGCGCACCTGCGCCTTCAGGCCGGCCACGCGCACCATGTAGAACTCGTCGAGGTTGTTGGCGCTGATGGCCAGGAACCGCAGGCGCTCCAGCAGCGGATGGCGCGGGTTCATGCTCTCGGCGAGCACCCGGCGATTGAATGCGAGCCACGAGATTTCGCGGTTGAAGAAGCGGCTGGGGCTCGTCGCCAGGTCCTCGGCCGCCGCGGAGTCGGCGGCGGTCGGCATGGCAGCGCTCAGTGGGGCGACGTCGTTGGGCATCTCGGATCTCGGGCGGCGTCAGGCGCGGCGCAAACGTGGGCGCGAAAGGTTAAGGTCGTCACCCTTCCGCGACGACCAGAAGGGCTTTGCCTTCCGAAACGCCCGGAAGGCGTCGTTTGTCGCATCGAGCACCGCGTCTTCGCCCTTTGTGAGGCGGCCCACCTCGAGACCGGCGGCAAACGCAAGCTCGCCCGAGCGCCGGCCGACGGCGCGCATCGCCACCGCGCGGGCCACGGCCATGTCGTTGAGTTCGCCCATGCGGTCCTGCAGGGCCTTCAGGGCGACGATGAAGCGGGCGCGGCGTCTGGGATGGCGCGGGAAGGCGTCTCCGAAGAAGGCGGCGGCGTAGCGGAGCTTCTTGGCCTGCTTGCGCAGGCCGTGCCGGGCGGCGACGTCGAGCTCCGCGAACTTCCGCGAGCGCCGACGCAGGCGCCGCTCGAGCCTGTTCATCATCGGCGCGGCCAGCGCGGTCACCGGGCCTTCGCGAAGCCGCTGCTGCGTCTCGGTCGCGAGCCCGAGCCAGCGGCCGACCTCCAGCCATTCGCCGAGCGTCAGGAGAAGCGCGCGGAACCGCGGCGAGCGCACCGCCGCCAGGGCCCTCTCGTAGGCCTCGGCCTGGGCGTGCCGCAGCGCGCGGAAGAACGCCGCGCGACCCGGGCTCTCCTCGATCTCGTCCTCGGCTGCCGCGCGCGACAGGAAGACGTCGATGTCGCGGGCCTCCGAAAGCTCGCCGGCCAGCCACCGGGTCTCTGCGCGGGCGGCGTCCAGCCCCTCGGCGTCGAGCATGTCCCTGAACACCGACAGCGCGGCGCGGAAGCGGCGCAGGCCGACGCGAAGCTGATGCAGGACGTCGGGGTTGTGCGCCCGCTGCAGGAGGCGCGCGTTGCCGCCGATCTGGACCAGGGCGTCACGGGCGATGAGCTGGAACGCCTCGGCGCCGCGCGTCTGCGGCCCGACCGCGGTGTTCTGGGCCTTCAGCGCCGCGACCCCGTCATGGCCCACGAGCCGATAGCCCCGCTCGGCCTTGCTCTCGAACGACAGCGTCAGGTCCGCCTTGGC
>NZ_JAEUMO010000076.1 GCF_016793285.1 Phenylobacterium sp.
GGGGAAGGCGAAGTGGTGGAGGGGGCGGGGCGGGGCGGGCGCGCCTACGCCAGCACCGCCTCGGCCTCGATCTCGACGCGCGCGTTCGGGTCGACCAGCGCCGTCACCCCCACCAGCGTCATCGCCGGAAAGTGCCGTCCCAGCGTCGCGCCCCATGCCGCGCCCACCTCGGCGCCGCCGGCGTTGAACTCGGCCATGTCGGTCACATAGGCCCGCAGCATCACGATGTTGCCCACCTCGCCGCCTGCCGCCCGCACCACGGTCACCAGGTTCTCCAGCGCATAGCGCCACTGCTCCCCCAGCGACGACCCCGCCGCCACGGCCGCCGCCCCGGGCGCCCGCCCGAGCTGGCCCGAGACCCGCACCACCGTCGACCCCGAC
Organism: Phenylobacterium sp.; assembly: GCF_016793285.1. Classification (GTDB taxonomy): domain Bacteria; phylum Pseudomonadota; class Alphaproteobacteria; order Caulobacterales; family Caulobacteraceae; genus Phenylobacterium. The sequence goes on from NZ_JAEUMO010000076.1 coordinate 382, forward strand.
GACTTCACCGCCTGCGCAAATCCCCGTGGCCGCGCCCAGCCCTCGGGCAGCACCGCCTCGAACCCGATGTCGTTCATGGCCGTCTCCTCCACCATCGACTTTGCGCCCACCTTACCGCTCCGGCGCGGAGAGGGGAGGGGCCGTGCCGTCAGCCCCCGAAGTCAGCCCCCGAGATCACCCCCCGAGATCACCCCCTCGGCCGGCCCCTCCCCATCCGGAAACACCTCGCGCAGCCGCGTGCGGCCGGTCTCGTCCACGTACTTGTCGAACCGCCGCACCCGGAACACGGTCTCCCGCGGCCTCGCCGCCTCCAGCGCCGCCGCCGTCACGCTCTCGTGCGCCACCGCCTTGAACCGGCCGAACCGCGCGGGGTCGAAGCACTCGACCATCCAGCGCATGTGCAAGAGCTTCACGTGCGTCGCGAAGGCGTCCGACGGCGTCACCGCCTGCGCCACCTCCCAGCTGTCCTCGCACAGCCGCTCGGCCACCATCGCGCGCGCCTCGCGCAGCGCCGCGGCGAACTCCGGCCGCTCGCGCCGCCACTTGCCCACCAGCGCCTCCGACGGCATGTCCGGGTCGGCGCAGATGTCGCGCACCCGTTCCCCCGCAGCCAGGCGCATGCACACCTCGCGCGCCGTCCACTCGCACCACTTCGGCGGGTGCCCGCCGCGCATGTGCCACCCCGCCGCGCGGCGCGCCCGCTCCACCGACTCCGCGAACGTCGGCAGCGCGTTGCGCCACGCCTTCACCGTGGTCCGGTGCGGCATGTCCGGATCCGCGCAGATGCCCCTGAGCGTCTCCCCGGCCTCCAGCCGCGTGCAGATCCGCCGCGCCACCACCGCCGAGAACCGCACGTAGTGCCGCGTTGAAGTCGCCTCGGGCCCGCCCAGCCGCCGCACCAGCCCCTTCTGCGCCGGCCGCTCGTCCACCACGCGCACAAGCTCGCCCCCACCATCCATGAGGCCGCCTCCTTCCGATTGTCCGGACATGAAAAAGGGCCGAGCGCCGCCCCAAAGGCGCACCACTCGACCCTGACCGAAACCTACCGAATTCAAGTTCGGAAGTCAAGAACAAAAAAAGAACATTCTTCCCTTAATGGGGAGGGACAAGCGCCGCAGGCGCAGCCTCACCTCCCCCGTCGCGCCAGCGACGGCGGGAGGGGGACCGTCCGCCGAGCCCGGCTCCAGCCGGGCGTGGAGCGGATGGTGGAGGGGGCGAGCCCCACCCACAGCGCCAACCACCGCCGACCCATCCGCCGAGCCTGAAGCTCGCCCCCTCCACCCCTCGCTCTTCGCTCCGCTCGGCGAGCGGTCCCCCTCCCGCCGCTTCGCGGGGGAGGTGAGCGCGTGGCAAGAAGACGCGTACGGCGACCGACAGCAATGACCTCCGAGACCGACACCCCGTCCGCCTGGATCGACCCCGCCGACGCCCCCGAGTGGACGAAGGATGACTTCGAGCGCGCCGCCATCTGGCGCGGCGACAAGCTCATCCGCCCCGCCCAGGGTACGCTCACCCGCCGCGGCCGTCCCAAGCTCGACAACCCCAAGCGCCAGGTCACCCTGCGCCTCGACGCCGACGTCCCGGACGGCTTCCGCGAAACCGGTCCCGGCTGGCAGGGCCGCATCAACGAGGCGCTGAAGAAGGCGCTGAAGTCCTAGCGCTCCGGCGCCCCGCCTACCTCGGCGCCATCCGCCCAAACTGGATCGGGACGACGATCCTGCCGCCGTCCACGGGTTTGCAGTCCTTCAGCATCGGCCGCATCCGGAACGCCTCGGCCACCTTCAGCGCGGCGGCTCCGAAGCCCAGCCCCTTCGGCGTCTCTTCCACCACCGCGCAGTCATGGGCGCGGGTGTCGACGCCCACCCAGCAGGACACGACAGCACGACCCGCCAGGCGGCTTCGCTGCGCGGCCGTCGGATAGGCCTCCGCGATCGCGCGAGCGCTCGGCAGGGCGATCCAGTCCGGGTTGGTGATCACCGAGGCGTCTGGCGGAACCGGCTCCAGCAACGCCGGTGAATCCGTGAACGGAAGCGTCGTCTCGAACACCTCACCGACACGCTCGCTTCCCTTCAGGCATGCGCGCTCGGCGAAACTCTTGAGGTGTTCGACTTTGCGCGGATCCAGGCGTTCGTGCCCGCGCTGCGGCGCACAGGCCTCCAGCTTCGCCCCGCTCGCCACCATGCATCGGAAGGTGATCGTGCTGACCGGCTGGCGACCTTGCGCAGCGGGCTCTGCCGACGCCTGCATCGCCGCGAACGCCAGCACCAGTCCCAACCCCGGCATGCCCAAACCCGCCCTTAAATCCATGGTTGATTGCGAGCCTGGGGGCTGAGCCGTGTCAAGGATCGCGCCTCCGGCGCGACCGCGCCGCGGCGACGCCTGCGGCGGCGTCCTTGAGACGGCTCAGCCCCCAGGCAAACTCCGTCCATGGATTGAAGGGTGCCAGAGGGGGGTCCGTTTCTCTCAAACCAGAATCGCGTAACATCGATCCATGGAGCGCGTTATTGAAGAGTTCGAAGTCGTAGATGAAGGCGGCAGCGTTTACGCAGCCGTTACGATACAAGAGTTCAGGTTAAGCCGTACGATGGACGGCGATAGCTGGATTGCTGGCTTGAAGCGCAACGAACTGGCGGATGGCCGAAAGCTGACCTACGCGGATGCGAACGAGTTCAGAGTTGTACAGACTTGGCAGCTTGTTCGCCGCCGGGAATAGAGTGACTAGAGATTACGATACTAGTTAGCCAACTTCGCCTCGTTCGCGCATCGCGCTCGCCGCTGCTGCGGCATCCGCTGCCGGAGCAGTCCAGGTAGGTTCGCGTCCGAGATATTCTATCCCGAGCGCACAGGCGAGATGGTGGTGCATTAGCGGCGCGAGAATCTCGTAGCTCACGCTGGCCACCTGCGGACCGAATGCGTATGGCGCAACTTGGTACGTCGAGAACAGAAAATCTATGCCTTCCTCTCCAAAAGCGAAATTCTCAAAATCCGACCATTTCTCGGTTCCGGAATGCACATAGTCCTGCGTTAGGTTCAGAGTTGAGTCATCGTTCGTCATGCCTTCGAAGCGCTGCTCCAAGAGCTTTCTGCGGCATTCATCTTGTATTTGCTTGAAGGCGACTTCCTCATTGGCGAATAGTTCTTGCGCTCCCTCTATGTAGGTGATCGGGTCGAGGGTAAAGGAGAACGTTTGGAAAAACTGATTGGGATGCGCAGCGCCCGCGCCAAACCACCAGATATTATAGACGATGCTAAGAGCGCGTTCTTTGATCTTTGGATCGCCACATGAAGCGTTCCATAGGTTTTGTCTGAAGAATCGATCCTTCCCAAAATTCATGATGTCCGGAATTTGCGAAAACTTAGCAGTTCTCTCATTCAGAACCCGAGACAAAAGCCACCCCCTCACGATGTCCGTGACCTCCGATATCTGGGGGTACTGCTCAGAACTCAAGTTCAATAGCTGGTAGGTCGTGTCATAGCCGGGAAGGCCCTCCCAACTATCTCGGTAGCGGGTTACTGACCAACGGATGTTGCTTTCGGCTTGCGAGCGAGATGCTTCGACGCCCAAGCGCTCCAACTGCATCTGAATCGACTCGGACAATTCAGATTTTGACTCGCTATCGCTCGCGAGAATTGCTTGAATCCCCGTTAGTTCACGAGGAATAGTTAGGCCGTCGTCAAGCAAAACGGGGACAATATATACATCGTCCAAAAGCCGCTCTCGGGATTGATCAAGAGCGATCTTAATCTCTCTCTGAGCATATCCTCGTCCATCAACGGAATTACTTGAGAGAAATACGACTATTATTACGGCTTTTTGTAAGGCGATCTTGATCTCAAGATCCCAATTTTGTCCACCCTTCAGGCGGCGCTTGTCCCACCAGACGTTGAACCCACGGCTTGCGAGATGAGTGAAGTAGTCGGCCACGCGTGCCCGGTCGGGCGAGGCGTAGCTTAGGAAGATCAAATGTTCGTCCATGCCTCAGGATACCAGAGCTTGCCGCCCGAGTCTTTTCGGTGGTTCCCCTTCCGTTCACCGCCCCGCTAACCTACCCTCCCGCGGGTGACTCTCCCCGCCACCGCGTCGCAGCTCCAGCTCGCCCCCGCCCTCGTGGTCCTGCCCGGACCGCGCTGCGCCGTGGCCGACCCGGTCGGCGGGCTCGCGGCTGCCGGCTCCGCCGCCACCCACGCTCCCACCGACGGCGCGCCCCCCAGTTTCGCTGACGCCGCCGGCCACGCCACGGCCACCCCAACCGCCCGCGCCATCCGCCCCCCCGACGCCCGCGACCTCTTCACCTCCGCCCCCGTCCTCGTCGCCCACGCGGCGATGACCGCGCGGCGCCTCGGCCTCAACCCGCCCCCGCGCACGCCGCGCATCTTCGACGTCCTCGAGCTCTTCGCCTTCGCGCGGCCCGCGCAGTTCGCCGCTCCCTCCGCCGCGGGCCTCGCCCAGGCGCTCGACCTGCCCGAGCCCAAGACCCCCGAGCAGCAGGCCGCCACCCTCCAGCTCGCCGCCCGCACGCTCCTGCAAGACCTCGCCGCCGCGCCCACGCCCACCCGCGAGGAAGCCCTGGCGCTGGCCGAAACCCTCGCCCGCGCCGGCTGGCCCTGGGGGACCGCCGTCATCGGCGCGCTGCGCTCCCAGCTCCCCGGCAACACCTTCCGCACCTCGGGCCTCGACGTCTGGGCGCGGATCGCCGAGTGCGAGGCCGAGGCGCCGCCCGGCGAGCCGGGCTCGAAACCCGTCACTGCCGACGACGCGACGCAGCGCCTGCGCTCGCTGCTGGAGACCGCCGGCCTCGACGAGGTGCGCGCCGCCCAGCGCGAATACGCCGCCGAGACCGCCCACGTCTTCCAGCCGCGGAGCCGGGAAGGCGAGCCCAACATGATGCTGGCCGAGGCCGGCACCGGCGTCGGCAAGACCCTGGGCTATCTCGCGCCCGCCTCGCTCTGGGCCGAGGCCAACGGCCCCGCCGTCTGGGTCTCCACCTACACCCGCGCGCTCCAGCGCCAGATCGAGCGCGAGAGCCGCGCCATCTACCCCGACCCCAAGGTGCGCGCGAAGAAGGCGGTCGTGCGCAAGGGGCGCGAGAACTACCTCTGCCTGCTGAACTTCCAGGAGCAGGCCAACGCCGCCCAGCTCGGCGGGACCGACCTCGTGGGCCACGCGCTCACCGCGCGGTGGGCGCGCGCCACCCGCGACGGCGACATGACCGGCGGCGACTTCCCCGCCTGGCTGCCGACCCTCTTCGCGGTGTCGCCGCTCTCGCAGGCCAGCCCCGCCAACCTGGTCGACCGGCGCGGCGAGTGCGTCCATGCCGGCTGCCAGCACTACCGGACCTGCTTCGTGGAGAAGGCGATCCGCGGCAGCCGCCGCGCCGACCTGGTCATCGCCAACCATGCCCTGGTGCTGACCCAGGCCGCCTTCGACGGCGCGCGGGCGGCGCGCGGCTCCAAGGGCGATGCGGAGACCACCCACCTCAAGCGCATCGTCTTCGACGAGGGCCACCACCTGTTCGACGCGGCCGACAGCGCGTTTTCGGCCGCGCTCTCGGGGCAGGAGGCCGCCGAACTGCGCCGCTGGATCCGCGGGCCCGAGGGGCGCGGGCGCCGGGGCCGCGGCCTGGAGGCGCGCCTCCTCGACATGCTGGGCGACCGCGACGACGCGCGCGACGCGCTGGCGCAGGCGTTGCGCGCGGCCCAGGCGCTGCCGGGCGAAGGCTGGAGCGGCCGCATCGCGCCGCCCAACGGCGAGGTGAACCCGACCGGCGAGATCGAGGCCTTCCTGGTCGCCGTCCTCGAACAGCTCCGCGCCCGCGCCGCGCCGTCCGAGGTCGGCATGGAGTGCGCCGCGCGCCCGGCCCTCGACCTCGTCCGCGACACCGCCCGCGTGGCCGCCGCCGCGCTCGCCCGCATCGAGGCGCCCCTGCTGGCCCTGGCCCGCGCCCTGGAGGACGTCATGGACGCCGAGGCCGAGACCCTCTCCGGCTCGGAGCGCGCCCGCATCGAAGGGGCGCTGCGCGGCCTCGACCGCCGCTGCCGCATGCAGCTCCCCGCCTGGCGCGCCATGCTCCAGGCCATCGACGAGAACGCCGACGACGACCCCGACTTCGTCGACTGGTTCGACGCAAACATGATGTTCGGCAGAATTGTCGACGCGGCCGCCCGCCGCCACTGGATCGACCCGACCGAGCCCCTGACCAACGCCGTCATCGTCCCCGCCCACGGCGTGCTGGTGACCTCCGCAACGCTCGCCGACCCCACGCTCGACGACCCGTTCGCTCTGGCCGAGATGCGCACCGGCGCCGCGCGCCTGCCCGAGCGGCCAAAGACGCTGAAGCTCAGCTCGCCCTTCGACTATGCCGCCAACGCCCGCGCCCTCGTCGTCACCGACGTCAGCAAGGACGACGTGCGCCAGGTGGCCGCCGCCATGCGCGAACTCTTCCTGGCCGCCGGCGGCGGGGGCCTCGGCCTCTTCACCGCCATCCGCCGCCTGCGCGCCGTCCACGAGAAGATCGCCGCGCCGCTCGCCGACAAGGGCCTCGCCCTCTACGCCCAGCACGCCGACCCGCTGGAGGTGGGCGCCCTGGTCGACATCTTCCGCGCCGAGGAGGACGCCTGCCTGCTGGGCACCGACGCCGTGCGCGACGGCGTCGACGTCCCCGGCCGCTCGCTCCGCCTGCTGGTCTTCGACCGCATCCCCTGGCCGCGCCCCGACATCCTGCA
>NZ_JAEUMO010000094.1 GCF_016793285.1 Phenylobacterium sp.
AGAGGCAACCATCCAGCGCGGCTCAACCTCGGCGACTGCTTCGCCTACGCCCTCGCCAAGCACCTTGACGCGCCGCTTCTCTACAAGGGCGACGATTTCGCCAAGACCGACGTCCGCTCAGCGCTCTGATGCGAAGGCGGACAAGGCCCGCCAGCGGCATCACTCGATGGCGGAGATGGGTGGAAAGCCGCCGCTGCATGGCTAAGCTGCGGAGGTGCCCAAGACCACCTTCGTATTTCAACACGCGAGCCTCTTGGACAGAGCATTGGCCTGGGGTTTGGTGGTCGCTCTCGTCGCAGCCTTCGCCTTCGTACTGCATCGCTACGCAAAGTGGCCGTGGTTGCTGAGTATGCCTGTGGGCGTGCTTGGCTACGTTGTTGTCGCCCTGGCGGTCGTCTACGGCCGCCTGGTGCTCTCTTGGTGATTCAAGCCCTAAGCCAAGGTCCGCAACAGGTCGCAAACGGACGTCGACCCTGCGCCGGCACTTCGCCCTAACCCACGAACCCCGCCGCGCGCTTCAGGCGGTCGTTGATCGCCTCGCCCAGCCCCTCGTGCGGGATCGGCGCGACCGCGATGCCCGCCGGGTTCGTGCGGTCGGCGGCGCGGAGGTAGGCGAAGAGGTTGGCGGCGGCTTCGGCCAGGTCGCCGTTCGGGCTGAGGTTCCAGGCGCTGTCGCCGTCCGGCCCGAACGCCAGCCAGGCCTCGCCGGCGCGGGGCGTCTCCGCCTCCAGCCGCACCGGGGCGTTCGGCGCGTAGTGCCGCGCCAGCCGCCCCGGCGAGCGCTTCGCGTCGGCCTCGGCCTCGGCCAGCGGCCCGATCACGGCCTCGATCTCCGCCCGCGTCACCGCTCCCGGCCGCAGCAGCCGCGCCTCGTCCAGCAGCGCCACCACGGTCGACTCCAGTCCCACCGCGCACGGCCCGCCGTCCAGCGCCGCCGCAACCGCCTCGCCCGTCTCCTCGACGGCATCCGCAAACGTCGTGGGGCTCGGCCGCCCCGAGCGGTTGGCCGAGGGCGCCACCACCGGCCGGCCCACGGCCTCGAGGAGCGCGTGCGCCACGGGATGTCCCGGCGCGCGCACCGCCACCGTGTCCAGCCCCGCCCGCGCCAGATCGCACACCGCCTCGCCGTCCGCCACCGGCAGCACCAGCGTCAGCGGCCCCGGCCAGAACCGCGCCGCCAGCGCCTCGGCCCGCGCGTCGAACACCGCGATCCGCCGCGCCATCGCCACGTCCGCCACATGCGCGATCAGCGGGTTGAAGCTCGGCCGCCCCTTGGCCGCGTAGACCGCCGCCACCGCCCGCGGATCGGCCGCGTCCGCCGCCAGCCCGTAGACCGTCTCGGTCGGCATCAGCACGAGGCCGCCGGCGCGGATCGCCGCGGCGGCTAGGGCGACGCCCGCCGGGCCTTGAGGTCGATCCTGACGGACACCTTGGCCGGGATCTGGTCGGTCTTCTGCCACTCGCCCTGTCCAACACCGAACGCGGTCCGGTCGAGGCTCGTTACACCGCTGACCGTCGCCCTGTCGCCGTCGATCGTGAGCCGGAACGGCAGCGTCAGCGGCTTCGACACCCCGCGCAGCGTGAGCGTCCCGTGCGCCACGTACCGTCCCTCGCCCGCCGCGGTGAAGCGCGTGGCCGTGAACGTCGCCTTCGGATGGGTCGCCGTGTCGAACCAGTCCGCCGCCGGCAGCGACTGGTCACGCTGGGCGTCGCCGGTGTCGACCGAGGCCATGTCGATGGCGACGCGCACGTTCGAGTTGGCCAGGTCGTCCGGCGCGAAGACGATGTCGGCGGTCCAGCGGTCGAACCGCCCCCCGATCGCCGTCCCGCTCCATTCGGTCCCGAATCGCAACGACGAGCCCGGCTGCACGATCCACTTCACCGCGCCGGTCGGGGCCGACGTGGCGGCCGTGGCCGGCGCAGGCGTCCCGGTCGACGGCGCGACATCCGCCTCCGCCGCCACGGGCGGCGCAGCCGGCGCGGTGTGCGGCAGCGGCGGCCGGTAGAGGTAGCCGAAGGCGACGACCGCGGCGGCCCCGGCCGCGATCGCGAACAGCCGCGGCTCCAGCCAGCGCCCGCCCGTCGCGCCGGGCGCCATGCGCGACAGCACCGGCTCGTCGCGGCGGAAGAGCTGGTGCTTCAGCGCTCCGGCCACGTGCAGCGCGATCAGGACGTAGGCGCCCTTGATGATCAGCCCGTGCGCCGTCTCGCCCGCCTCGTGCCAGGTGTGCCGGGCCGCGGGGGCCAGCTCGGGCAGGCCGGGGATGTGCGGCCACGGGACGACGCCGTAGAGCAGCGTCGGGATCGCTGTCCGGCTCGTCGAGACGATGATCCAGCCGGTGACCGGCATCAGGATCATCACCACGTAGAAGCCCCAGTGGACCGCGAGCGACAGCGTCCTCTCCCACCGCGCCAGCGTCGCCGGCTCGGGCGGCGGCGGGTTCGCGAACCGCCACGCGAGCCGCAACAGGCTCAGCAGCAGCACCGTGATCCCGAGGGACTTGTGCAGTTGCAGCACCGCGAACGCCTCCGGCGTGCGGCCCTCCATCCGCCCGGCGATCACGATCTGCAGGACGATCAGCGCCGCGATGGTCCAGTGCAGAACGATGGCGACGGTGGCGTAGCGCTCGGTGCGGGCGGTCACTTCTTCACGAACTCCACCTCGAAGATCAGGTCGACCTCGTCGCCGGCGAAGGGCCGCCCGCCGTTTACGCCGAAGTCCGAGCGCTTGAACCGCCCGGTCCCGGAGAAGCCCATCCGCGGTCCGCTGACCGGGAAGCCCGGCCCGTAGCCGTTGAACGCCACGTCCAGCGTGACCGGCCGGGTCACGCCGTGGAAGGCGAGATCGCCGGTGAGCTGGCCCTTCCCGTCCGCCACGTTCCCGAGCGCCGTCGAGGTGAACTGGATCACCGGGTACTTGTCGGGCTCGAAATAGCCCGCCACGGTCCGGGAGAAGATGCCGTCGCCCGTGTCGATCGACTTCGGGTCGACCGCGATCGAGACCTTCGTCGCCTGCCAGTCGGCGGGGTCGAAGGTGAAATCGCCCGACAGCCGGTTGAACCGCATGGTGTAGCGGGAGAAGCCGCCCATGTGCGGCACCTTGATGACCAGGCTCGCGTGACGCGGATCCAGGGCGTAGGTCCCGGCCGGCACTTTCGCGGGATCGCGCTGCGTCGGATCGGCCGCCGCCGCGCCGCTCGCCAGCAGCACCAGGGACATCGCCAGGACGACCGGTCGCAGCATCCGAAACGCTCCTTCGGCAGGGACGATGGATGATACGGCCAAGCGTGGCCGAACCGCGGCACATTCTTCGCCGCGGCGAAGCATGGCCCATCGGCTTTCGTCCGCGCGGCGCAACCGCTAGAAGGCCCGCGTTCCCAGAGAGACGCCATGACCTTCCGCGCCCCTATCCGCGACCTCGCCTTCGCCCTGAAGACCGTCGGGCATCCTGAACTGATCGCCCGCGCCTGGCCCGACCTCGACGACGACACCGTCCAGGCCGTGCTCGAGGCCGCCGGCGCCTTCGCCGACAACGAACTCGCGCCGCTGAACCGCCGGGGCGACCTCGAAGGCGCCCGCTACGAGAACGGCGTGGTCACCGCCGCGCCGGGCTTCGCCGACGCCTACCGCCACTTCGTCGAGCAGGGCTGGAATTCGCTGTCCGCCGATCCCGAGCACGGCGGCCAGGGTCTGACGAAGGCGATGGAACTCGCCGTCTTCGAGATGGTGCATGCGGCCAACATGGCCTTCGGCCTCTGCCCCATGCTGACCCAGGCGGCCATCGAGGCGCTGACCCTGCACGGAACCGAACGCCAGAAGCGCCTGGTGCTGCCGAAGCTGGTCTCGGGCGAATGGACCGGCGCCATGTGCCTGACCGAGCCGCAGGCCGGTTCGGACCTCGCCGCGCTGACGGCCATCGCGCGGCCGGACGGGAACGGCGGCTACCGCCTCTCGGGCCAGAAGATCTTCATCACCTGGGGCGACCACGACGCGGCCGACAACATCGCCCACCTGATCATCGCCCGCACCCCCGACGCCCCACCCGGCATCAAGGGCATCAGCCTCTTCCTCGCCACCAAGTTCGAGGTGAAGGACGACGGTTCGATCGGCGGGCGCAACAGCTTCCGCCCCGCCTCCATCGAGCACAAGCTGGGCATCCACGGCTCGCCCACCTGCGTCATGCTCTACGAGGACGCCCAGGCCGAGCTGGTCGGCGAGCTGGGCCAGGGCCTGGCCCACATGTTCGTGATGATGAACGCCGCGCGCCTGCAGGTGGGCGTCCAGGGCGTCGCCATCGCCGAGCGGGCGTTCCAGCAGGCGCTCAGCTTCAGCCAGGAGCGCAAGCAGGGCCGCGCGACCTTCGAGGACGCCGGCGGCATGATCTACGGCCACCCTGACGTGCGCCGGACCCTGATGCTGATGAAGGCCAGGATCGAGGCCGCCCGCGGGATCTGCCTGCTCACCGGCGTGCTGGCCGATCTCGCCGACCGCGCCGCGACAGACGACGAACGCGCCGCGGCCAGGGCGCGGCAGGAGCTGCTGACCCCCATCGCCAAGGCGTGGTCCACCGACATCGGCGTGGAGGTGGCCTCGGCGGGGGTGCAGCTCCATGGCGGCATGGGCTTCATCGAGGAGACCGGCGCGGCCCAGCACTACCGCGACGCCCGCATCGCGCCGATCTACGAGGGCACCAACGGCATCCAGGCCATGGACCTGATCGGCCGCAAGCTGCGGGCCAACGGCGGCGAGACGCTGAAGGCGCTCTGCGGGGAAATGGCGCTGACCGCCGAACTGCTCACCGAGACCGCCGAACTCGCCGCCGTCGGCCGCCGCCTCGCCGCCGCGATCGCCGCCCTGGAGCGCGCCGCCGACCGGGCGCTCGGCGCCGACAACATCGCCGCGCTGGCCATGGCCACGCCCTTCCTGAAGCTCGCCGGCGACGTCGTGGGCGGCTGGATCCTCGGGCGCCAGGCGCTCGCCGCCGCCGCCGCCGGCGCCGACGATCCGTGGCTCAAGGCCAAGGGCGCCCTGGCGCGGCTCTACGCCAGCCAGGTGCTGACCCAGGCGTCGGGCGTCGCCGACGGCCTCGCCGAGAGCGCCGACGACCTGGCCGACACCCCGGCGCACGCGCTGGCAGGCTGAGGATCAACCGCGCCGCAGGCGCTGTTTTTCCACCACCGCTGACGCGCCCTCGAAGGGCGATCGGCCTAGGCCGCGGCGAGCGACGGCAGGTCGTGCAGCGTGCGGTCGAGGCCCGCGCCCATCAGGTCGATGAAGTTGTCGCGGTAGAACCTGCGTTTCGCGACCTCGCCCACGCCGTCGAGGTTCTCGTTGAACCGCTTCAGCGGATTGCGCCCGCCCTCCACGTGCGGGAAGTCGGACGAGAACAGCACCATCTCCTCGCCCGAGTTCCGCATGATCCACGCCACGTCCTCGTGCGGATAGGGCGTGACCCGCAGTTGCCGGCGCAGGATCTCGCTGGGCGTGCCGGAAAGGCTCTGCAGGCGCTCCTCGCGCCCGAACGCCGCGACGCCGCTGTCCAGGAACTTCATCAGGCTGGGCAGCCACGACGCGCCCAGTTCGATGGCCCCGAACTTCAGCCGCGGGAAGCGGTCGAACACGCCGTCGATGACCAGGGCCGACAGCGTCTGCCAGACGCTGAGCGGGATCGCCATGAAGGTCAGCGACGTGAAGTTCTCGTCGCCGCCGTGGAAGTCCTTCACGAAGGGCAGCCCGTTCTCCAGGTAGTCCCTGTGCATCTTCTCCTCGCCCCCGACGTGGAAGAGGATCGGCAGCCCGGCCTCCTCGGCCACCGCCCACAGCGGGTCGAGCTCGCGGTGGCTGGGCGAGAAGCCCGGCGGGTGGCGCGACGGGACCACCAGCCCCTTGGCGCCCAGCGCGATGGCCTCGCGCGCGATCTGCGGCGCCCGCGCCCGGTCGATCAGCGGCACGTAGCCGGTGGCCAGCAGCCGGCGGTCCACCGAGCAGAACTCGGCCATCATCCGGTTGTGCGCCCGCGCCGCCTCGACGGCCAGGTCCACCTCGCCCATCTGCTCCAGGCCGAAGTTCGACAGGCACGCGGTCGTGAACACCAGTTGCGAGGCGAAGCCCAGGTAGTCGAGCGTCTTCGGCCGGTCGGCGGCCTCGAAGGCGCCCAGCGCCTCGTAGTTCTTGCGCAGCAGGATGTTGGCCTCGGCGCCGGCGCGGAAGTCGGGGTCCTTCGCCTTGTCGGCCGCCTTGGCGAACCACTCGGGCAGGACGTCCTTCCGGCCCGTCTTCTCGACGAAGGCGTCGCGGAATTTCGGGTCGAGGTAGCGGTTGACCGTGCCCGGCAGCTCCATCACGTGGCTGTCGGCGTCATGCACCGTCTGGCCTTCCACGTACGCCATGGCATACCTCCCGCGATGTCTTCTGGTGTTTCCCGGCATTCCGGACTTTCAAATCCGGCCCGTCAAGGCTGGCCCGCCGGATTCTGGGACCGCCACCCGACGCAGGTCGCCGCCGACCTGATCGGCTGGAGCGTCCTGGTGAACGGCGTCGGCGGCCGGATCGTCGAGACCGAGGCCTACCACCACGAGGACCCCGCCTCGCACAGCTTCTCCGGGCCGACGCCGCGCAACGAGGTCATGTTCGGCCCGCCCGCGCACGTCTACGTCTACCGCTCGTACGGCATCCACTGGTGCCTGAACTTCGTCTGCTGGGACGGCGCGCCCGGCGGCGCCGTCCTCGTCCGGGCCCTCGAGCCCACCGATGGCCTGGACCTCATGTCCGAGCGCCGGCTGGCCTCCGACCCGCGCGCCCTCTGCTCGGGTCCCGGCAAGCTCTGCCAGGCGCTGGCCGTCACCCGCGAACACAACGGCCTGGCGCTCGACCGCGCGCCGTTCGAGCTCGCCCCCGGGTCCGCGCAGGGCGTCGTCGCCGGCCCCCGCATCGGCATCACCAAGGCGGTCGAGACGCCCTGGCGCTTCGGAGAGGCCGGCTCGAGATTCCTGAGCCGGCCGTTTCCTCAGGCGTAGGCCACGCGCCGGCGGCGCAGGACGCCCCCGAGGCCGCCGAAGCCCAGCAGCATCATCGCCCACGTCGCCGGTTCCGGCACGCCGCCCGCCGGGTCCGCGACGTCGACGGACACGGATCGCAGGATCGGCCCCAGGCCGTCGTTGGGCAGCGGTCCGAAACCCGAGATCTGGAAGGCGAACTGCATGTCCTGCGGCGCCACGAACGAGATGCTGTAGGTCTGGAAACCCGTGCCGGCGGCGATCCGGGCGGTGAAGCCGAACCCGTTGCCGGCGGGCGGATCGACCGGGACGAGGCTGGTCCAGGGACCGGCCCGCAGGACGGCGCCGACATCCACCACCGGGTCGTAGAACAGACTCGCGAGGAACCGGTCGGTCGATGTGGGGTCGGCGCTCCGCTGGTTGCCGCTGAGCTCGAAGGACACGGTCACGGCGTCGCCGCCGAGAATCTTGAACTGGGACCCACCCATCGGGTTCGACAGGTCCAGGGTGCGGATCGTGCCTTGCGTGAGATTGCTCGCTTCCAACGACATGCAGGACGTGAAGCCCGTCCCGCAGTTCACGCCGCCCTCGCCGCTCTTGTAGATGTTGGTGTTGCCGGACCCGATCACGAGGAACTTGCCCAGCTCCTGGTCTGGACCTCCCACGTTCTCGACGCTGGCGCCGCCGTAGGCGCCGTTGAACGTCCCGTACCAAAGCTGGGTCGCGTCGGCCGACGTCGCGGCCCCCGCGAGCACGCAGGCCGCCATCGCCGCGGCCACGATGTGGCCGCGCCCGTATCTGCTGTTCATTGGATTTTCCCCCAAGCGTTACTGACGCGACCTAACCGAGCAACTTTCCTGGCCGCAACCGAGATCGCGCCGCAGGCGAGCGCTTCGCGCGTCCAGCGCGACCACCCCGAAAACGACCGGGGTTCGTAGAACGCGCTTTGCAGTCCAGCCGATTTGGGCTTCAACTGATGATGCACGGGAAATGGGCAATCGCTGCACGGGGGAGGTGCAGTTTGGGGGACATCAGTCGATGTTGCGAAGGCTTCTGCTTGCCTCTGTGCTGGCTCCATTCATCATTCTGGGCTCCGGCGCGATCGCCGCGGACCATGCGGAATCGCCGGGGGCGGACGCCGATCAGGCCGCCGACCTGGCCGACGTCTTCCTCTTCACCTCGCCGGAGAATCCGCGCCGCCTCGTCGCGGCGATCACCTACGGCGGCCGTTCGGGGCCGAGGTCGCGCATCGACCAGAACTTCGTGTGCGACACGCGGGTGGTCTACGTCCTGAACATCGAGCGCGCGAACGCCGCCGGGACGTTCGCCAACCAGCCCACCTTCCAGGTCGCCGGCCGGTTCGGGACCGTGGTCGCCACCGGCCGCTGCGGCGCCCTGCGGCTTGAGAACGTGCCCGGCGCGGGCGGGACCTTCGACGGGCCGATCGACACCGTCTTCACCTCGTCGACGGGCCTCAAGGCGTTCGCCGGCCTGCGCAACGACCCGTTCTTCTTCGACGCCGAGGGCTACAACGGCATGGTCGCCGCCTTCGACGGGCCGGCGCCCGCCGGCGGATACCTGGTCAACGCCTTCGGCCTCGGGCAGCGGGCCCGGCGCGACTCGTTCGCCAACCGCAACGTCTCGGTCATCGTCTTCGAGATCGACCTCGACGCCGTCGCCCCCGCCGTGAACGGCGTGCGGCCCAAGATCCAGGTCTGGGCCACGACGGCCCGGAAGGCCTCGTAGGGGGAGGCGGGCATGCACAGCACAACGAAACTCGCCTCGACGCTCGTCGCCCTCGCGGGCGCGGGCCTGCTCAGCGCCTGCAACGGCGGGTCCGACGACGCGCCGACGACGACGCGCCCGGCCGCCAGCCCCTATGCGTTCGAGGAGGCCGCCGCCAACTCGGCCCTCTACGTGCGGGTCGACCGCACCGGCGCGCCGGCCGTGGCCACGGCCCTGCTGTCGCGGGGCAACCTGACCATCACGGGTGTCGGCGGCGGGGTCCTGAACCCGGCCAACGCGGCGAACACCTTCAACGACCAGCGCGACCAGTTGAACCGGGGCGACCCGGCCAACGACGCCCGCGACTTCGCCGCGACCTTCGTGGCGGGCCCGCAGTCGAACTCGCTGAAGAACATCCACTTCAAGCTGAACGCGGAGCTTCGCGCCCTGGGCCTGACTCCGTGTTCGACGATTCCGGCGGGCGGCGCGGCGACCAACGCCGACGTCAACGTCGACACCTGCGTCGCCCAGGCGGCGCCGGCGATCATCCCCGACGTGATCGTCTTCGACGCCAACCGCCCTGACGGCTTCCCCAACGGGCGCACCTACGACGACCCGGTGGCCGACCGCATCCTGGCCGCGGCCCTGCTGCGGCTGGTGCCGAACGGAGCGGCGCCCGCGCCGCACCACATCGACAGCCTGCTGGGCGTGATCGACACGTGGAACGGCCCGGCGGGGCAGCCCTGCGCCTCGCCCTGCCGCTTCACCGGCGACGAGACCAACACCTTCTCGCCGGCGACGTTCCCGTTCCTGCGGCCGGCCTATCCGTGACCGCAGCGATCGTCGCGCAAGCCCGTCCCCGGCGGGGGCGGGCTTGAGCCGCGTGGGCCGGTCCGTCGCGACCCTGCTGGCCGCCGCCGCGCTGCCGTGGCTGGCGGCCTGCACGCCGCAGAAGTCGGCCGCGGTCGCCGCGCCGACGCCCGCGCCGCCCACGTTCGACCGGATGCTGGCCGACTACGACGCCGCGGTCGCCTCCGGCGAGGCCGCGACCAGGGCGCGGCTCGCCAGCGCCATGGTCCCGCTGGAGCTCGTCAGCATCTACACCGAGCGCGCACGGCTGACCGGCGGCTACGACGACTACGCCCGCGCCGAGGCGCTCCTGGCCCGCATAGAGACCGAGCTCAGGCCGTCCGACGAGCTCTGCCTCGCCAAGGCGCGGCTGCACTTCGCGCTCCACCGGCTCGCCCGGGCCAAGGCCGTGCTCGACGCCTGCCCGCACGTCGCCGGCCGGCCCGAGGACCTCGCGCTGCGGGCCGACATCGCCTTCTACTCGGGCCGCTACAAGGACGCGGGGATCATCTACCGCGCGCTCGTCGACCGCCTCGGCACGCCGCAGGCCTACACCCAGCTCGCCCTCTACAGCGCCAAGACCGGGTCGCCCGGCGAGGCCCTGGCCTTCTTCGAGGCAGCCGAGAAGCGCTACCACGGCACGTCGCCCGTCCAGCTCAGTTGGTATGCCCTCCAGCGGGGTCTCGTGGAGATGGATCGGGGGCGGTTCGACGAGGCCCGCGCCCTCTTCGCCCTCGCCGACCAGCGCATGCCCGGCTACTGGCTGAACGAGGAGCACCTGGCGGAGATCGCCCAGCTCAAGGGCGACGATGCGGCGGCCAGGCGCCTCTACGAGGCGGTCGTGAAGAAGACCACGGCGCCCGAATACCTGGACGCGCTGGCCGCCCTGGAAACCCCTGAGGCCGCCAGGCCGCTGCTCGACCGCGCCGAGACGATCTACGACGAGCGCGCCCGGCGCTTTCCCGAAGCCATCGCCGGCCACGCCCTGGACCACTACCTGAGCGCCGCGCCGCAACCCGCCAGGGCGCTCAGCCTCGCCGAGGCCAACTTCGCCAACCGCCCCTACGGCGACGCCGCCGTCGCGCTGGCCAAGGCCTACCTGATGAACGGCCGGGCGAAAGAGGCCCAGCGCCTGCTGGACCGGCAGCTCGCCCAGGGTTGGGACACGGCCGAGACCTGGTGGACGCTCGCGCTCGCCGCCAGGGCCGCCGGCGACCCCGGCCGCGCGAAGGCCGCGGGCGACGCGGCGCTCCAGCGCAACGGGCAGAGCGCCAGCCAGTACGCCTTCACGTTCTGACGCCGCTCAGTTGAACACCTTCGGCAGCGCGGTCGCGTCGTCGAGCTCGTGCGGGTTGATCGCCAGGGCCTTGGCGCGTTCGCGCCCGGCGCCGCGCCTGTCGCCCACCACGGCATAGACCTGCGACGCCACGCCGTGGAGCTGGGCGGTGTTCCATGCGCTCTTCAGCACAGGTTCGATCACCTGCCGCGCCTCCGACGGACGGCCGGCCTTCAGCAGGGCCTCCGCCAGCAGCGCCCTGGAATCGCCGTTGGGCCGCGCCGCATGGTTGCGCCGCGCGATCTCCAGCGCCCGCTCCGGATCGCCGGCGGAGATGTAGTGGTCCAGCGCGTGGCCATAGGCGGCTTCGGGCAGCAGCTTCAGCCGCCGCTCCCATTGCGCCGCGGCCTTCGTTCGCCACGCCGCGGCGCCCGCCGCGTCGCCCCGGCCCGCGGCGATGCCGGCGAGCGCGTCCATGAACTCGGGATTGCCCGTGCGCCGCACGATGTCGGCATACATCGCCTCGGCCTCGGCGGTCTGGCCCTTCAGCGTCAGCGCCTCGGCGATGTGCTCCTGGATCGCGTAGTAGCCGGGGAAGAGCGCATCGGCCCTGCGGAAGTAGCCCAGCGCCCGGTCCCACTGGCCGCGCTCCAGGTAGAGCGTCCCCTTCTGGAGTTCGACGTTGGCGCGGAACTGCATCGTCGGCATCCGGCTCGCCCGCACCGCGGCGTCGAAGAACCGCTCGGCCTCGGCCAGGCGGCCCGTCTTGGTGAAGTAGACCGCCCAGCGGAACGCCGTGCCGGCGCCCGGCTCCAGCGCGTCGGCCGCCCGGTAGCGCGCCTCGGCCGCCTCGAGGTCGCCGCGGTAGAAGGCGATGTCGCCGCGCAGCGCCAGCGCCTCGGCCCGCTCCATCGCGTCGGGCGGCACGGCGTAGCGGTCGATGGCGTCCAGCGTGCGCTCGGCCGCGTCGAGCCGATGCAGGGTGAAGTGCAGCGCCGCCTGGGTCAGGTGCGGGCCCGAGCCCGCCGGCGCCAGCGTGAACGCCCGGTCCAGCGCCGCCTGCGCCGCCGCGTAGTCTTCGAACGCGCCGGTCAGCCGCGCCCGCGTCGACCAGCGCCGCGACAGGCCCTCCAGGAACACCCACTCGCCCGGGTGTTCCGCCACGCGCGCCTGGGCGGCGGCGAGGTCGGCGTCGGCCCGGGCCAGCGCGGCGGCGAACGTCCGCGGCGCGGTGTCCGGCAGCTTCACCGGGCGCAGCGCCGCCGGCGGCAGGCGTGGCTCGAAGCCGGCCGCCGGCGCGGCCAGCCGCTCGGCGCCCAGCACGCTCGCCACGATCAGCGGCGGGACCAGCAGCCAGAGCCAGCGCGGCGACGGCGCGGCGAGCTTCACGTCAGCCGACCGGCCGGGCGCAGATCGACAGGCCCAGGCGCTGGAAGTCGTCCTGCAGCGCGTTGGCCAGCACCGCCAGGGTCGAGGTGATCTCGTTCACGTACTTCACCGTGCCGTCGATCGCGGGGCTGTCGTCGTTGTAGGCGTTCTTGGCGGACGAGCTGATCAGCGCGGTCGCGATGGCCGGCATGCCCATGCGGTCGACCTGGACGTAGGCCGAGGCCGGGTCGGTGCGGAAGTTGAAGTTCGACCCCGCGCCCGCCGCCGGGGCCCCGCCGTGCGGCGCGGCCAGGTACGGGAAGTCGGATCGGAACGCCACGTCGTTGGCCTGCGGTCCGAGCTGCCGCTGCGCCAGCGTGTTGGCGTCGTGCCGGGTCAGGTCGAGGAAGATCCACGCCAGCTCGGTGTCGATCACCGAGTCGGTCAGCCGCCGGCCGTTCGGGAACCCGGCGGGCTGGGTCAGGTCGACCTTGATCGTGTCGGGCACCACCAGGTTGCCCACGCTGGGCCCGCCCGGCCGCACCGGCTGGTCGATGCAGTTCTGGACGTTCAGCGAGGCGCTCGCCGGGGCGGTGGACGGCCGGTCGACAACGTCGGCGCCGCTGCCGCCGCTGCAGGCGCAGAGCAGGAGCGGCAGGCCGAGGGCGGCCGCGATGGCGGGGCTCTGGCGGCGGATCATTGCAACTGGCCCCCGATGCGGGCGCTGGTCACCCAGATGTCGAGCCGGTGGCCCTGGACCTCGATGCGGCTGCGCGGGATCTGGATCACCATCGCCGTGTCGTTCATGCCGGTGAAGAAGCTGCGGGTGTTCACGAACGACAGCGTCCCGGTCGAGCGGGTGTCGCGGAAGCCCTGCAGGTCGAAGAAGAACGGGTCGTCGTAGAGGCCGGCCCGCGCCAGGATGCCGTTGCGCGTGAGCGTCGTCTCCACCGGCCCGACCAGCGGCGGCCCGCCGTCGGGCAGGCCCGAGATCTCGACGCCGGTGTTCCCCGCCGCGTCCTTGCCGAAGCGGAAGCGGATCGCGACCTCGGCGTCGCCGGGCGCGCCGTTGTTCGAGATGTTGATCGTGTAGAGCACGTCGCGATCGTAGGTGGCCGCCTGCTCGCGCGGCGCGGGGCCCGCGAAGGTCAGCGCCATCACCAGGTTGTCGGCGGTGTGCCACGCGTAGATGTCGGCGATGTCGGCCGAACGGTCGGGCGTCGTGTCGAACGCCGGATCGGTCCGTGTCGGCGGATCCAGGTGGTCGGCGGCCACGGCGCGCCGGTCCGATGTCGAGAGCGCCAGCAGGGCGGCTCCCATGAGGCCCGCCACGGCGGACGCACGACCCAGGCGGACGTTCATGACTTCACCCCCAGAAGGCGATGTTCACCATATTACGTTCGCCGAACGATGGCAGACTAGTCCAGTCAACTATTGGGCGAAAAGCTGCCTGTCTTTTCGGCGCCCGCCTCCCAGGCGGCGCCGGCGCCAGCGCGAGAAGGCGCTGAGGCTGCCGTAGCCGAGCCGGCTCGCGACCTCGGTGAGGGAATGCCGGCCGTCGGCGATGTAGCGCCGCGCCAGGTCGGTCCTGATCTCGTCGAGCAGGGCCTCGAAGGACTGCCCGCCGTCCTCGGCGAGGCGCCGGTGCAGCGTCCTGCGGCTCACGCCCATGAGCGCGGCCACCCGCGCGATCCCGCAGGTCCCGGTGGGCAGCAGCGCCAGGATCAGCTCCCGCACGGTGGCGGCCGTATCCCGGCGGCCCGCGCCTGCCTCCCATTCGACGTAGCGCAGGGCGCGGCGCGCCGCGACCGGGTCGGCGCCGGAGATCGGCGCCTCCAGGTCGGCGGCCTCGAACACCAGGCCGTCGAAGTCCTGGTCGAACCACAGCGGGTCGCCGAACACGCGGCGATGGGTGGCGACGTCCGCCGGGCGCCCGTGCATGAAGCGCGCTTCCCGCGGTCCGGAACCCGGCCCGACCAGTTGACGGATCGCGCGGGCGATGACGCCGAGCGACAGCTCCACGCTCTGGCGGCTGCGGCCCGGGCCGGACGCCGTCTGCCGCAGCACCGCCACGTCGCCGGCGATGTCCAGCCGCAGCGTCAGGGCCTGGTTCTGCGCCCAGGTGTAGCTGACCAGCGCCTCGATCGCCTTCGCCAGCGTGGGCTGCTCGCGGAGCACGAAGGCCACGGCGCCCAGGTTCGACAGTTGCCGCGTTTCCGCCAGGCGCAGCCCGAAGTCCTCCGCGCCCGACCGCCGCGCCGCACGCTCCAGCAGGCGGCCCACGGCGAGCGCCGGGATCTTCAGGTCGGGGTCGGTCAGGCAGGCGGCGGGCAGCCCCACCTCCGCGCACAGCCGGCGCGGATCGAGGCCGAAGGCGCGGGCCAGATCGCCGTACCCCGTGAGGCTCGCGCTGCGCGTGAGGAGCTGCGCCATGGCCCCAACTGTCAAGTTTGTGGCCCCGACTGTCAATCATGGCCCGGCGTCGCCGCCTAGGGTGGCCGCCAACGAAAACCCGCGAACAGGCTGGGGGCCGAACCATGCATAGAGAAGCGCTGCTGGCGATCGAAGCCATCGTGAAGGCCGAACGCGAGCCCTACGAGACGATCCGGGTCAATCCGCTGACCCCCGTCATCGGGGCCGAGATCGAAGGCGTGGACCTGGCCGGCGACCTCTCGAACCGGCAGTTCGCCGAAGTGCGCCGCGCCTTCCTGGAGCACCATATCCTCGTCTTCCGCGACCAGCGCCTGAGCCCCGAGGACCACAAGCGCTTCGGCCGCCGCTTCGGACGCCTGCACGTCCACCCCCTCCAGGCGATGCGCGAGGGCGACAACGAGCGGCTGGAGGTCAAGGCCAGCAAGGACTCCAAGTTCGTCGCCGGCGAAGGCTGGCACGCCGACGTCACCTGCGACGTCGAGCCGCCGATGGGCTCGATGCTCTACCTGCAGACGACGCCCGAGATCGGGGTCGGCGGCGACACCCTGTTCGCCAACATGCACCTGGCCTACGAGATGCTGTCGGCGCCCATGCGGGCGTTCCTGGAGACGCTCACCGCGGTCCACGACGGCGCGATCCCCTGGGTGCAGGGCTACGGCTACCGGCCAAACCAGACGTTCCAGGTCAACGAGCATCCGGTGGTCGTCCGCCATCCGGAGACCGGGCGGAAGCTGCTGTACGTGAACCGCGGCTTCACCTCGCACATTCCGCAGCTCGCCCGCTTCGAGAGCGCCGCGCTCCTGGAAATGCTCTACCGACACATCGAGACCCAGCCCGCGCTCGCCTGCCGCGTCCGCTGGACGCCCGACACGCTCGTGTTCTGGGACAACCGCTGCACGCAGCACCACGCGGTCTGGGACTACTATCCACTGGACCGCGCGGGGCACCGCGTGTCGATCGTCGGCGAACGGCCGGTGGCCTGAGCCGGTGACCGGTCCGCCCGACACCGCCGGCCGGCGCCGGCGGTTCGCGCCGGCGGCTTTGCGTGTCGAGGCTGGCCGCGTCTGGCCCGGGCTTCTGGTGGCCGCGACGATCGGGCTCGCGGCGAGCTGGCTCTCCCAGCACTACGGCGCGCCCGTCATGCTGTTCGCCCTGCTGCTGGGCATGGCCTTCAACTTCCTGCACGACGACCCGCGGTGCGCGGCGGGGATCGAACTGGCGTCGCGTGCGATGCTGCGGGTCGGCGTCGCCCTCCTGGGCGCGAAGATCACGTTCGAACAGATCGCCGGACTGGGCGTCGCGCCCGTCGTCACGGTGGCGACCGCGGTCGCCACCACCATCGCGCTCGGGTTCGCCTGCGCGCGCCTGTTCGGGCAGAGCCGGGCGTTCGGGGTGCTGACCGGCGGCGCCGTGGGCATCTGCGGCGCCTCTGCGGCCCTGGCCATCGCCGCGGTCCTGCCCGACCGCGAGGGGCGCGAGCGCGACACCATCCTGGCCGTGGTCACCGTGACGGCGCTCTCGACGACCGCCATGATCGTCTATCCGCTGATCGCCGCGGCCGCCGGCCTCGACCCGACGCAGACCGGCGTCTTCCTCGGCGGCACGATCCACGACGTCGCCCAGGTGGTCGGCGCGGGCTACAGCGTGTCGGGCAAGACCGGCGACGTGGCGACCTACGTCAAGCTGCTGCGCGTCGCGCTGCTGCTGCCCGTGGTCTTCGCGATGGGCCTGGCCGTGTCCGTCGGGCGGCAGCGGACGGCGGCGGCGCGTCCCGGCGCCCCGTTCCCGTTCTTCCTCGTCGGCTTCGCCGCGCTGGTGGCGCTCGGCAGCTTCGGCCTGTTGCCGCGCCCGGCCGTGCAGGGCGCCGACGTCGTCTCCCGCGCGTGTCTCGTCGGCGCCGTCGCGGCGCTGGGCATGAAGACCTCGTTCGGCGCCCTGGCGAAGCTCGGCTGGCGTCCCGTCGCCCTGATCGTCGCCGAGACGGCCTGGATCGGCGCGCTGGTGCTCGCCGCGACGCTGCTCATGCGATGACGTCGGCGCGTCAGCGGGGCCTGAGGCTGACCGACCGCCCCGCCTTGCCCTCGTGGGCGTCCCAGGCGGCGTCGAGGACGTAGGCGTAGAGCGCCGCGGCGTGCGCGTCCGGCATGTCCCGGAACTGCGGCATCCCGCCGGACCTGCGGTCGCCCCCCTGCACCACGCCCTTGAACGCCGCCAGGTCGACCCGCGTACGGTTCAGGTTCGGGATGCCGCCGCCCACCGAGGCCCCGCCGTCGGTCCCGTGGCAGTATTCGCACTGATAGGCCGCGAAGAGCGTCTCGCCCTGCTTGGCCAGCGTCGGGCTCTGCCGCGGCCCCGGCGGCGTCGGCACGGGGTCGGCCTTGGCCAGGGGCGGATAGGCCGCGCTCCCGCCCAGCTTGAACGCCAGCAGCCGCGGCGGCGTGCGCGCTTGCGGCGTCGACGCGTAGCGGCTGACCAGCGACGCCGAGGCCGAGGCTGCGCCGTTGCCGGTCGCTACGACGATGTACTGCTCGCCGTCCAGCATGACGCTCGACGGCGCCGCGCGGATCGCCCCGCCGGTCTGGCGGCCCCAGACCACCGCCCCGGTCGCCGCGTCGAACGCCAGCAGCCGCCCGTCGGCCAGGCCCTGGAAGACCAGCCCGCCCGCCGTGTGCAGCAGCCCGCCGTTGACCGGCAGCCGCGACGTCGTCGTGCGCCACTTCACCCGGCCCGCCGCCAGGTCGATGGCCACCACCTGCCCGCTCGGCTTCACCTTGGCGTCCGGCCGGTCGCCGTAGAGCCAGTCGTAGGCGCCGTCCGCCGTGCGGCTGACCGGCAGGATCATGGTGGGCACATAGAGGACGCTGGTCCTGGGATCGAACGCCAGCGCCTCCCAGCCGTGCGCGCCCATCCCGCCAGGCAGCACCAGCGTGTCCTGGCCCGGCCGGTTCCAGTACTGGGCCTCGGGGTTGAAGATCGGCCGGCCGTCCGCGTCCAGGCCCTTGGCCCAGGCGACGTCGACGTACTGCGTGCCGGCCAGGAACTTGCCGCTCGCCGCGTCGTAGACGTAGGCGAAGCCCTGCTTGGGAACCGACACCACCACATGCCGCGGCGTCCCGCCCACCGGCACGTCGGCGACCATCAGGCCCACCGCCGCCTCGTAGTTCCAGCCGTCGTGCGGCACCTGCTTGGCGTGCCAGCGGTACTTGCCGGTCTTCGCGTCCACCGCCACGACCGAATTGGTGAACAGCTCGTCGCCCGCGTCGGCCGCCCGCGCCGAGGGTTCGCCCGGCCCCAGCGCGCCGGTCCCGATGATGAGCTGCCCGAGCTTCTCGTCGTAGGTGAGCGCGTCCCAGGGCGCGCCCGCGCCGTGGGTCTTCCCGTACCAGCCCGTCCCCCAGGTCTCCGCGATCTTCCGGTAGAACGGGTCGGTCTCGGTCTTCGGGTCGCCGGGCACGGTGTAGAACCGCCACCGCCGCTTGCCGGTCTCGGCGTCGAACGCATCGACGAAGCCGCGCTGCGTCCCCAGCTCCTGGTTCGAATTGCCGATGAAGACCAGGCCGCCGCCTACCCGCGGCGCCCCCGCGATGCCGTAGTCGAGGCCGGGATCGCAGCTCTGCGCCGCCCAGCGCTGGACGCCGCTCTTCCGGTCGACCGCCACCAGCCGGCAGTCGCCCGTCGCGATGATCGCCTTGTCCCGGTAGAGCGCCATGCCGCGGTTGAACTGCCGCGCCCAGAAGACGCCGAACGACTGCCGCTCGGCCGCGTCCTCGGGATAGGTCGCGGCGAACTGCCAGAGGAGCTTCCCGGTCTTGAGGTCGTTGGCGAAGATCCGCCCGCCGGGCCCGCCCTGGTAGACGACGCCGTCCTCGATCAGCGGATTGCCGACCAGTCCGTAGGCCGTGGGCATCTCCACCGCCCAGGCCAGCCCCAGCCGGCTCACGCTCGCCTTGTCGATCTGCTTCAGATCGGCGTGGTGCTGCATCGAGGGCCCGTTGCCCAGCAGCGCCCAGTCGGTGTCGCGCGGATCGCCGCCCCGCTCCGAGCAGCCGGACGCCGCCATCGCGAGCGCCACCGCTGCGGCCTTCGCCCCCCGCATCGCCCGCGCGCCCTCAGGCCCGGCCGCAGCCGGCCACCGCGACGGCCCGCACCTCGACCAGGAACTCGGGCATCGCGAGCTGCGTCACGCCCACCGCCGTCCACGACGGATAGCGGTCCGGGAAGTACGCGTCCTTCACCTTGGCGAACTCGGCCATGTCGCCGCGCAGGTCGGTGTGGAACGTCATCAGCTCCACCACGTCGGCCAGGCTCGCGCCCGCCGCCTCCAGCACCGCCTTCAGCCCCTCGAACGCCAGGCGCGCCTGGGCCTCCATGCCGACCCCCGGCCGCATCGCCGCGTCGATCCCGACCTGGCCCGAGACCCAGATCATGTCGCCGACCCGCGTCGCCGGCGCGAAGTGGTAGCCGTCGTACATCGGCTGCAGGGCCGGCGGGACGATCTGCCGGCGCGTCTTGTCAACGGTCATCGCGGCCCCCTCACGCGACCTGGCGGAAGACGGGCGCGCGGAACGGCGCGCCGGGTTCCAGCGCCGACATCTCGTTCTTGAAGAGAACGCCGTCGCGGGCGTAGCCGGACCGGCTCTCGTCCGGCAGCGGGCTGAACGTGGCGTCGTCGCCGAAGAAGCGCAGCACCAGCGTGTGGCGGTTCGGGAAGGCCGCATCCACGGGCGCGCCGCCGTGCAGCGAGGCCGGGTGCAGGATCAGCACGTCGCCGGGCTCGGTCGCCCACGACAGCACGTCGAACGCCGCGGGGTTCGCCCGGCGCTCGGCCTCCACGTCGGGCATCCGCGGCCACGCGGCGGCCCCCGCCTGCTGCGGATCGGCGTGCAGCGGATCGGTCGGATCGTCCGGATCCATGAAGGTGGTCCCGTCGTAGCGCGGACCGCGGTGCGAGCCGCGGAGGATCTCCAGCGCGTTCGCCTTCGGCACCGCCTCGAAGCTGATCCAGGCGTTGCCCCAGTGCTGGCCGCCCCAGGGAAGGTACGAGGTGTCCTGGTGCCAGAGCGTGCGCGCGCCGACGCCTCCCTCCTTCAGGAACACCTCCTCGGCGAAGTACCAGGCGTGTTCCGCGCCCCAGAGGTCGGCGAACGTCCGCCCCAGCGGCAGCGAGGCGACCAGGTCGTCCAGCTTCGGCTTGGCGATCGGATTGCAGTTGTCGACGTGCGAGCGCTGCCCGGTGTTCGCGTACATCTTGCTGGCGTGCGGTCCGGGATTCTCGATCGCCCAGTCGAACGCGGCGCGGCACTGCGCCAGTTGCGCGGGGCTGAGCAGCCCCCGGATCATCACGGCGCCGTCCTCGCGGTACGCCCTGCGCAGAGCCTCATCCATCGACCTGTCCTCCGGCGGTTCCTGCTGGCCTGGGTCACAGCTAGCATCGGCTTCTATTTAACGCAACATTTGTTATCATAATTATCGTGATGGAAATTGTGACGCCCGGCGAACCCGCTATGGTCGCGCCCGTGCCTGTCGACTCGGCCGCTTCGAAGACCGCCGCGACCGTTCCGCCCCGCCGTGGGCGCGGACGCCCCGTCGGCGACCGCGAAGGCCGCCGGACCGAACTGCTCGACGCCGCGATGAAGGTGATTGCGGACGAGGGCTTTGCGGGCATGTCGCTGCGCAAGGTGGCCCAGCGGGCCGGCTGCACGACGGGCGCGGTCTCGTACTACTTCGCCAGCAAGGACGAGATGCTGGTCGCCGTCATCGAGAGTCGGTTCGACGAGTTCGACAAGCTGCTGGAGATCGGCGACGGCGCGGGCGCCATCCGCGCGATGTTCGAGCGCTGGCTCGAGATCACCAACCCGGAGGACCCCGGCGTCTGGGTCGCGGGCTTCCAGCTCCTGGCCTACGCCCGCCACGAACCGACGCTGGCCGCCGCCTACCAGCGCCGCTACGCCCGCTACCGCGAGACGTTCGCCGCGATCCTGGCCGGGGGCCAGCGCGACGGCTGGGTGCGCAGGGACATTCCGGCCGACCTCCTCGCCGACCAGCTCAGCGCCATGGGCGACGGCTGGATGATGCTGTTTCCGATCGAGCCGGACCGCTTCGGCCCGAAGCGGGTGAAGGCCCTGCTCGACGCGACCATGGCGATGATCTCGCCGGCCGCCTGACCCGCCGCGGGCCCGGGCAGCGTCCGGGACTTGACACGCCGGCAGATTGATGTTCTTGTTTCGTTCATGTCCGCGACCGACGCCGCATCGACCCAACTGTTCGAGCTCGCCGAGCTCGGCATGAGCGTCGTGCGCCGCATCGCCGTGGCCGTCGAGGCGGCCCCGGACACCCGACCCTCCTCGCCCTGGTCGACGCCCACTGCGACGTCGGCCGCGGCGTGCGCCAGTCCAT
>NZ_JAEUMO010000098.1 GCF_016793285.1 Phenylobacterium sp.
GACCCACCATTCCTCGGTCTCGGGCGTCACGTCGATGGTGGCGCATCCCTTGTCGCGGGCCAGCTTGATGCACTCGGCGATGTGATCGCCCTGGGTCTGGAGCATGAAGGTCAGGTTGAACTGGAAGCTGGCCTGATACCCGCCCATGATGAACAGGTTCGGAAAGCCCGCCGTGTGGACGCCCAGCAGCGTGCGGATGCCGTTCGCGTCGTAGAGCTGGTTCAGGTCGACGCCGCCCTTCCCCACGATCCGGTTGTAGATGCCGGTCTTCTGCACCTCGAAGCCGGTGGCGTAGATCAGCAGGTCCAGCGGGTAGGCCCGGCCCTCGAACGTCGGTCCCTGTGGGCCGATCTCGGTGATCCCCTGCCCCTGAGTGTCGACCAGGTGGACGTTCGGGCGGTTGTAGGCCGGCAGGTACTCGTCGTCGAAGCACGGCCGCTTGCACATGAACATGTACCAGGGCTTCAGCGCCTCGGCCGTCGAGGGGTCTTCGACCACCTCCTCGATCCGACGGTGGATGCGCATCATGTGGTCGATGTTGGCGTTTTCCTGGCGACGGATCTTCTCGTCGCGGGAGAGACTGGCGCGCTCGGCTTCCTGCTCGGGCGTCAGCGGACGGCCGCGCAGGTGCTTCATGCGCCGGGCCTGCTGCCAGCCCGGCTGAAGGCGGGCGGCCCATTCGGGATCGGTCGGCCGGTCGTTGCGGAAGTCGATGGCGCTGGGGGTGCGCTGGAAGACGTAGAGTTCCTTCGCCGTCTTCGCGAGGCGCGGGACGATCTGGACAGCCGAGGCGCCGGTGCCGATCACGCCCACGACCTTGTCGGAGAGCTTCTCCAGCTCGTGGCCGGTGTAGGCGAAATCCCAGCGGGACGAATGGAAGGAATGGCCGGCGAAGGTCTCCATGCCGGCGATCTTCGACAGCTTCGGCTTCGAAAGCGTGCCGTTCGCGCAGATCACGAACCTCGCGGTCAGTTCGTCGCCGCGGTCCGTGGAGAGCCGCCAGACCTTCGCCGCGTCGTCCCAGACGGTGGACGTGATCGTCGTGTGGAAGACCGCCAGGTCGTAGAGGTCGTAGCGTCGTGCGATCGCCTGGCAGTGGGCGAAGATCTCGGGGCCGGGCGCGTAGAAGCGGGCCGGCAGATAGCCCATCTCGTCCAGCAGCGGCAGGTAGTCGACCGCCGGCACGTCGCACGCCGCGCCAGGGTAGCGGTTCCAGTACCACGTGCCGCCCACGTCCCCGCCCCGTTCGACGATGCGGATGCTCCCCACGCCCCGCTCGCGCAGCCGGGCGGCGGTCAGCAGGGCCGAGAAGCCGCCGCCGATGAACAGCACCTCGACGTGGTCGCTGAGCGGCGCGCGGGCCTCCGCCTCGGCCGAGTACGGGTCGACGGCGTATCTCGCGAGCGGCCCGGTGAGGTCGGACGTGAACTGGGCCGTGCCTTGGGGGCGGTAGCCCAGGCGCAGGTCGCGCGCCTCGGCGAAGCGGGCCTTGATGGCGTCGTAGTGCGCCTGCGCCTGTGCGGACGGGGGCAGCGGCTGGGGCCCACGGATCGGGCGCGGCGCCGCCGCGGGCTTGACGTCGTCGGCCAAGGCATCCTCCCGGGCGGCCCTGGTTTTCCACGGCCCCCCTGGGGTGGCCCGTCGCCGCCTCTGTCTTCGCAGCATCGGTACGGGACCGCGCCGCTGTCAACGCCGCGGAAGGCCGAAAAAAAAGCCGCGCCCGGGGGCGCGGCGAGTTCATAGGGAGGAAACGCCCAAAAGGGCAGGACCCTTATGCGCTCTTGCTGCACTGCACGCAAGCTTTAATTTCACATATCGGTGAATTTCTCTTTCGCGCCCGCCATTCCCTGCCGTTACGGGAAGTTAGCGCCGCGCGGCCGCCATGCTGCACCGCCGTTATCAGGCCCGGCGGCGGACGATCTCCGACAGTCCGGCGGCGCACCAGGCGTAGAGGCGGGCGCGCACGGCGGCGAGGTCTGTCGAACGGCAGAGGCCATTCGAGAGCTGGTCGATGCGGCCGGTCTCGGAGAGGGTCAGCATCATCGCCCCGGTGAGGAACTGATAGCCCCAGTAGAGGTCGCGCGCCGCCGCGCCAGGGCAGGCGCCCTTGAGGGTCTCGATGAGCTGGTGGACCACCGGGTCGAAGAACCTGTGCATGGTCTCGCCGCCCCAGGCGGGCGTGTTGTTCACGAGCGCCACGAGGCGGAAGTAGTTCTTCCAGCCCTCGTCGTTGGTCAGGGAGAGTTCGACCAGCGGGTCGATGAAGGCCTCGATCACGCCCTCGGGCGTCATCGCGCCGGCGTGACCCGTCTCGTAGGCGCGAAGGGCCTCGACCCGGATATCGTTCAGCACGTCGGCGCGGCGCGCGAAGACGCTGTCGAAGAGCTCGCGCTTTGCGCCGAAGTAGTAGTGGATGAGCGCCGTGTCGACGCCGGCCTCCGTGGCCACCTGGCGCACGGTCACGCCATAGAAGCCGTGGCGGGAGAAGAGTCCCTCGGCGGCGTCGAGGATCGCCTCGCGCAAATCCGGCCCCTGCCCCTTCGGGCGGCGGCCGCGCAAGGTTCCGCCCGTCTGTCCGCTTGCTCGCGCCATGGCCCTCGCTAGCACCGTTTCGACGCCCATGGCAGGGCGAAGCCCGACCATTCGGCCCTTGGCTCGGTCCGGCCGGGAGGCCGACGGGCCTGTTCCCGGCGAAGGCCCTAGGCGCCGAAGATCCAGTTGCCGGTGAGGCTCGACATGGCGACGCCGACCAGGATCATCTGGCCGCCGCCGTTCATGGCGATGACGGTGTCCGCGCCCACCTGGCTCACCGTGTACTGCGTGCCGGGATCGAGCATGACGCGGTCGCCCTGGGCGATGCTGAAATCGGTGACGCGGTCGATCCCGGCGTCTCCGAAGGTGTGGAAGATGTCGGCCCCCTCGCCGCCCGTGACGGTGTCGTTGTCCTTGTCGCCCGAGACGTAGTCGTCGCCGGCGCCGCCCACGAGGACGTCGTCCTGCTGGCCGCCCCGGATCGTGTCGTTCCCGCTTCCGCCCTCGCAGGTGTCTGCGCCGAGGTTGCCGTAGACGAGGTCGTTCCCCTCGTCGCCTGAGAGGCGGTCCTGGTCCTTGCCGCCCACGACCCAGTCGTCGCCCAGGCCGCCCGAGCCGGTGTCGTCGCCCACGTTGCCGTTGATGTCGTCGAAGCCGGCGCCGCCGACGATGCTGTCGTTGCCGTCGTCGCCGCGCAGATAGTTGGCGCCGTCACGCCCGTTGACGGTGTCGGCGCCGCCGCCGCCGAACAGGCGGTTGCCGTTCGCATCGCCGATGATGTTGTCGCTGTAGGGGGTGCCGACGATGTTCTCGACGTCGAACATCTGCTCGATCGCGCCGCCGACGGAACGGTTGGCGTTGATCGTGACGTCGACGCCTTCCAGCTCGCCGGAGAAATCGACCGTGTCGACGCCGCTGGCGCCCCAGATGATGTCGTTGCCGCCGCCGGGGATGAGCCAGTCGTCGCCGCTCCAGCCTTCCAGGTAGTCCGAGCCCTCGCCGCCGGAGAGCGTGTCCGCGCCCGTGTCGCCGAACAGTTCGTCGTCGGAGGCGCCGCCGGAGAGCGAGTCCGCGCCCGCGGCGCCGACCAGGACGTCGGGCATGGCGCCGCCCTGCAGCGTGTCGGCGTTGGCGTCGCCGAACATCACCACCGCCTCGATGCCCGTGAAGCTGCCGCCGCCCGCCGTCAGGCTGGCGTAGCTGAGCACCGCGCTGGCGGAGGACAGGGGCGAGAGCCAGAGCTCGTCGTAGCCGTCGCCGCCGTCGACGATGCTGCGGCCGTCGACCACCACGATCACGTCGTTGCCCGGACCGCCGCTGAGGCGATTGACCCCGGAGCCGCCGCTGAGGGTGTCGGACCCGCCCTCGCCGTCCAGCACGTCGGCGCCTTCCATGCCCCAGAGGTCGTCGTCGCCTTCGCCGCCCATCAGGCTGTCGTCGCCCGGGTCGCCGTCCAGGACGTCGTTGCCCGCCGCACCGAGGAGCGTGTCGGCGCCGTCCCCGCCGGCCATGGTGTCCGCGCCGTCGCCGCCGTCGAGCTGGTCGGCGCCGCCCCGCGACATGACGTAGTCGTCGCCCGCGCCCGCCGCGATGCGGTCGGCCACCGCGATGCCGGCGAGCGTGTCGGCGCCGATCCCGCCGCTCTGGCTCAGCAGCAGGCGGGCGCTGTCCCAGCTCCAGCTCGCCGCCTGCGTCCCGTCCGCGCTCGCGGGTCCGTAGAGGTATTGCGCCGCCAGGATGTCGAGCGAACCCAGCGCCGTCGCCGGGCCGCCCGCCGGATTGTAGGTCATCACCGTATGCGCGAGGTCGTCGAGCGTCGGGTCGAGCGTCGGCTGCTCCTCGAACGGGTGCTTCAGCCCGATGGCGTGGCCGATCTCATGGACCAGGGTGTCGAACGTCGCCTGCCCGAGGTCGATGAAGATGTCGCCGCCGAAGTCGTCCTCGAACGCCCCGTCGGGGAAGTTGAAGACGAACGGATTGAAGGCGAACGCCAGGCTGTCCTCGATCGACTCCGGACCGAAGCGGAAGTCGTAGATGCCGAAGCGGATGTCGCCCTGGCCGGCGGGGACCTCGAGGAACGTGAGGCCGCTGGCGTCGCCCCAGGCCTTGAGCGCCTGGCGCGCCACATCCTGCTCCGGCGCCGTGAGCGCCTGGAAGCTGCCGAGGAAGGCGCCGGAATAGACGAGGGCGTACCCGGGGTTCGGCGACGTGTCGAAGGAGTAGCTGACGAAGGCCGGTCGACCGGCGACGCCGATCCCGTTCCAGCTCAGGCCCGAAAGCACCGACTCGAAGGTCGTGACGACCGGCACGCGACACCCCTGCACTCGCGGGATGCGCTGTTACGGTCGCGCCCCCGTCCCCCAGGACGGAACTACAGCTCTAACGGCGAGGCTTGGCAAGCGCGCTCGTGGGTTGAGCGAACGCGCCCGCCCCGGGCTTCAGGCCGGCACGCCGAGCCGCTGGGCGTTCCTGGCCAGGACGTCTTCGGCCTGGCGCATGATGGCGGCCACCATGTCCTTGCAGGTCGGGATGTCGTGGATCAGGCCCTGGCTCTGGCCGACGGTCCAGATGCCGCCGTCGGTGTCGCCCTGGCCCAGCACGTTGGTGCGGCCGCGCACGCCGGCCACCAGGTGGCGGACGTCGTCGATGGTCTTGGTCGGATCCGTCTGGATCTTCACCACCTCTTCCGAAATGGCGTTGCGGGCCACGCGGCTGGTGTTGCGCAACGTGCGGTTGGTCAGCAGCGTGTCGCGCTCGGTGTTCTCGACGATCTTCCGCTTCACGTTCTCATGGATGGCGCATTCCTGGGTGGCCATGAAGCGCGTGCCCATGTTGACGCCGTCGGCGCCCAGGGCCAGGGCGGCCGCCAGGCTGCGGCCGTCGGCCATGCCGCCCGAGGCGATCACCGGCACCGGGGCCACCGCGTCCACGGTCGCCGGCAGCAGCACGATGAGGCCGATGTCGTCCTCGCCGGGGTGGCCGGCGCACTCGAAGCCGTCGATCGAGAT
This sequence comes from Phenylobacterium sp., assembly GCF_016793285.1. GTDB lineage: Bacteria > Pseudomonadota > Alphaproteobacteria > Caulobacterales > Caulobacteraceae > Phenylobacterium. Next base: position 5,541 of record NZ_JAEUMO010000098.1, read on the forward strand.
CACGTCGCAGCCGTACTTCACGGCCGAGACGGAGTGACGGACCGAGGTGCATTTGTGGATCACCTTCACCCCCGCCTCCTTGAAGGCCGGCAGGTGGTCGACCGGCGCGCGGCCGGCGGTCTCGACGATCTTGATGCCGCTCTCGATGATCGCCTGCCGGTATTCGTCGTAGGGGATCGGGTTCAGCGACGGCAGCAGGGTGAGGTTCACGCCGAACGGCTTGTCGGTCAGATCCTTGCAGCGCTTGATCTCGGCGTGCAGCTCTTCGGCGGACTGGCTGTGGTGCGCGGTGATGAAGCCCAGGGCCCCGGCGTTGGCCACGGCGGCCACCAGCGGCGCGTAGCCCACCCCGGTCATGCCGCCCATGACGAGCGGGGTCTCGATCCCGAACATCTCGGTCAGGCGCGTCTTGATCATGTTTCTCTCCCCTTCGCCGCCTCTTTGGGCGCGGTCAGTCAAACACACGTTAGACTCCGCGGCGCAGGCTGCAAGGGTGACGCTGGGGGACCGGCGACGCGCGGGCGCCGCGGCGGCGTCTGCGCCCTGCGGCGCCAGGACCGGAGGGGCCATGGTGGGCGAACGGAGGTGCGGCCCGGCCGCCCCGGCCTCGCCGCCCAGCGATGGTACCGCCCTCCCGGATCGAACGGGAGACCTCCAGAGCCACAATCTGGCGCTCTAACCAACTGAGCTAGGGCGGCGCGTCATCGCGAGCGGGCTGTAATAGTCGTGGCGGAGGCTCCGATCAAGCCGGGTCCAGCAGCGGCTTTCGGTAGCGGCGCGAGCCCATGAGTTCGCGGCCGTCGGCGAGGCGCACCACGAAGTCGCCCGAGGGCCTGGATTCGACCTCGCTCACTGCCGCGCGCCGGACCAGGCGCGAGCGGTGGATGCGCACGAAGCCCGCGCCGGCAAGCTGGCGCTCCAGCGACGACAGCGGCGCGCGATGGAGGATCGGCGTCGCGCCACGGTGGAGCTCGACGTAGTTGCCCGCGGCCTCGATGAAGGCGACCTCGCTCAGCGGCACGAAGTGGCGGCGCGCGCCGTCGCGGATCTCGATGGCCTGAGGGGTCTCGCCCGCACCTGCCGGCGGCGGGCTCTGCCACAGCCGCAGCCAGATGGCGTACAGCCCGACGAGGCCGAGGTAGATCAGCAGGTCCTTGCGGAACTCGTAGGGGAAGTCGCGCAGCGGCCCGAACGCCGGGTAGGCGCCGCCCACCGCGGCGTAGACCATCGCCCGCACCGCGCCCATCGCGGTCACATGGACCAGCGAAAAGGCCAGCGCCGCGGCCAGGTGGACCGCTGCGAGCCGCGGCCAGGGCGCGACCAGCGGCTGCACGCGACGGGTCAGCGCCATCACGAGGGGCGCCAGCGCGACGAGGGCCAGGATGCTGGACGCCTCCCAGACCAGCGGCTCCCACAGTCCGATGGGGCGCCCAGCCTCGGCCCGGTCGTCGGCCACGCTCAGCGCGTCCACCAGCGCGATCGCCGCCCCGACCAGCAGGAAGACGCCCAGGAACAGGCGGTCGCGGCGGCGCGTCCCGCCCGCCGCCGGCTCGCTTGCCATCGGGGCCATACGATCAGTCACGGATGCTTCTTACGTGGCGCCCTCCGGCGTGACCATGCGCGCAGAGAAAAAGCCCCGGCCGCGTGAGCGACCGGGGCCTTGTTCCTGGAGCGGACCCTTTCGGATCAACCCTTCGGCAGGGTGAAGCGGATCGGGATCCGCACCGAGCCCCCGTCGACGGGCTGGCCGTCCTTGGTCTGCGGCCGCATCTTGAAGAGCTTGGACATCTTCATCGCGGCGTCGCCGAAGCCCATGTCGCCCGGCTCCTCCGCAGTGACGGAGCAGCCTTCGAGCGTGCCACGGGCGTTCACCGTGCAACTGAGCGTCGCGCGGCCTTCCACCTCCATCCGCTGGGCGCGGTCCGGATAGTAGCGCGCCATATCCTCGGCAGAGGGACGACGCTGCCAGTCCGGGTTGGTGATGACCGACGGGCGCGGCGGTTCCGGCGGCGGCGCAGCCGGCGGACGAGGCTCCTCGATCCGGCGCTCGACCGGCGGAACCGGCAGCGGCGGGATCGACGGCATGTCCGGGACAGCGACCGGCGGGCGCGGCTGCAGCTTCGGCGGCGGCGGCGGCGGCGTGTTCGGCGGCGGCGGCGGCGGCGGAGGCGGCGGAGGCGGCGGCGGAACGGGCTTGATGAGGGCCACGTCCGTCACCTCGTCCGAGTACTCCTTGTACTTCGGATCGAACCGCGACTTCCACAGGTAGACGCCGAGCGCGCCGTGGACCACGACCGCGAGGACCAGCGCAATGACGGTCCCCGGGCGGCGCTTGGGCTTCGGATCGTCGAACGGGTTATGTCGGGTCAGAGCTTCGTGGTGAGTGTCAGACATGCTTCACCCCACTCACTTGTCTTCGCCGACGAGGGCCACGCTGTAGAAATTATTATCCTGCAGCATGTTCATGACGCCCATGAAGTCCCCGTACAGGACGTCCTTGTCCGCCCGGATGAAGATGCGTTCCTTCTCAGGGTTACGCGTGTTCCCCAGGTTCTTGCGCAGGTCGTCGCCGAGCGTCGCAAGATCGGTCCGGAAGTCCTGAATGAAGATGCTCCCGTTCGGTTGGATCGAGATGTAGACCGGCTTGGGAGGGTTGGTGCCGGGCGGCGCGACCGCAGGCGGAAGCTGGACCTTGACGGTCACGCTCGCCAGCGGCGCGGCCACCATGAAGATGATCAGAAGGACGAGCATCACATCCACGAAGGGCGTGACATTGATCTCGGCGTTCTGGTCTTCCTGATAGCGTCCGCCCCCTCCGCTCGAGAGTTTGGCGGCCATCTAGATCAGACCCCCTTGTCGAGCTGGCGGGAGATCGCGTTCATCAGCTCGGCCACGAACCCTTCCGAGCGCGCACCGTACGAGGAGATGCGGGTCTGGAAGTAGTTGTAGAAGATAACCGAGGGGATGGCGGCGAACAGGCCGAGACCGGTGGCGAGAAGCGCTTCGGCGATGCCGGGGGCGACGACGGCCAGGTTGGTCGTGTTGGTGTTCGCGATGCCGATGAACGAGTTCATGATCCCGTAGACGGTGCCGAACAGACCGATGAACGGGCCGTTCGAACCCACCGACGCCAGATACTGCATGCCGCCCGAGAGGCGACGGGCCAGAGCCGCTTGCACGGCGCTCACCGCATGCTGGGCGCGGTCGATGGTGGTGTCGCGGTGCTCGCCGGCGATCGAAAGGCCCGCCTGACGCGAGAGCTCGATCTCCTGGGCGGCCGCGGCGGCCATGTCGGCCAGCGGGTTGCCGTCATACTCTTCCGAGAGAGCGATCCGGCTCATGTCGTTGATCGACTTGGCGCCGCGGAAGCTTTCCACGAAGCCGTCCGACACCTTGTTGAGGGCGTTGAACTCGAGGATCTTGGTGACGAGGATGGTCCAGCTCAGCACCGAGGCGAGAGCCAGGCCGATCATGATCACCTTCACGACCGGGTCGGCGTCCATGAACATGGTGCCGACGTTGAGCTTGCCCGCGTTCTTCATGGTCGGCGGGTCGCTCGATTCAGCAGCGGCGGGCGCCGCGGCCGGGGCGGCGGCCGGAGCGGCGGCGTCGGCGGCCGGAGCGGCAGCGGCGTCGGCGGCAGGCGCGGCCGGGGCGGCGGCGTCCTGAGCGAACGCCGGCGCGCTCATGCTCAGCGCCACGGCGCCGAGGAGAGCGGAAAAGGTCATCTTCAGTTTGTTGTCGAGCATCTGTCGCCAGTTCCTGGTTGGTCTAGCACGATTGGCCGGAGGGTCGTCGCGCGAGAGCGTCTCCACCCTAGTTAAAGTTAAGCCCGGCGACCAAACCACTTCCGCGGCCCAGAACGCCAGAGGCGCTATCGCTGCGCCCGGACCCTTGGCAACGCGGCCCCCGACTGTCGCAGGGATTGGCGTTTGTTGGTTCGGACGGCCTTGAACTCCCACGGAGGGAACCCAAAGTCTTACCGCTTTGTAAGACAAGCGGCCCGACCCTTTGGCAACCCCATGTCGAAGCGTCAAGGGGCAGAAGCTTTCCCCACGGCGTCATTTTTCGCGCGCACGGGGACGGATTGTGCGCTGCACACGCGACATGCGGAGAGGCGCTGCGGAAACCGGACCGTTCGTCGCAATCTGATGCTGCAACGCAGCAAC
>NZ_JAEUMO010000119.1 GCF_016793285.1 Phenylobacterium sp.
CAGGATCTCGGCGGCCCGGCGGCTGCCCGTGTGCAGGTGGTGACGCTCGATCAGGATGCGCAGGCGCTCGGCGTCCCAGCCCAGCATGTCGCCCATGCCGGCGTTCTCCACCGAGACCGAGCGCTGGCTGGGCCGGCCGGCCTCGTCGGCGCCGGCGGGCGTCGCCTCGACGGCGCCCAGATCGACCATCGCCTTGTTGCAGAGCGGGTCGAAGCGCCTGCGCGGATCGTAGACGTAGGCCACGCCGCCGCTCATGCCCGCGGCGAAGTTGCGGCCGGTGTCGCCCAGCACCACCACCACGCCACCGGTCATGTACTCGCAGCCGTGGTCGCCCACGCCCTCGACCACCGCCACGGCGCCCGAGTTGCGCACGGCGAACCGCTCGCCCGCCACGCCCTCGAGGTAGGCCTCGCCGGCGATGGCGCCGTAGAGCACCGTGTTGCCGACGATGATGTTGCGGGTGGGATCGCGCCGGGCCTCCGCGGGCTGGCGCACCACCACGCGGCCGCCGGAGAGACCCTTGCCGACGTAGTCGTTGGCGTCGCCGATCAGGGTCAGGCTCACGCCGCGGGCCAGGAAGGCGCCGAAGCTCTGGCCGGCCGTGCCCTTCAGCGTCAGCGCGATGGTGTCCTCCGGCAGGCCCGCATGGCCGTAGGCCTTCGCCACCTCGCCCGAGAGCATGGCGCCGGCGGTGCGGTTGACGTTGCGGATCGCGAACTCGCCGCGGACCGGCTCGCCCCGGGCGAGCGCCGGCTGCGCCGCGGCGATGAACTGATGATCCAGCGCCTTCTCCAGCCCGTGGTCCTGGAAGTCCCGATGGCGCAGGCAGTCCTGGCCCTCGGCGGGCTTGGCGTAGAGCAGGCGCGAGAGGTCGACGCCATGGGCCTTCCAGTGGTCGACGGCCTCGGCCATGTCCAGGCGATCCACGCGGCCGACCATCTCGTCGACGGTGCGGAAGCCCATCTCGGCCATGATCGCGCGCAGTTCTTCCGCCACGAAGAAGAAGTAGTTGATGACGTGCTCGGGCTGGCCGGTGAAGCGCGCCCGCAGCACCGGGTCCTGCGTGGCCACGCCCACCGGACAGGTGTTGAGGTGGCACTTGCGCATCATGATGCAGCCGGCCGCGATCAGCGGCGCCGTCGCGAAGCCGAACTCGTCGGCGCCCAGCAGCGCGCCGACGGCGACGTCGCGGCCGGTGCGCAGGCCGCCGTCGACCTGCACCGCGATGCGGGTGCGCAGACCGTTCAGCAGCAGCGTCTGCTGGGTCTCGGCCAGGCCGATCTCCCACGGCGAGCCGGCGTGGGTCAGCGAGGTCAGGGGCGAGGCCCCGGTGCCGCCCTCGAAGCCCGAGATGGTGACGTGGTCGGCGCGCGCCTTGGCGACGCCCGCGGCCACCGTGCCGACGCCCACCTCCGACACCAGCTTCACCGATATGCGGGCGACGGGGTTGGCGTTCTTCAGGTCGTGGATGAGCTGCGCCAGGTCCTCGATCGAATAGATGTCGTGGTGCGGCGGCGGGCTGATGAGGCCGACGCCCGGCGTCGAGTGGCGCACCTTGGCGATGTTCTTGTCGACCTTGTGGCCGGGCAACTGGCCGCCCTCGCCGGGCTTGGCGCCCTGGGCCATCTTGATCTGGATGTCGTCGGCGTTGACCAGGTACTCGGTCGTGACCCCGAAGCGGCCGGAGGCGACCTGCTTGATGCGCGAGCGCATGGAGTCGCCGTTGGGCAGCGGCTTGAAGCGGTCGGGCTCCTCGCCGCCCTCGCCCGTGTTGGAACGGCCGCCGATGCGGTTCATGGCGATGGCGAGGGTCGTGTGCGCCTCGCGGCTGATCGAGCCGAACGACATGGCGCCGGTGGAGAAGCGCTTGACGATCTCGGAGGCCGGCTCGACCTCGTCGAGGGGGATCGCGGCCTCGGCCGGTTTGAAGCGCATCAGCCCGCGCAGCGTCAGCAGCTTCTCGGACTGCTCGTTGATGGCGCTGGCGAACTTCCCGTATTCGCCCGGCAGATTGCCGCGCACGGCATGCTGCAGGCCCGAGATCGACTCCGGCGTCCACGCATGCGCCTCGCCGCGCAGTCGCCAGGCGTACTGGCCGCCGACGTCCAGCATCGACTTGTAGACAGGGTTGTCGCCATAGGCGTCGCGGTGGCGGCGCACCGTCTCCTCGGCGATCTCGGGCAGGCCCACGCCCTCGATGGTGGTGGCGGTGCCCGTGAAGTAGCGCTCGATCAGCGCCGACGAGAGCCCCACCGCGTCGAAGATCTGCGCGCCGCAGTACGACTGGTAGGTCGAGATGCCCATCTTGGACATCACCTTCATGATGCCCTTGCCGACGGCCTTGATGTAGTTCTTGCGCACGTCGTAGGCGCTGAGCGCGAGGCCGTTCGTGACCCGCAGTTGCTCCAGCGTCCGGAACGCGAGGTAGGGGTTCACGGCCTCCGCGCCATAGCCCGCCAGCACGCAGAAATGGTGGACCTCGCGCGCCTCGCCGGTCTCGATGACGAGGCCGGTCTGCATGCGCAGGCCCTGGCGGATCAGGTGATGATGCACGGCCGCGGTAGCCAGCGCCGCCGGGATCGGGATGCGCTCCACCGACGTCTCCCGATCCGACAGGATCAGGATGTTCACGTCGGCCAGCACGGCCTCGGTGGCCTCGCGGCAGATGCGCAGGAGCGCGGCTTCCAGGCCGCCCGCCCCCTCGGCCATCGGCCAGGTGATGTCGATGGTCGCCGTGCGGAACGCCCCGTCCAGCAGCTCATGCACGGCGCGGATCTTCGCCAGGTCCTCGTCGGTGAGGATCGGCTGGGCGACCTCGAGGCGCTTGTGCGTGCCGGCCTGGCGGCCCAGCAGGTTCGGCCGCGGCCCGATCATCGAGACCAGGCTCATCACCAGCTCTTCCCGGATCGGGTCGATGGGCGGGTTCGTGACCTGGGCGAAGTTCTGCTTGAAGTACTCGTACAGCAGCTTCGAGCGGCGCGAGAGCACGGCGATGGGCGTGTCGTGGCCCATCGAGCCGATCGGGTCGTCCCCGTCCCTGCCCATGGGCTCAAGGAAGAACTGCAGGTCTTCCTGGGTGTAGCCGAAGGCCTGCTGGCGATCGAGCAGGGCGTCGGGATCGTTCGGCCCCGGCTCGCCCGCGACGTCGTCCAGGGTCAGTTCCTCCAGCTTGAACTGGGTCTCGCTGAGCCACTCCTCGTAGGGCTCGGCCTCGGCGAGGGAGGTCTTGATCTCCTCGTCCTCGATGATGCGGCCCTCTTCCATGTCGATGAGCAGCATCTTGCCGGGCTGGAGCCGCCACTTGCGCACGATGCGCTCCTCGGGGACGTCGAGGACGCCGACCTCGGAGGCCATGATCACATGGTCCTGGTCGGTGATGACGAAGCGGGCGGGCCGCAGGCCGTTGCGGTCGAGGGTCGCGCCGATCTGGCGGCCGTCGGTGAAGGCCACGGCGGCCGGGCCGTCCCACGGCTCCATCAGCGCGGCGTGGTACTCGTAGAAGGCCTTGCGCCGGGCATCCATCAGCGGGTTGCCGGCCCAGGCCTCCGGGATCAGCATCATCACCGCCTGCGCCAGCGGGATGCCTCCGGCGACGAGCAGTTCCAGCGCGTTGTCGAGGCAGGCGGTGTCCGACTGCCCGTGCGGGATCAGCGGCCACATCTTGTTGAGGTCGGGCCCCAGGAGGTCGCTCTCCAGGGTGCGCCGGCGCGCGTTCATCCAGTTCACGTTGCCGCGGACGGTATTGATCTCGCCGTTGTGGGCGATGAACCGGTAGGGGTGCGCGAGCTTCCAGGACGGGAAGGTGTTGGTCGAGAACCGCTGGTGGACGAGGGCCAGCGCGCTCTCGCAGCGCGCGTCGCGCAGGTCCTCGTAGAAGCTGCCCACCTGCCCCGCGAGCAGCAGGCCCTTGTAGACCACGGTCCGCGTCGAGAAGGACGGGAGGTAGACGTCGGTCAGCGACGGCAGCCCACGCTTGGCCGCCAGTTCGGCCAGCGGATTCTGGAACTGCTTGCGGACGGCCAGGATCTTCCGCTCGTGGGCGTCCTGGTCCTTCACGTTGGGGCCACGGCCGACGAAGGCCTGGCGGATCACCGGCATCGAGGCCAGAACCGCCTCGCCCAGGCCCGTCGTGTCCACGGGCACGTCGCGCCAGCCCAGCAGCGGCTGCTTCTCGACGCGCAGGAAGTGCTCGAACTGCTCCAGCGCCGCCGCGCGCGTCAGCGGGTCCTGCGGCAGGAAGCACATGGCCACCGCGTACTCGCCGGCCGGCGGCAGGTCGACGCCCTCCCCGGCCGCCCAGGCGCGATAGAGACCGTCCGGAATCTGGATGAGGATGCCCGCGCCGTCGCCCACCAGCGGATCGGCGCCCACCGCGCCGCGGTGGTCGATGTTCAGCAGGATCTGCAGGCCCGCCTGGATGACCTCGTGCGACTTGCGGCCTTTGATGTTCGCCACAAAGCCCACGCCGCACGCATCGTGCTCGTTCCGCGGATCGTACAGGCCTTGCCGCTCGGGCGGGGTCATCAGTCGTCTCTCATAGTCAGCAGGTCGGGCAGCCGGCCACACGCGTGGCCGCCCGGAACTCGCGGGCTATTACGCGGTAGAAATGACCCTTGTCGACGGACAAATTGGCGCTTCCCGGGAAGATCATTCCCGGATGGGCGCCAGGGCGGCAACGCGCGTGCGAAGGCGGTCCCGGGGGACCGCCCCGCAAACCGGAGTTACTCCGCAGGCTCCGGCATGCGGCGCTTCAACGGCACCGGATTGCCCTTCTCGTCCATCGGATCGACGAGCAGGTCCTCGGGCGTGAAGGGCCGGGTCAGCGCGGCCAGCTCCAGCTTGATGCCGTTCGGATCGGTGAAATAGACCGAGCGGATCCAGGTGTGCTCGGTCGGCTCGGCCGGGTGGCCGTCGGGACCGTCCGAGTGGTTGATGACGTGGCACTCGACGCCCTTGGCCCGCAGCCGCGCCACCGAAGCGTCGAACGCCTCGGGCTCGATGTTGATGGCCAGGTGGTTCATCGAGGCGACGGCCGACATCATCCCGTCCTTCGCCACGTCGAGCGGCTGCGAGGCGATTCCCGGCGAGAACGGGGGCGGCTCCCGGAACCAGAAGAAGGCGATCAGGGCGCCGCCGCCGCAGTCGAAGAAGAAGTGCTGGTGGTCGCGCACCGCCATGGAGCGGACGAGCGGCATCTCCAGCACGTTCTCGTAGAAGTCGACCGTCTCGGCCATGTCCTTGCAGACAAGGGCCACGTGATTGACGCCGGAGTACCGGAACGCCTTTGCGGGCTGCGTCATCTTTTCCACTCCCTTCGGGCGGCCCTCAGGACCGCTATCGGAACGTCACCGCCAGCTCGACCCCATAGACCTTGGGGTCGGCATAGTAGTTCGCATTGAACAGGCCGGCGATGGGGTTGGCGTTGATCAGGTGGGTCTTGTTGGTCACGTTCTTCATGAACGCCGAGACCCGGTAGCGGTCCTTGGGATCCTCGTAGGTGAGGTCCGCGTCCCAGACGGCGTAGCGGCCCTGGAAGCCCTGCGGCGCGTTGGTCAGGTTGGTGAAGTGCGCGCCTTCGTACGACCAGGCCACATGCGGGGTCAGGACACCGTACTCGCCCAGGTCGATCGAGTAGGCGCCTTCGAGCTTGGCGGTCCACTTCGGCGCGCGCGGCGGGATCAGGTAGCAGGGGTCGCTGGAGTCGGCGTGGTCCTGACGGATCGGCACGCCCGCGACCGCGCCGTTACAGACGTGGCCCGGGAAGTTGTAGCTCAGCGCCGAGACGAAGCTGGTGTAGCGGGCGTGCAGGTAGCCCACCGAGGCGTTGAGCTCGAGGCCCGGGATCGGCAGCGCCGTCACCTTGCCCTCGACCCCCTTGGCGCGCTCGAAGGCGTCGTTGGCGACGAACGACTGCTGGCCGCTGCCGCCCGCGACCGGACGGAACGCGCCGACCTGCAGGTTCGAGTACTTGTTGTTGAACACCGTCACGTTGACGCGCAGGCGGTTGTCCAGCCAGTCCGACTTCACGCCGGCTTCCATCGCCTTCACCGACTCCGGCTTGTAGGGGTCGAGTTGCGACAGCGTCGTGGCCGAGGCCGAGAAGCCGCCGGCCTTCTTGCCGGTCGAGTAGCTGGCGTAGGCCATCAGGTCGTCGCTGAACTCGTAGCGCGCCGAGAGCCGGTAGATGATGTCGTCCCAGGTCTTCTGGTTCGAGATGGCCGGGGTGACGATGTTGGTCGCGTCGTAGGGGTAGTTCAGGTTGCGCAGCGACGGATAGTTGGTGATGCGCTTGCGCTCGGTCGTGTAGCGGGCGCCGGCGGTCAGGATCAGGTTGTCCATGACCCGGTAGTCGGCCTGGGCGAACGCCGCGAGGCTGCGGGCGTAGGTCCGGGTCGCCAGGTTCTGCAGCGTCACGGGCGTCGTCGCCGCCGTGTTGGCGAAGAAGCTCGGGCCCAGGATGTTGGTCTGGTCGTTCTTGTGCCGCGTCGAGAAGTAGAAGACGCCGCCCTGCCACTGCAGCGGCGACTCCGCGTCGTTCCCCTGGAGGCGCACTTCCACGCTCTGCTGGCTGCGGCCGGTGTGGATGTTCGACGTGAAGTAGTTCAGGTCGGTGGCGTCGAAGTCGGCGATCTGCAGCGACCGGTACTTCAGGTACGTCGAGATGGTGGTGAGGTCGAAGCCCCAGGGCGTGCGGTAGTGGGTGTCGAAGATGAAGCCCTTCTGGTCCAGGTTGTCGGCGCCGTCGGTGTCGCGGCGGACCGTGCGGATGTCGGTGGGGCCGCCCGGATAGCCGACGCCGGGACGCCCGGCGACCGGCGAGTTCGGCGTGATCGGGCCGCGCGTGTAGAGCGCGTCGGTCGGGCCGTTGCCGTTCTGGCCCACGGGCACGTCCTGGCGCTGCTTGGTGTAGAACGCCGTGAACATGAGCGTCAGGTCGTCGACCGGCTTCCACTGGATCTTGCCGCGGATCGCCTGGCTGTTGTCGCCGCCGACGCGGGTGTCGCCCTGCCGCTGGGTCGTGACCGGATCGACGTAGAGGTTGCGGAAGAAGCCGTCCGACTTGCGGGTCTCGGCCGCGATGCGGACCGCCAGCGTGTCGGTGATCGGCAGGTTGGCCACGACGTTGGTGTTGAACCGGCCGTAGTTGCCGGCCCTGAGCTTGCCAGAGACCTCGTAGTCCGGGGTCGGGTTGTTGGTGCGGATGTTGATGACGCCGCCGGTGGTGTTGCGGCCGAACAGGGTCCCCTGCGGCCCCTGCAGGATTTCGATCTGCGACACGTCGTAGGTGTTGAGCAGCGTGCCGGCGTTGGTGAAGTAGGCGAGGCCGTCGATCGCGACGCCGACCGGCGGCTCACCGCCGTCGATGCCCGAGAAGCCGATGCCGCGCGAGTAGACCACCGCCGACGAACGGCTGACCGAGCCCACGCCCTCGATGGTGAAGTTCGGCGCCGCGCGGGTGAAGTCCGCCAGGTTGTTGAGGAAGGCGCGCTGGATCTGCGCCTCGCCGATCGCCGTCACCGAGACCGGCACGTCCTGCACCGACTCCGCCCGCCGCTCGGCGGTGACCACCAGGGTCTCGATCTCGGTGGCGACCCGCGGGCCGTCGTCCGTCTGGCCGTCCTGCGCGTAAGCCGCGCCGCTCCCGACCAGGGCCGCAACCATGGCCGCGCCGGCCAGCAGCTTGCCTCTTCCCGTCATGTTTCCCCCGCTCTTCGGCGTATGTCGTTCATCGGCTTCTTCGCGACGCACCTGCGCCGACTGAGCCATCGGGGGACACTAGGCGAGCGCCGGGAGCGCTCGGAGATGCGAAAAATTTGCCCTGCGGAAAATGCAGTTTGACGGAATCAACGTCCTGAAATCACAGATGATTTCCAGCTACGTCGCAGGCCGGAAGTCGCGGCCGAGCGCATCCAGTTCGTCGAACAGCCATGACCGGAAGGCCTTGAACTCGGGCCGTTCTGCGAACTCCTCGCGACAGATCAACCAATACGAGCGTTTCGAGGTGACCGCCAGGTCGAAGGGCGCCACGAGCAGACCCTGCTGCATCCAGTGGTCCACGAGGGGCGATCGGCCCAGGTCCACGCCCACGCCGTGGATGGCGGCGGTCATCGACATGTTGAAGAGATCGAAGCGCCGGGCGTCCTCCAGGCTGAGCCCGCTGAGGTCCGCGCCCTGCTCGGCCGCCGCCGCGATCCAGTCGCGCCAGCCCTCGGGCGCGACGGTGGCGTCGAGGAGCGGATGCTTGATCAGGTCGGCCGGCTCCAGGATGGCGTCGGGGCCTTCCAGCAGCGTCGGCGAGCAGACCGGGAAGTGGATCTCGTGCGCCAGTTTCTCGGCCCAGAGGCCGGGAAACTCGCCCGCCATGCCGGCGCCGCGGATCGCCACGTTGGCGCCGGTGCGCTCGAACTCGATCGGCCCGTACCACTTGTTGAGGGCCTTGATCTCCAGGATCACGTCGGGGTTCGCCGCGTAGAATCGGTGCAGCCGCGGCACGATGAAGTCGGTGGCGAACGACACCACGCTGTCCAGCACCAGGTGGCGGCCCGACTCGGGATGCTTCAGGCGCCGCGAACTCTCGTGCAGGGCATCGAAGCTGGACGCCACCTGCGCCAGGTACTCCTGGCCCTTGAGCGAGAGGGTCAGGCCACGGTTCGAGCGGATGAACAGGATGACCCCGAGATCGGCCTCCAGCACCCGGATCTGGTGCAGGATCGCCGCGCGCGTGACGTTCAGCTCGCGCGCCGCGCCGGCGACGCCGAAGCGGCCGACCGCCTCGAAGGCCCGAAGCGCCGTGAGGGGCGGAAGCCAATCCATGACCGTGTCGCGTCCTCCCGCCCCGCTGCGGGCGCCCGTGGGGCCGAAGGGAACCCCGCCTGCCGCGCAACGGTCAAGCCACCGCGGTCGAAAGCCTCAGCAGGCGTCGAAGATCTCGAAACCAAGGCGCTCGGCGACCAGCGGCCCGATGCGACCGCGATTCTCGACCATGTGCGGCGCGTCGCGATGCGTCGCCAGGTCGGCCTCGCCGTCGTAGAGCTCCATGACGACGTAGACGTCCTTGTCCTCGCGCGAGCGGACAAGCTGGTAAAGCTTGTTGCCCGGCTCGTTGGCGCGCACGCCCGCCGCCTGCACGGCGAAGGCTTCCTCGAACGCCGCGCCCTTGCCCGGATGGACCTTCAGGCGGACGACCAGACCGATCCCCATCTCTCTCACGCTCCTCGTTGCGATGTCGGTTCAGGCCCCTTGCGGGGCCGCATGCAGCGCCGCGGCGCGGGCCAGGCTGTCCCTCAGCCCGGCGCGGCCGATGGCCAGGATGGTCACCACGACCGGCGTGACGATCACGCTGGCGGTGGCGAGCGACAGGCCCACCGCGTGCTCGTCGCGGTAGACGTAGTCGGTGATCAGGGCCACGACCGTCGGGCCGGACGCCACGCCCAGGACGTTGGCGACGAAGCTGAAGCTGGCCGAGAGCTGGCCGCGGAGCTGGTTGGGCGCCACCATCTGCAGCGAGCCCGCGATCAGCGACAGCGGCAGGGTGCCGATGAAGGTCGACAGCGTCAGCAGGCCCAGCGCCACCTCGTCGGACGGCGACAGCACCGCGCCGATCAGCAGCACCATGTTGGCGCTCATCGTGACCATCGGCATGAGGAAGTAGACGTCCTTCACGCCCCGCTTCTCTTCGAGCCACTCGGCGAGACGGCCGCCGACCAGGGCGCCGGTGAGGCCCATGACGGCCATGATGCCCCCATAGACGTAGCCGATGTCCTGCGCCGCCCAGCCGTGTACGCGCATGAAGAAGGTCGGCATCCACGCGGCGCTGCCGAACCCCAGCATGCTGGAGAGCGAGAAGCCCGCGAAGTGGCAGATCAGCATCCGCCTGTTGGCCCCGAAGAAGGCGGCGAACTGCGAGCGCCGTGCGGCCTTCTCGTCGGCCGACGGCTCGGGCGCGAGGCCCTTGCGGGCCGGCTCGCGGATGAAGAGCGCCGGAATGGCGAAGAGCAGGCCGCCCAGGCCCACGAAGACGAACGTGAGCTGCCAGGGCCGCAGGACGCCCACGCCCGGGAGGTCCACCGGCGGCAGCATGGCGACGAAGTGGATGGCGAGGCCGCCGACCACCAGCGCGAGGCCCGCGCCGACGTACTGCGAGCCGGTGTAGATGCTGATCGCCCGCGTGAGCCGCTCGCGCGGGAAGGTGTCGGTCAGGATCGAGAGCGCCGAGGGGTTGAGGCTCGCCTCGCCGATGCCCACCGAGATCCGCGCCAGGAACAGTTGCAGGAAGTTCTGCGCCAGACCGCAGGCGGTCGTGGCCATGCTCCAGAACAGCGCGCCGATCAGGATGATGTGCTTGCGGTTGCGCCGGTCCGCCAGCCGCCCGAAGAACAGCCCGAAGACGACGAAGAAGATCACGAACGCCGCGCCGGCCAGCAGGCTGACCTCTGTGTCGGTGAGCTGGAAGTCGCGTTTGATGGGCGCGAACAGCAGGGTCAGGATCTGCCGCTCGACGTAGCTCACCATGTTCACGAGGCTGAGCGCGGCGACGACGAACCAGATGTAGCCGGCCTGGGGGGACGACGCCGCCTTGGCGGCCGCTGGCGCGGTCATCGGTAGCTTCCCTCCCCTATTTTGGCGCGATGCTAGGTTCGGCGTCGGCCCGTGGGCATAGCCAAAAAATGCCGCCCCGCGACAAACCGGATTTGTGGCGCATGGCTCGGATTTGCCGCAGGCCAGGTTCTCTTCCTCTCCAACGCAGACGCCGCCGAACCTGGAGTCGAACTAGTCGCTCAGCCCCCGCGCCGCGCGCAGCGCCCCGGCCACGCGGGCGACGCGGGCGCCCTGGTGGCGGGCGACCTCCAGGTCGTTCTCCGTCGGCGCGCCCACCGACGAGGAGCCGTAGGGCGTGCCGGCCGCACGCGACAGGGGCGCGCCGTAGCCGTTCGGCACGATCACGAAGCCGAGGTGCGACAGGGTGGGGTAGAACGAAAGGATCGTGGCCTCGGTCCCGCCGTGCAGCGTGCCGGTCGAGGTGAAGGCGGCCCCGGCCTTGTCGTTCAGCTTGTTCTGGACCCAGAGCGCGCCCAGCCCCTCCAGGTAGGCGCGCAGCTCGCTGGCCGGCGAGCCGAACCGCGTCGGCGCGCCCAGGATGATCCCGTCGGCCCATTCCGCGTCGGCGAGCGTCGGCGCCTCGTAGGCGGCGTTCATGCGGGCGGCGTTGTCGGTCCATCCGGGGGCCAGCGCCATCACCTCGGGCCCGACGAGCTCGCGGGCGCGGCGCAGCCGGACCCGGGCCCCCGCCGCCTCGGCCCCCTCGCCGATCGCCTTCGCCAAGGCCTCAACCGATCCGCCACGCGAATAGAACGCGACCAGGATGTTCGCCGCCATCGGCCGTCCCTCCCCCTGCAAAGGCGCCGATCCTCGACCGCGGCCGACCGCTCCGCCAGCGGCAAATAATTTGTCGGTGGCCGCAAATCTTTTGGCGGGTTCGCCGGTATCCCGGGTCCGCTAGAGCGGAAGCCAGAGAAACCGGGAGGAACCGCCCATGGGCGCCAGGACGATCAGCAAGGCCTCGATCACCGCCGAGGCCGCACAGGCCGTCATCGCCGCCGCCGAGGCCAAGGCCGTCGAGATCGGCGTGCCGATGGTGATCGCCGTCGTCGACGAATCGGGCGTGCTGAAGGCGTTCTGCCGCATGGACGGCGCCCCGCTGCTCAGCGTCGATATCGCCCAGGACAAGGCCTACACCGCCGCTGCTTTCGGCATCTCCACCGACACCTGGCACAACTTCATCAAGGACGACCCGCCGCTGCTGCACGGCATCGTCAAGACGCCGCGCCTGATCGTGTTCGGCGGCGGCTACCCGCTGCAGGTCGACGGCGCGAACGTCGGCGGCATCGGCGTGAGCGGCGGTCACTACGAGCAGGACATGGTCGTCGCCCAGGCGGGCGTCGCGGCGCTCGGCTAGCCGAGCCGGCCGCCGCGGCGCGGCGTCAGGGCAACAAAATTTCACGCCCGGCAATGGGATTTGCCGCCAGATCCCACGCCAAACCAAATTGCCTGCGGGCCAAATATTTCTGCTTTGGCGAGGGCGCGGCCGGGTCACTAGCGTTCAGCCCGACGAAGTCCAGGAGCACCCGATGCCGAGAGTGAAACTCGTGCCGCGCGAAGAGGCCACAGCAGACGTCAAGGCGCTGTACGATCAGATCTTCGGCGCGGCGCGCGATCCCGTCGCCCAGCCCGGCACGGCGACCGGCACGCCGGGCAACTGGTGGACCGCCTGGGCGAACGTCCCGGGCATTCTGAAGGCCTTCAGCGCCTTTCCGATGGCCGAAGCCTCGCTGGACCCGCATCTGCGGGAACTCGCCATCCTGCGCACCGGCTACGGCCGCGGCAGCCATTTCGTCTTCTCCCAGCATTGCAAGGCCGCCCGGCGTCTGGGCGTGCCGGAGGAGAAGATCGAGGCCGTGCCCTACTGGCAGGTGGTCGATCTCTACTCGCCGACCGAGCGGGCGGTGCTGGCCTACGTCGACGGGCTCATCCTGCAGGACGGCCGGGTCCACGACCGGCTCTTCGAGATCCTGCGCAAGCACCTGTCGGACGACCACATCCTGATGCTGAGCTACTTCGTCAGCATGTACAGCCTGCACGCCACGACGACGAAGGCGCTCAGGCTCGAATACGACGACGTGCCCGAGCGCGTGGTGGAGATCCCGGCGCCGGAAAGCCCGGCCGCGTCGCCGACCGTCCAGGACTGGAAGCGCTACGCCGGATAGGCGCCGGCCAGGCGCACGGCGCCGCGATCCCCGCTCCGTCGTCGCCTGAGGCCTACCGCGCCGACGTCCGCGCAGCGACCTGCGGCGGGTCCAGCGCGTCGCGCAGGGCCGCGAGCCGCGAGCGGCTGACCGGCAGCGCCGCCCCCTCGCTCATGTGCAGGCGCCAGCGGGCGCCGTCGCGCTCCAGCCGCTCGGCGTGGGCGAGGTTGGCGATGGCCGAGCGGTGGACGCGCACGAAGCCCGACGGCAGCTCCGCGCTGAGCTGCTCCAGCCGCGCGTCGTGCAGGAGGCTGCGGCCGCCCGCGAGCCGCAGCTCGGCATAGTCGTCGGCGCCCAGGATCGCGACGATGTCCCCGAGCGGCGTCAGCTCGACGCCCCGGGCCGTGGCGACGGTCAGGCGGTCGGGGCGGCCGGCGGCGCGCGCGAGCGCGGTCTCGCGGGCGCGGTCGTCGCGGCTCACCCGCACGACCTCGGCGACCAGCAGCGGGATCAGCAGGGTCGCGGCCAGCAGGAAGAAGTTGAGGTCGAGCAGCCACGACGGCGAGATCGCCGCGACCGCAGCGAACAGCGCGAGATAGGCCAGCACCGGCGCCGCTCCGGGCCGCCCTGCCCGCACGCCGATCGCCGCCGCCGCGCCGGCGACGGCCACGCCCGCGACCAGCGCCCAACCGGTCCTCTGGTCGAAGCCCGCATGCAGCAGCGAGGCCGCGACCGATGGGACCGCCACGGCCAGCAGGAGGTTGCGCCGCCGCGGCGCGAACCGGACGGCGGCGTAGGCGACGAGCAACAGGGCGAAGGCCGCCGCGAGCATCCAGATCGCGCCCACCCGCCAGGCGTGGAGCGGATACGGATAGGCCACGAGGTTGCGCAGGTTCTCGACCAGCGCCTGCGCGGCCGCGACGCCGGAGAGCGCCGCCAGCATCAGGCTCGAGCCCGTGCGGCGCATGGCGTAGACCGCGCCGAATCCGAACGCAGCGGCCGCCAGCGCGCCCGCGGCCCCGAAGGTCAGCGCCAGCATGCCGAGGGGATAGGCGTAGCGCCCGATCCACACCCCTCCGACCGGGTGGGCGAAACGCAGACCGGCGTGGTGCGCCGACATGCGCACGACGAGCTCGTTGCGGCCATCGCCGCGCCAGAGCGACGGGTCGATCGGGATCGCGGCCTGGTAGAGCCCGGGATGCTCCTCCGCCGCCGTCGCGCCGGGCCGGCCGTTGGCGCCGATCCGCACGCCGTTGAACCAGGCCTCCGTCGACATCGCGCCGGCGACCAGCAGCGTCGGCGTCGCGTCGTTCGGTCCGCGCGGCCCCACCGGCGCCCGCATCCAGCGTTCGCGGCCCTGGGGATCGACCTCCCGCGGACCGGCGACCGGGCGGCAGTCGTGCAGGCCGGCAGGGCCGGTCCCGGCGCACAGCTCCCACGGCCCGACGCGCGCGGCCTGCGCCGCGGTCGCCCAGGCCGTCGCCAGCATCGCCACGAGGACCGCCCGCCACATGGCGCCACTCTACGGCGCCGTTCGCCGATCCGCGCTCCGGTTCGCCGATCCGGCGGCGCCGTTCGCCGATGCGGGGGCGCGCGAGACGGCGACCCGGGCTCTGCTGGCGGCATGGACATCCGCACCCTTTCCCGCCGCGGCGTGCTCGCCGCCGCCGGCCTTGCCCTGCCCGCCGCCGCCTTCGCCCAGACGGCCGGCCCGTTCCGCTTCAGGGGCTGGCGCGGCCAGGAGGTCGACGCCGAGCGCGGCGTCTTCGAGGTTCCCGAGGACCGGCGCGATCCGAAATCCCGCAGGATCCCCGTGAGCTACGTCCGCTTCCGCTCGACCGCCGCCAGACCCGGCCACCCCATCGTCTACCTGGCCGGCGGACCGGGCGGCACGGGTTCGGGCACGGCGACGGGCCCGCGGTTCCCGATCTTCCTGGCGCTGCGCGAGGTCGCCGACGTGATCGCCTTCGACCAGCGGGGCACAGGCGCGAACGGCCGCATCCCGCGCCGGCCGACGCCGAAGGGTCCGCTGCCGCCCCTGACCCGCGAGGGCCTCACCGCCGCCACCCGCGCCGAGGCCCAGGGCGCCTGGGCCGACTGGACGAAGGCCGGCGTCGCCATGCGCGGCTACAACACCGACGACAGCGCCGACGACCTGGAGGACCTCCGCGTCCATCTCGGCGCCGAGAAGATCCACCTGTGGGGCATCAGCTACGGGAGCCACCTGGCGCTGGCCGCCCTCAGGCGGCACGGCGACCGGATCGGCGACGTCGTGCTGGCGAGCCTCGAGGGCCAGGACCAGACGGTGAAGCGCCCGGCGCGGATCGACGGCTACCTCGACCGGGTCGACCGGCTGCTCGCCGCCGACAGGGACGTCCGCGCCGCCGTCCCCGACCTGCCGGCGCTCATGCGGCGCGTCCACGCGCGGCTGGAGGCCGACCCGGCGACGCTCACCCGGCCCGACGGCACGACCTTCCGGCTCGGCGGCTTCGCCATGCAGATGACGGCCGGGGCGCTGATCAAGAACCCCGACACGCTCGCCATGATCCCGCGGCTGTACGTGGGGCTGGATGGCGGCCGGACCGAGGTGCTGGCGCCGCTGATCGGCGCGCTCGGGGCCCCGATCACGGTCGACGGCATGCCGACGGCGATGGACCTCGCTTCCGGCGTCTCCAGGGGCAGGCTCGCGATGGTCGAGCGCGAGGCGAAGACGGCTGTGCTGGGCGACGCGCTGAACTTTCCGATGCCGCACCTGCTGGGCGCGATCCCGGGCATGGACCTGGGCGACGACTTCCGCCGCCCGATCCGCATCCCGCACCGCGCGCTGCTGATCGCGGGCTCGCTGGATGGCCGCACGCCGCTGGCCGAACAGGCCGAGGTCGCCGCCCAGTTCCGCAACAAGGCCCAGGTGCTGGTCGAGAACGCCGGCCACGACGTCTTCGAGTCCCATCCCGAGGTCGGGCCGCTCATCGTCCGCTTCTTCCGGGGCGAGCGGGTGGGCGACACCCGGCTCAGCCTGCCGCCGCCGAAGTTCCGCGTCTGACCGCCTTGCCGCGGCGCCGGACCCATGCTTGACCCGCGGCCCCAGACCCGCGGAGGCTTCGGTGACCCTCGAGACCGTTTCGACGACGAAGGCCTTCGGCGGCGTCCAGGGCGTCTATCGCCACGAGAGCCGAGAGACGAAGACGCCGATGACGTTTTCGGTGTTCGTCCCGCCGCAAGCCGGGCCGCGGCCCGTGGTCTGGTACTTGTCGGGCCTGACCTGCACCCACGCCAATGTGACCGAGAAGGGCCAGTTCCAGCGGGTCTGCGCCGAGCTGGGCCTGATCTTCGTCGCCCCCGACACCAGCCCCCGCGGCGAGGGCGTGCCGGACGACCCGCAAGGCGCCTACGACTTCGGCCTGGGCGCCGGCTTCTACGTCGATGCGACCCAGACGCCGTGGGCCGCGAACTACCGGATGGAGAGCTATGTCGTCTCCGAACTGCCCGAGGTGGTCGCCGCGGCCTTCGCGGTCGACATGGCCCGCCAGGGGTTGACCGGCCACTCCATGGGCGGCCACGGGGCGCTCACCCTGGCGCTGCGGCATCCGGGCCGCTGGGCGAGCGTCTCGGCCTTCGCGCCGATCGCCTCGCCGATGCGCTGCCCCTGGGGCGAGAAGGCGCTGGGGGGCTACCTCGGCCCGGACCGGGCGGCCTGGCGGCGCCATGACGCCACCGCGCTGATCGAGGACGGCGCACGCCTGCCGGACCTCCTGGTCGATCAGGGCGAGGCCGACGGCTTCCTCGAAAGCCAGCTCAGGCCCGAGCTGCTGGAAGCCGCCTGCCGCGACGCCGGCATCCCGCTGACGCTCCGCCGCCAGCCCGGCTACGACCACAGCTACTACTTCATCGCCTCGTTCATGGAGGACCACCTGCGCTGGCACGCCGAACGGCTCGGCTGACCGCGCGGCGCACGCCGCCCTTCCCCGGGGCGGCGACCTGGGCCACGGTGGCGGCGTCGAGTCCGCAGGAGGGGAGAACCGCGTGGCCGAGCCCTATGACGTGATCATCGTCGGCTCCGGGGCCGGCGGCGGGATGAGCGCCTATCACCTGACCAGGTCGGGCATGAAGGTCCTGATGCTCGAGGCGGGGCGCAACTACGACCCCGTGGCCGAGACTCCGATGTGGAACATCAACGCCGAAGCGCCGCTCCGCGGGGCCTCGACGCCCGACAAGCCCTTCGGCTTCTACGACGCCACCGTCGACGGCGGCTGGGAGGTGCCGAACGAGCCCTACACCGTCGCCGAGGGGTCGGAGGCGTTCACCTGGTGGCGGCCGCGCATGCTGGGCGGGCGGACCAACCACTGGGGCCGCATCTCGCTCCGCTTCGGCCCGATGGACTTCAAGCCGCGCTCCCGCGACGGCCTGGGCTACGACTGGCCCATCACCTACGCCGACCTCGCGCCCTGGTACGACAAGACCGAGAAGCTGATCGGCGTCTCGGGCGCCGCCGCGCCCCGCGGCCTCACCAACACCCCCGACTCGCCGCCCGGCTGCCTGATGCAGAACCCGCCGGCCCGCGCCTTCGAGACCTTCTACGCCCGCGGCTTCGAGGCCATGGGCATCCCGGTCGTGCCGATGCACGCCGCGGTGGTCACCCAGCCGATGGAGGGGCGCAACCAGTGCGTCTTCGCCACGCCCTGCGGCCGCGGCTGCGCGATCGGGGCGAACTTCCAGTCGACCACGGTGCTGATCCCGCCGGCCAAGGCGACCGGCAACCTGACGATCACCTGCAACGCACTCGTCTACCAGGTCGACGTGGACGCCGCCGGCAAGGCGAAGGGCGTCACCTGGGTCGACCGCGTCACGGGCAAGCACCACTCGGCGACGGCGCGGGCCGTCGTGCTGGCGGCCGGCTCGGGCGAGACCGCGCGCATCCTGCTCAACTCCAGGAGCGCCAAGTTCCCGGACGGTCTCTGCAACGACCACGGCATGGTCGGCCGCTACCTCATGGACTCGGTCGGCCTGAACGTGACCGCCCAGTTCCCGTCGCTGGAGGGCCTGCCGCCCACCAACGACGACGGCATGAGCGTCGAGCACCTCTACGTGCCCTGGTGGGGCTACGACAGGCACAGGGAACTGGGCTTCCCGCGCGGCTACCACATCGAGCTGGGCGGCGGCCGCGGCATGCCCTCGATGGGGGCGGCCCGCCTGCTGGCCGAGGACGACATGAGCGTGGGCGACGACCTGCGCGCCAACCTGCGCCGTCGCTACGGCAGCCTGATCAGCTTCAACGGCCGCGGCGAGATGATCCCCAACGACGATTGCTACTGCGAGCTGGACCCGGCGGCGAAGGACAAGTGGGGCATCCCGGTCCTGCGCTTCCACTGGAAGTGGGGCGAGCACGAAACGAGACAGGCGGCCCACATGGTCACCACCTTCCTGGAGGTGATCGACAAGCTGGGCGGCAAGCCCATCGGCAAGGTCGAGCGCGACGGCAAGAAGGCCATCTCCAAGGGCGGCGAGATGATCCACGAGGTGGGCACCGTGCGGATGGGCGCGTCGCGCGTCCTGGCCGAGGGCGACCTCAGCGTGGGCGACGACCTGCGGGCCAACCTGCGCCAGCGCTACGGGAGCCTGATCAGCTTCAACGGCCGCGGCGAGATGATCCCCAACGACGACTGCTACTGCGAGCTGGACCCCAAGGTGAAGGACAAGTGGGGCATCCCCGTCCTGCGCTTCCACTGGAGATGGGGCGAGAGCGAGACCCGGCAGGCGGCGCACATGACGACCACCTTCCTGGAGGTGATCGACAAGCTCGGAGGGAAGCCTCTCGGTACGCCCGAGCGCGATGGCCGGAAATCCATCTCCAAGGGCGGCGAGATGATCCACGAGGTCGGGACCGCCCGCATGGGGGCGTCGGCGAAGGACTCGGTGGTGAACCAGTACGGCCAGAGCTGGGCCGTGCCGAACCTCTTCGTGATGGACGGCGCGGTCCTGGTCTCCAGTCCCGACAAGAACCCGACCCTGTCGATCATCGCGCTGGCCTGGCGCTCGGCCGACAACCTGGCGAAGCTCGCGAAGGAGGGCGCGCTGTGAGCGAGACCTTCAAGCCCTACGTCTCCAGGATCGACCGCCGCACGGCCATCGCCTGGATCGGCGCGGTCGGGGCCGCCACCGGGGCCGGCGTGGTCGTCGCCGGCTGCGCGCCGGGCGAGAAGCCGGCCGCGGGCTACGGCACGGACCCCAGGCTGGTGAAGCCCGAAAAGGCGCCCTGGCCACGCCTTCTGTCGAAGCAGGAACTGCAGGCCGCCGCGCTCCTCTGCGACTTCATCCTGCCGGCCAGCGGGACCGCGCCCGCGGCCACGGCGCTGGGCGTGCCCGACTTCATCGACGAGTGGGTGAGCGCGCCCTACCCCGACCAGTTGAAGGACCGCCCGATCATCCGCGACGGCCTGAAGCCGCTGATCAAGGCGATGGGCGATTCCGGGAAACGCGCGGCCTGGCTGACGGCCCTCCCCGAGGCCACGGACGAGACGACCAGGACCTTCTTCAGGCGCTTCCGCTATCTCGTGGTCGGCGCCTACTACACGACGCAGGAAGGTTTCCGGGACATCGGCTACATCGGCAACGAGAGCCGTGCCGTCGACCCCGGCCCGTCGGCCGAAGCGAAGGCGGCCGTCGAGCAGGCCTTGGTGAAACTCGGGCTCTGAAGGAGCGGTGATGAAGGCGTTCGCGTTCGGTGTGGTGCTGGCGGTCCTCGCCACGGGAGCCCTCGCTCAGCCGATGAACTCGCTCACCCCTGCCGAGAAGGGCGCCGGCTGGTCGCTGCTGTTCGACGGCGCGACGACGGCCGGCTGGCGCGGCTTCAGGGCCCCCGCGCCGGACTCAGGCTGGCATGTGACCGACGGCGCCCTGAGCCCGGACCCGAAGACGTCCAAGGACATCATGACCAGGGAGACGTTCGGCGACTTCGAGCTGGCGTTCGAATGGAAGATCAGCCCCAGGGGCAACTCCGGCGTCATGTACCGGGTGACCGAGGACGGCGAGGAGACCTACTGGAGCGGGCCGGAGTACCAGGTGCTGGACAACAGCCGAGGCGAGCCGCCGCGGCAGCGCGCCGGCGCGCTCTACGACCTCTACGAACCGGCGGGGGCCGTGACGAAGCCGGTCGGCGAGTACAACCAGGGCCGCATCGTGATCCGCAAGGGCCACGTCGAACACTGGCTGAATGGCGCGAAGGTGGTCGAGTACGACCTGGGCTCCGACGACTTCAAGGCCCGCGTGAACCGCAGCAAGTTCAGGGCCTGGCCCATGTTCGCGCAGGGCGCGCGCGGCCACATCGCACTGCAGAACCACGGCGACGACGTCGCCTACCGCAACATCAGGATCAGGCGGCTGGACTGACGTTCGTGGCGTGGGAGCGTTAGGTTGATCCCATGACGGCCCGCCCCCTGCCCCCGCCGGTGACGCCCCTGCCCGGGCGCATGTGGCGTGCCGACGGCGTCGGCGACATCACGCGCGACGTCCCCGCCGAAACGGCCATCGCGCTGTCGTTCGATGGCGAGCCCTATGCCGTGGTGATGGCGACGCCGCGCGACGTCACCGAACTCGCCATCGGCTTCACGGTGAGCGAGGCGATCGCCGCCTTCGCCGACATCCGCGACGTCGCCGTCGAGGTGCATGAACTCGGCATCACCGCCGACGTGCGCCTGGACGGCGCCGCAGCTCCCGCGCGCGCCCGCTCGATCGAAGGCCGCACGAGTTGCGGCCTCTGCGGCGTCGAGCGGCTGGAGGACGCCATGCGGCCCACGCCCCGCGTCGCGGCCCGCCTGGACATCGCGCCCGAGGCGATCCAGCGCGCCACCGCCGCGTTCGACGGCGCCCAGCCGCTGGGCCGCGAGACCCGCGCCACCCATGCCGCCGCCTTCGCCGCGCCCGACGGGCGCGTCCTCCTCGTGCGCGAGGACGTGGGCCGCCACAACGCGCTCGACAAGCTGGGCGGCGCCCTGCTGGCCGCGGGCATCGACCCCGCCACGGGCTTCATCCTCATCACCAGCCGGTGCTCGTTCGAGATGGTCGAGAAGACCGCGCGCCTGGGGGCGCCCATGATCGTGGCCATCTCGGCTCCGACGGCGCTCGCCATCCGCCGCGCCGAGGAGGCCGGCCTGACGCTCGTGGCGCTCGCTCGCGCCGACGGCCACACCGTCTTCAGCGCGCCCTCAGACGAGCCGGCCGACCGCCTCCCGCGCGACCGGATCTAGCCCCTCGCCGCCGGCGGCGCGCCAGGCCACGATCTCGGCGCGCATCTGGGGGTCCCAGAAGCTCTTCAGGTGCTGGGCGACGCCCGCGGCGGCGTCGCCGGGCTGGTCGTCGAAGAAGCGGGCGATCTGGTTGGCCATGTAGATCAGCCGGTCCGGCCGCGCCGCCGCGCTCATTCGGCCGGCTCCGGCGCGATCCGCCGGCTGCGGGCGCTCATCGCCTCGTAGCGTTCCTGCCAGTCGGTGGGCCCGTTGGACGGCGCGACCTGCACGGCGGTCACCTTGTACTCGGGGCAGTTGGTCGCCCAGTCGGAGTAGTCGGTGGTGACCACGTTCGCCTGCGTCGAGGGGTGGTGGAAGGTCGTATAGACGACGCCCGGCGCGACCCGGTCGGTGATCCGCGCCCTGAGCGTGGTCGAACCGGCGCGGCTGGCCAGTTGCACCCAGTCGCGCTCGCGAACGCCGCGCTCCTCGGCGTCGTGCGGATGGATCTCCAGCACATCCTCCTCGTGCCAGACGACGTTTTCCGTTCGCCGCGTCTGGGCGCCGACGTTGTACTGGCTGAGAATCCGGCCGGTGGTCAGCAGCAGCGGGAAGCGCGGGCCCACCTTCTCGTCGGTGGCGAGGTACTCGGTGACCACGAACTTGCCCAGCCCTCGGACGAACCGCTCCAGGTGCATCACCGGCGTACCGGCGGGCGCCGCCGCATTGCAGGGCCACTGCACCGAACCTTCGCGCTCCAGGAGGTCGTAGGACACGCTCGCGAACGTCGGCGTGAGCCGGGCGATCTCGTCCATGATCTGCGAGGGGTGCTCGTAGGCCATCGGATAGCCCAGCGCGGTCGAGAGTTTCTGGGTGATCTCCCAGTCCTCGAAGCCGTTCTTCGGGGGAATGACGCGGCGGACGCGCTGGATGCGCCGCTCGGCGTTGGTGAACGTCCCGTCCTTCTCCAGGAAGGTGGAGCCCGGCAGGAAGACGTGACCGTAGTTCGCGGTCTCGTTCAGGAAGAGGTCGTGGATCACGACGCACTCCATCGCGGCCAGTCCGGCGGCGACGTGCTTCGTGTTCGGGTCCGACTGCAGGATGTCCTCGCCCTGCACGTAGAGCGCCTTGAAACGTCCGGCGACGGCGGCGTCCAGCATGTTGGGAATACGCAGGCCGGGCTCGGGGTCGATAGGCGCGCCCCAGGCGGCCTCGAACAGCGCCCGCGTCGCCTCGTCCGAGACGTGGCGATAGCCGGTCAGCTCGTGCGGGAACGAGCCCATGTCGCAGGCGCCCTGGACGTTGTTCTGGCCGCGCAGCGGATTTACGCCGACGCCCGGCTTGCCCAGGTTGCCGGTGGCCATGGCGAGGTTGGCGATGGCCATCACCGCGGTCGAGCCCTGGCTGTGCTCGGTCACGCCCAGGCCGTAGTAGATCGCCGCGGCGCCGCCGGTGGCGTAGAGCCGCGCAGCGGCGCGCAGCTCGCCCGCGGGCACGCCGGTCACGGCCTCCGTGGCCTCCGGCGAATGCTCCGGCCCGGCCACATGCTCGGCCCAGGCCTGGAAGTCCTCGATCGCGCAGCGCTCGCGCACGAACGCCTCGTCGATCAGCCCCTCGGTCACGATGACGTGCGCCAGCGCTACCAGCACCGCCACGTTCGTCCCGGGCCTCAGCGCCAGATGGTGCGCCGCCCGCACATGCGGCGTCCGCACGAGGTCGATGCGGCGCGGGTCGATCACGATCAGCTTCGCGCCCCCGCCTCCTTCGCTCAGGGCCCGCAGGCGCTGCTTCATCCGCGAGGCGAACACCGGGTGTCCGTCGGTCGGGTTCGCGCCGATCACCACGATGACGTCGGCCTGCTCGACGCTGTCGAAGTCCTGCGTGCCGGCCGAGGTCCCCAGCGTGGTTTTCAGGCCATAGCCGGTGGGCGAGTGGCAGACGCGGGCGCAGGTGTCGACGTTGTTCACCCCGAACCGCGCCCGGATCATCTTCTGGACGAGATAAGTCTCTTCGTTGGTGCAGCGCGACGAGGTGATGCCGCCGATGGCGTGCGCCCCGTACCTGGCCTCGATGCGTGCGAACTCGGCCGCCGTGTGGGCGATGGCCTCGTCCCAGGAGACGGTGCGCCACGGCTCGCCGATGGAGGTCCGGATCATCGGCTCGAGCACGCGCTCGCGGTGGCTGGCGTAGCCCCAGGCGAAGCGACCCTTCACGCAGGAGTGGCCGTGGTTGGCCTTGCCGTCCTTCCACGGGACCATGCGGACCAACCGGTCGTCACGCAGCTCCGCCTTGAAGGTGCAGCCGACGCCGCAGTAGCCGCAGGTCGTCACCTCGGACCGGTCCGGCGGCCCGACCTCGAGCACGGCCTTCTCGACCAGCGCCTCGGTCGGGCAGGCCTGGACGCAGGCTCCGCACGATACGCACTCCGACGACAGGAACAGCTCGTCCTGGCCGGCGGACACCTTCGAGGCGAAGCCGCGGCCCTCGATGGTGAGCGCGAGCGTCCCCTGCACCTCGTCGCAGGCCCGCACGCAGCGCGAGCAGACGATGCACCTGGCCGGATCGAAGACGAAGTAGGGGTTGGACTCGTCGCACGGCAGGCCGTCGTGCGCGGCGCCGCCGGCGTAGCGGCTCCCGCGCACGCCCAGAGCCGCGGCCTGGGCGCAGAGCTCGCACTCGCCGCGGTCCGGGTGTGCGGCATGGTCCGAGAGGTAGAGTTCGATCACGTTGCGGCGGACGCGGTCGAGCTGCGCCGAGCGCGTGCGCACCGCCATGCCCGGCGCGACCGGCGTGGCGCAGGCGGCGGGCGTCCCGGCGCGGCCTTCGATCTCCACCAGGCACAGCCGGCACGAGCCGAAGGCGTCCAGGCTGTCGGTGGCGCAGAGCTTGGGGATCGCGATCCCGGCGACGGCGGCGGCGCGCAGGATCGAGGTCCCCTCGGGCACGGTCACTGCGGCGCCGTCGATGGTCAGGCCGATCGGTTCGCCGACCGTTTCCGGCGTGCCGAGGTCGAATTCGAGGACGCGGGCCATGGCGCTACGTTCCTCCGCCGTCGGGGCGGAATGCGAAGTCCTCCGGGAAATGCCGGATGGCGCTCATCACCGGATAGGGTGTGAACCCGCCGAGCGCGCAGAGCGAACCAAATTTCAGTGTCTCGCAGAGGTCCTCGACCAGGGCGAGGCCGCCGGCGACGTCGACGCCCGCGCGGACCCTGTCGAGCGTCTCCACCCCGCGCGTCGAGCCGATACGGCAGGGCGTACACTTGCCGCAGCTCTCGATGGCGCAGAACTCCAGGGCGAAGCGAGCCTGGGCCGCCATGTCGACGGTGTCGTCGAACACCACGATGCCGCCGTGGCCGATCAGCCCGTCCCTCGCCGCGAAGGCCTCGTAGTCGTAGGGCGTGTCGAAGAGGGCCGGCGGGAAGTAAGCGCCCAGCGGGCCGCCGCACTGCACCGCGCGGACGGGCCGGCCGGTGGCCGCGCCGCCGCCGATGTCTTCGACGATCTCGCGCAGGGTGAGCCCGAACGGCGCCTCGTAGAGCCCCGGCCGCGCCACGTTGCCCGCGAGCTGGATCGGCATGGTCCCGCGTGAACGGCCCGTGCCGAGCGCCGCATAGGCCTCGCCGCCGTTCAGGACGATCCACGGGACGGTCGCCAGGGACAGCACGTTGTTGACCGCGGTCGGACGCCCGAACAGCCCGCGGTGCGCCGGGAGCGGCGGCTTGGCCCGCACCTGGCCGCGCCGGCCCTCGAGGCTCTCCAGCAGCGCCGTCTCCTCGCCGCAGACGTAGGCCCCGGCGCCGACCCTTAGTTCAATGTCGAACGATCCCAGCAGACCCTTTGTCCGCGCCGTCTCTATGGCCGCTGCGAACGTCGCGTTGGCGTGCGGATACTCCGAGCGGGAGTAGACGAAACCCTTGCCCGCGCCGACCGCGAAAGCGGCGATCGCCAGGCCCTCGATCAGCGCGAACGGATCTCCCTCCATCAGCATGCGGTCGGCGAAAGTGCCCGAGTCGCCCTCGTCGGCGTTGCAGACGACGTACTTGTGCTCGCCCGCCGCCTCGCGGACCGTCCGCCACTTCACGCCGACCGGGAAGCCGGCGCCGCCGCGGCCGCGCAGGCCGGAGGCGGTCACCGCCGCGATCAGGGCGTCCGGCCCCATCTCGCGGGCCCGCGCCAGGGCGTCGAACGCCGGCGCCACGAGCGGATCGACGACGCCGCAGCGGGCGAACGTCAGCCGGTTCTGCGCCGCCAGCCACGGGTGAGCGGCCATGTCGCCGAGCGCCAGCGGGCTGCCCCCGGCCAGGATCGCGGCCACGTCGCCGGGCGTCGCGGGCCCGAAGGCGCGGCGGCCCTCCGGCGTCTCGACCTCCACCAGCGGCTCCAGCCAGAAGAGGCCGCGCGAGCCCGTGCGCACGACTTCGCAACCCGCCGCCACGAAGGCGTGGGCCACGGCTTCGGCGCCGACGGCCAGGGCCGCCGAATCCCTGGGTACGTAGACGCGCGTCACCGCGCGTCCACCGCGTCCGCCAGGCGGCGCGCGTCCAGCCGCCCGACCGGCTCGCCGTCCACCAGCGCCGCCGGCGCCACCGCACACAGGCCGAGGCAGTAGACCGGCTCCACCGTCACGGCGCCGTCCGGCGTGGTCCCGCCCCATTCGAGCGCGAGCCGCGCCAGCAGGTCGGCCGCCGCCGCCTCGCCGCCCATCGACTGGCACGCCTCGGCCCGGCAGAGCCGCACCACCCGCCGCCCCGCCGGCGCGTCGCGGAAGTCGTGGTAGAAGCTCACCACCCCGTGGACCTCGGCCCGCGTCAGGTTCAGCGCCTCGGCCACCACCGGGACGGCGGCCGGCGGCACGCAGCCGAACTGCGCCTGTATCGCGTGCAGGATCGGCAGCAACGGCCCCTCCAGGCCGGCGTGCGCCGCCACGATCTGGCGGACGCCATCCGGGCTCCAGTCCGAGGTGGGGCCATCGCTCATGAGGGGCTCCGGCGCGGCCCTACGCTTTCACGAGCTCCACACGCGTCCCGCAGAGTTTCACCGTCCCGTCGGCGTCCACAGCGCCGCGAGCCTTGGCCCGCGCCCTCACCGCGTCGGGATCGCGGACCTTCACGTCGAAGGCGCGCAGGCCCTCGCCGCGCCCGTCGCTCACCGGCACGAAGCGGATCTCGCCGCCGTCGACGCCCACGATCCACCGCCCGTCGCGGTAGCTCACGGGCCGCTGCATCACCTCGCCCCAGCGGGTGGCCATGGCCTCGGGGTCGTCGCCCTGCAACTCGGCGCCGACGATCTCCAGCGAGATGTCGGTCCTCACGTTCGTCTGCCAGTCGGGACCGCCCCACTCCCAGCGCTCCTTCGGCGTCATCGCGTCCAGCGACAGGATCGCGCCGCCCACGTCGCGCGGGTGCAGGTGGCTGCAGGCGACCTTGCCGTCGTCGCGGTCGGTTTCGTGGACGATGCGCACGCCGATGTCGGCCACGTGACGGCGCGCTGCGGCCATGTCGTCGACCTGCATGATGACCATGTAGCCGCCGTCGCCGCCGCGCTTCTCCAGCAGCCGCCCCGCGGTCGTTCCCGCCTGAACCGGCGCCACGACTTCCAGGAAGGTGTCCCCCACCGGCCAGACCGCATTGTGCAGCCCGAAGTGGCCGACGCCGGGATCCGGATAGTCCTTGCCGAGGCCCAGGACGTCGACGATCTCGGCCTTGGCCCTGTCGAGGTCCTCGCCCACCAGGGCGATCTGGCGAATACGCATGGCGTCCTCCCGTTCCTTTGCCGGCGACTACAGGGGGCGACCCCGCGTCGGTCAAGCGGACTTCCTTCCGCGCGCGGCAACGGCGTAGGGTCGCGCCAACAACGAAGGGAGCCCGACCATGGCCGCGATCGACACCGGCACCAACGACCTCATCGCTGATCTCGACAGCGGCGTCCTGACCATCACGCTGAACCGTCCCGATGCGCGCAACGCCATGAGCGACGACATGAACCAGGCGCTGGCGCGCACCCTGGCCGACGCCGAGTTCAATCCCGACGTGAAGGTCGTGGTGCTGACCGGGGCCGGGAAAGGCTTCTGCGCCGGCGGCGACGTGAAGGGGATGAACAGCCGCAACGACGGCGGCGGTCCCGGTCTCGGCATCGACGCGGCCATCCACCGTCAGCGGGTCAACCAGCGGGCCACCGCCGGCAAGCTCTTCAAGATGCCCAAGCCGACGCTGGCCGCCCTGCCGGGCGCAGCGGCCGGCGCGGGCCTGGGCCTGGCGCTCGCCTGCGACCTCAGGATCATGGCCTCGAGCGCCATCATGACCACCGCCTTCGCCAAGGTCGGCTTCTCGGGCGACTACGGCGGCACCTACTTCCTGACCCAGCTCGTGGGCTCGGCCAAGGCGCGCGAGATGTACTACCTCTCCGACCGGATCGACGCGCAGGAGGCCCTGCGGCTCGGGCTCACCAACTGGGTCTGCGAGTTCGACGAACTGGCCGCGAAGACCCGCGAGATCGCGCTGCGGCTGGCGAACGGCCCGACCATCGCCTACCGCTACATGAAGGAGAACCTGAACCGCGCCATGGCCGGCGACTGGGACGACTGCCTGGACCTGGAGGCCACCCACCACGTCCACTGCGGCCAGACCGCCGACCACAAGGAAGCCGCCAGGGCCTTCGTGGAGAAGCGCGAGCCGGTCTTCACGGGCCGCTGAAGCTCCCGAGCCTCCGCGGAAGCGGGGGCTCCGTCATTTTGGATACGCGGTTCATCGAATCGGAGGGCGCCGCTCCGCGGCCTCCCCCGACGGGACCTCAGTACGCCGGCTCGCCGACGGCGATGGCGCGGTCGACCTTGCTGGCCTCCAGCCCCGCCATCTTCCGGCTGACCAGCCACAGGCAGAAGAGCGACACCGGCGGCATCAGCAGCAGGCTGAACACGCCCATCTGCAGCGAGCCCGTCACCGTGGCCACCTTGCCCGAGGCGTAGGGACCGATCGCGAGGCCCACCATGGTCGAGCCCAGGACGTAGGTCGCCGAGACCGTGCCGTTCATCCGCGGCAGCACGAAGTCCTGGTAGGCGGCGACCGTCGAGCCCACCCAGGCCGAGCTGGTCATGGCGACGATCGGGTTCACCCACGCGTAGCTGCCGAAGTCGGGCCGCGTGAACATCAGGACGATCAGCGGGAAGGTCGTGACCGACGACAGCATGCAGACGAAGAGCCGGCCGCGCGGGTCGCGGGACTTCCAGGCGTCGGAGATCCGCCCGCCGGCGATGACGCCGACCGCCGAGGCGATGGCGCTCGGGATGCCCAGCGCCAGCCCGGCCTCGTGCGGCGTGACCCCGAACGTCCGGATCGCGTAGGGCGCGGCCCAGAAGCCGAACCCGTAGGTGACGGTGGCGAGGCCGCCCATGCCCACGATGCAGAGCAGCACCTGCGGCGTCCCCCAGATCAGCTCGTGGGTCGGCCGGTCGGTGGCCTTCAGCGACTGCACCCAGGAGAAGACCGCGTAGCAGCCCATCGCGTAGGCGATCCACTGGGCGTAGTCGCCGGTGAGCAGGATCAGCCCCGTCGCGGCGGCGGCGATGACCGCGGCGGCGATCAGGTTCTGCTTCAGCCCCTTGTGGCGCGCGACGCTGATCAGTGTGAACGGCGGCAGGATGGCGGCGAACTCGCGCAGGAAGATGCCCCAGGCGCCGGGCTTGGCGACCGGCATCGGCTCACCGCGCGGCCCGGTGCGCGGCGGCTCGCGCAGCGTCCAGACCCAGGCGGCGACGACGAGGCCCGGCAGGCCCACGGCCAGGAACGTCGCCTGCCAGCCGGCCAGCGCGAACGGGCCGCTGCCGTTCGGGAATGCGGCGTTCCAGGCGTCCGTGATGGCCCCGCCCAGCGGCAGCGACAGGCCCGAGCCCACGTAGAGCCCCGCCGAATAGATCGCCGCGGCCAGCGCGCGCCGCTCCTTCGGGAAGTAGTCGGCCAGCATCGAGAAGGCCGCCGGCGAGGCGCTGGCCTCGCCCACGCCGACGCCCACGCGGGCCACCGCCAGTTGGGCGTAGGTGGTGGAAAAGCCCGAGAGCGCGGTCATCGACGACCAGACGGCGAGCCCGATCGCCATGAGCCGGCCGCGATACCAGATGTCCGCCAGCCGCCCGAGCGGGATGCCGAACAGGGTGTAGAAGATCGCGAACGCCGTCCCGTACAGGAAGCCCAGTTGGGCGTCGGTGAGGCCGAGGTCGCCTTTGATGTCCTCCGCCAGGATCGACAGGATCTGCCGGTCGACGAAGTTCAGCATGTAGACGACGACCATCACGCCGAGCGCGTACCAGGCGTAGACGCCCGGTCCCTTCGCGCGCGGCGGCTCGACTGCGGCGTCCGCCATCGTCACTTCCCCCCAGGTTCTCTCTTCTTCTTGGCGCGGACAGTGCGCGAGGCGTCAGACGGAGTCCACGATCCGCTGGCGCTGTTCGCCCAGGCCGTCGATGCCCAGGGTCACCGTGTCGCCGGCCTTCAGGAACCGCGGCGGCTTCATGCCCAGGCCCACGCCGGCCGGCGTGCCAGTCATGATCACGTCACCCGGCGAGAAACTCATGAACCGGCTCACGTAGCTGATCAGGAACGGGACCTTGTGGATCATCTTGGCGGTGGACGAGTCCTGCACCCGCTCGCCATTGACGTCGCACCAGATGCCGAGCGCGTGCGGGTCCGGCACCTTGTCCCGCGTCACCAGCCAGGGGCCGATCGGCCCGAAGCCGTCGCAGCCCTTGCCCTTGTCCCAGGTCCCCGTGCCCTCGAGCTGCCACTGCCGCTCGGAGAGGTCGTTGGCGACGCAGTAGCCGGCCACGTGGTCCAGCGCGTCGGCCTCGTCGACATAGGCCGCGCGCTTGCCGATCACCACGCCCAGCTCGACCTCCCAGTCCATCTTCACCGAGCCGCGCGGCAGCGGCACGTCGTCGTTCGCGCCGGTGGGCGCGCTGGCCTTCAGGAAGACCACCGGCTCGGCCGGCGCCTTGCCGCCGGTCTCGGCGGCGTGCTCCGCATAGTTCAGGCCGATGCAGACGATCTTGCCGACGCCGCCCACGCACGGACCCAGTCGTGTCGCCGGATCGACGCTGGGGAACTGGGCGACGTTGAGGTCGCGCACCCGCGCCACGGTGGCCGCGGCCAGCGCAGGTCCCGCCCAGTCCTCGATCTCGCTGGAGAGGTCGCGCCAGACGCCCCAGTCGTCGATCGCGCCGGGCTTCTCGCGCCCCGGCTCGCCGAACCGGATCAGTTTCATCCCCGACTCCCCATCAGGCGGCCCACCCGCCATCGATCACATGCGCCTGCCCCGTCGTGAAGGCCGCTTCGTCGCTGGCGAGGTAGACGGCGAGATGGGCGATCTCGTCGGCGGTTCCCAGCCGGCCCATCGGCTGGCGGGCGATGAAGGCGATCCGCGCCGCCGCCTCGTCGCCCGTGGCCTTCAGCCGCTCGGTCAGCGACGGGGTATCGACCGTGCCCGGACAGATGGCGTTGCAGCGGATGCCCTGCGTGACGAAATCCGCGGAGACGGCCTTGGTGATCCCGATCACCGCCGCCTTGGTGGCCGAGTAGGCGAAGCGGTTGGGGGCCGCCTTGATCGACGACGCCACGGACGAGACGTTGACGATCGAGCCTGCTCCGCGCGCCAGCATCCCCGGCAGGAACGCCCGGATCGTCCGCACCATCGAGGTGACGTTGAGGTCCAGGGCGCGGGCCCAGTCGGCGTCGGACGTCTCCAGCACCGAGCCGTTCGGCACCCAGCCGGCTGCATTGAACAGGATTTCCCGGTCGGGCCACCTCGCCGCGGCCGCGATCACCGCGTCGGGATCGGTGACGTCCAGCCGCTCGGCCGTCACGCCGTCCAGTGTCGCGAGCGCGGCCTCGTCGATGTCGCTGGCGACCACGTGCGCGCCCTCCCGGGCGAAGGCGAGCGCCGTGGCGCGGCCGATGCCGGCGCCGGCGGCGGTGACGAAGGCGCGCTTGCCCGAGAGACGTCCGCTCATCGCCGTGCAGGGTAACGGCGTGCGTCGGGCCCCGCCATGCCTGAACCGCCCTTTTCTGGCCGGGAGCCCCCACTGAGCCGAATGTCTAGTCGAAGACGTTCCAGTCCGTGCGCCGGACCAGCTTCTCCAGCGCCAGCGTCCCCACCTGGGAGTTGCCCACCTCGTTCAGGCCCGGCGACCAGACGGCGATGGCCGCCTTGCCCGGCACGATGGTCAGGATGCCCCCGCCGACGCCGCTCTTGCCGGGCAGCCCGACCT
Organism: Phenylobacterium sp.; assembly: GCF_016793285.1. Classification (GTDB taxonomy): domain Bacteria; phylum Pseudomonadota; class Alphaproteobacteria; order Caulobacterales; family Caulobacteraceae; genus Phenylobacterium. The sequence goes on from NZ_JAEUMO010000119.1 coordinate 31,223, forward strand.
GGAAGGCGAACTCGCCCGAGGCGTCGTAGTGGCCGCAGGTCAGCATGATGGCGTTGATGCGCCGCACGTGCTCGGCCGAGGCGATGCGCTCGCCGGTGATCGGGTCGACGCCGGCATTGGCCAGGAACAACCCCGCCCGCGCGAGCTGGCGGCAGGTGATCCGGATGGCGCACTGGCTGAAGTAGGTGGCGAGCGAATTCTCCACCGAGGCGTGGATGTTGCCGAACCCCTTCATGAAGTTGGCGAGGCTGAAGTTGCGGAACCCGGTGGCCGCCTCCTGCTCGGCGACCTCGCGGTCGACGTCGATGGTGTCGTTGTCGGCGAGCCTGCGGAAGAAATCGCGGATCTCGGCGATGGCGACATCCGGCTGGCGCTGCGACAGCACCGCGTCGGTCACCACGATGGCGCCGGCGTTGATGAAGGGATTGCGCGGCACGCCCTTCTCGGCTTCGAGCTGGACGATGGAGTTGAACCGCGACCCCGACGGCTCGCGGCCCACGCGGCGCCACAGCGCATCGCCGTGCTTCTCGAGCGCCATGGTGAGCGTGAAGACCTTGGAGATGCTCTGGATCGAGAACGGCATCCAGGCGTCGCCCACCTCGGCCGCCTGCCCGTCGCAGGTGACGATCGCCATGCCGAAACGGCGCGGATCGACGCGCGCCAGCGGCGGGATGTAGTCGGCGACAGCGCCCTCGCCGCGGTGCGGCTCCACCTCGCGCGCCACCTCGGCGAGGATGCTCTGCAGATCCGGCTCGGCCATTCGCGGACGGTAAGCGCCGCCGCGGCGTCGGTCCACTGGACCCTGGTCGGGAAGCCGAAGGACCGTCGAAGGCTCTAGCCGAGCAGCCGTTCGGTCAGGTCGCCGCGCATGCAGTGGTTGGAACTCATCGAGGCGCCGTAGCCGCCGGTGTTCAGGAAGGCGATGCGGTCGCCGCCGGCCATCGGCGGCATGCGGTGACTGCGGGCCCAGACGTCCAGCGCCTCGTTGATGTTGCCCGACACGGTCACCGGCCGCCAGGCGCGTTCGTCGAACGTCGACGGGACGCAGGCGATCGGCTCGCAGGGGCGGTCGTAGTGCGCCGGCTCCGGATGCAGGTTGAAGCCGCCGTTCACCTGCACGAACTCCACGTCGCGCTTCACCTCCACGTCGGTCGCCTCCAGCACCAGGAGGCCGGCGTCCTTGACGATGTAGTCGCCCGGCTCGACCGCCAGCGTCACGTCGCGGCCGGCCAGCCGCCGCTTCAGCACCGCCGCCCAGCGCCCCAGGTCCAGCGGCGCGTCGGTCGCCGTCTGCGGCAGGCCCAGGCCGCCGCCGATGTTCACCGTCGTCGCGTCGGGCAGGTCGTCCAGGAACGACAGACCCTCGGCGATGGCGGCCTCCCAGCTCGCGAGCTGGGGGTCGAGCCAGCCGCAGCCGACGTGGAAGTGCAGCGTCCGGATCGTCAGCCCATGCGCCCGCGCCGCCTCCAGCGCCGCGCCCCACTGCTCGCGGTAGATGCCGAACTTGGTGACGTCCGCGCCCGCGTAGATCAGCCGCTCGCTGTAGCCGACCCCGCGGGCGGGGTTCACGCGCACGCCGATGGCGCGGCCCGGCGCGCGCTCGCCGATGCGGCGGATCATGCCGACGGTGTCGCAGTTGATGTGCAGGTCCGGCTGGGCGAGCAGCCGGTCGAGATCGCGGTCCGAGACGCCGGTGCCGGTGAAGCTGATGTCCCTCGCCGCGAACCCGCTGCCCAGCGCCCTGTCCATCTCGTTCGGCGAGCAGATGTCGAGGCCGCACTGCCCGCGCAGGCGCGCCAGCAGCGGCTCGAAGCGGTTGCACTTCATCGCGTAGTAGACCCGCCCCGTCCGGCCCGTCTGCGCCAGCGCCGCCTTCAGCCGCGCCAGGTTCGCCGCCACCCGCGCGGCGCTGTAGAGGAAGAGCGGCCCGCCCGCCTCGTCGTAGGCGCCCGCCACATCGCAGCCCGCCAGGTGCAGCCGGCCGTCCACGTAGCCGAGGTCGTCCCGCACCCACCACGGCGGCGCCGCCGCAGCGCGCGGCGCGCTCACGACAGGCCCTTGAGGTGGGCTTGCCCCTCGACGTTCGGAGGCTCCGCGCGGCCGGTGACCCAGCGGCGGCACTGCGGCGCGCCGCAGTGGCAGGCGAATTGCCTGAACAGCCGGTCCTCGGTGGCCGCGTAGTCGATGGTCAGCAGTTCGCCCGCCGGCATGTCCTTCAGCGCCACCAGTTGGAATGCGCGCATGTCGAGCCGGCAGTTCGGGGCGCACGCGTGGCTGAGATAGCCGATGAACTCGGTGTCGGCGATGTGGTTGGTCTCGTCGACCTGCAGGCTGTGCTGGCTGATCTCGGGACCGATCTCGCCGGTGAAGACGTGCAGCACCTCGCCCCGGCTGCGCGCGACGATCGTCTCGACGCCCAGGCCCCGCGCGTCGTCGGGCCGGCAAATCCGCAAGGTCTCCGCCGGCGACCGCGCCACCGCTTCGCTCCGCACCGTCGCCTCCGCCCAGGATGAAGGGTCAGCCTAGGGCCGGAAACACGACTAAAGTCCTACGGCCTTCGAAAGCCGCAGGTGGTTGCGGCCTGGCCGCCGCTCATAGGCCACGCCGTCCATCAGCTTCATGACCATGTGGATGCCGAGCCCGCCGACGTGGCGATGCTCGAGTTCCGCGCCGGTATCGGGCTCGGGCGCGCAGGTCGGATCGAAGGCCGGTCCGTCGTCGCCGACTTCGACGGTCACGCTTCCGTCGGCCACCCGCGCGGCCACTTCGACCGTCGTCGCGCCGCCGTGGCCGAAGGCGTTGGTCACCACCTCGTCGAGCGCCACGCTCACCGCCGCGATCGCCGCCGCCGGCACGCCGCGCGCCGACAGGCCGGACTCGATGTCGTCCAGCAGCGCCGGGAGGGCCTCGCGGCCGCCGAGCGTGCGGGAGATGTCCGGAAGCATGCCGGGCCCCTGATGACCGATTTCCGAGCTTAGCCGCGTGGAAAATTAGCTCAATCTCCCCGATAATCGCGCGACGGCTGGAGAGCGTTGATGCACATCGGTGAAGAAACCCGCGGCGGCACGCTGGTGATGGCGCCGTCCGGCCGCCTCGATTCGGGCTCGGCGGGCGTGCTCGAGGCCGTGCTGCCGGGCCGTGTGCAGACCCACGCCAAGGTCGTGCTCACCCTCGCCGAGGTGCCCTATGTCTCCTCCGCGGGCCTGCGCGTGCTGCTGATCGGGGCCAAGGCGGCGAAGGCCCAGGGACACCGGCTGGTGCTGACGGGCCTCTCGGAGTCGGTGCGCGAAGTGTTCGACATCTCGGGGTTCAGCACGATCTTCGCCATCGAGCCCGACCTCGACTCAGCTCTGGCCGCCCTCGCGTGAGGGCCTGAGCACCGCGACCATCCCCGTCGCCTCCAGAAGCGCGGCCAGGTCGTCCAGCACCGCTTCGGGCGCGAGGCCCGGCGTCTGCCGGGCATAGGCCGCCGCGCGGGCGTCGTTGTCGCCGTCCAGCAGGCCCAGGGTCTGCGGCGGCGGGCTCCCCGCGGTCCAGGCCGTCCAGGCGACGCGGTCGAGCCCGAACGCCGCGCGGCCCTGCTCCGCCCGCGCCGCCGGATCGCCGTCCAGCAGCGCCCGCTCGAAGAAGCCCCGCGCCGCCAGCGCCATCGCCAGCGCCTCCGCCGCCCCGTCGCCCGCGGCTTCGCCCAGCGCCAGCGCCGCGCGGTCCTCCACGACGCACAGCGCCGCGAACGCCCCCGCCGGCGCCGCCCCCAGCGCGCGGACCGCTACCCTCACGCCCGCCGCCGTCGCCACGACCGGCGGCAGGGCCTCGGCGCGATAGGCCGCCACCGCCACCGCCTCCGTCCGTCGACGGTCGTTCAGCGCCAGTTCGCGCGCGCTGCGCGACAGCCGCCCCGAGACGCTGGTCCGCATCAGCCGCACGGCGTTGGCGAGGTCCCGCGTCTCGCGGATCGACAGCGCCGCGGCCTCCGCCGCCGCGTCGTCCGACGCGATCAACGCGCTGTTGACCGCAAGCTCGCGGTCGATCCGCCCGGCGACCGACAGAGCCAGCGCCAGGCCCACGGCGCCCGCGCCCGCCACGACGCCGGCGATGATGCGCCGCAGCTTCGCGAGCCGGGCGTAGAGCGGCTCGGCGTCGATCTCGGCGATCACGTAGCGGCCCCGTTCGGCCGGGGCGACGGCGGTCGCGATGCGGCGGCCGTCGAGGGCGGTCCGCACCGGCAGCACGGTCGCCGCGGTCGGCATGCCGATCCGGCGCTTCGACACGTGCGGCGCACGCCCGGCGATGGCCGTCTCGGTCCCTTCCGGGTCCACGACGTACAGGCCCTCCAGCCCTTCGATGCTGGCGGCCGCTTCGGCGAGGGCGGCGGCCCGGCGCGGATCGGCCAGCGTCACGGCGAGGTCGTCGGAGCCGGCGGCGAAGGCCGCCGTCGTGACCGCGGCGGCGATCGCCTGTCCCTCCAGCCCGCGTCGCGCCTCGGTCTTCTCCCAGACGTAGAGCAGCGCGCCGTTGACCGCCGCGAGTGCGAGGAACAGCGGCACGACCAGCAGGAGGAAGGTGCGCCGCACGGTCATGCGCCGGCCTTCCCGGCCATGTCGCGCAGGCCGAGGACGAACTCCGGGCACTCGCGCGCGATCGTGAAGACGTGCGGCTTGGCGATCACGAGCGCCTCCAGGCCCTCCGGTCCGGCGACGTAGTCCCGGGCGGCGGCGAGGCCGAAGAGCAGGCCCGCGGCGTCGAACACCGGCGGGGCGGCGCCGGCGCCGGTTCGCGCGCCGCCCGAGAGCCGCGCCACCAGCACGTCGGCCACCTGTCCGGCCGGCAGGATCACCCCGCCTGCGGGGTAGCTGCGCAGCCGCGCGTGGTCCGCGATCAGCAGCAGTTCGGCGTCGTCCAGACGCGAGAACGGCTCCAGCGCCCGGAGCGCGAACAGCGTGCGGACGACCCCGGCGCCGATCATCGCGGGCCCGCCAGCATTTCGGTGTCGGCCGCCAGTTCAGGCCGCCCGGCGATCCGCCGCGCCAGCACCGCCCGCGCGCGGGCCTGCAACAGGGCTTCGACGCCGTCGCCGCCCTCCGCTGCGCCGAGCGCCTGGCGGATCGCCTCGACGCCGCGCGCCCGATCCTCGGCCAGGGTGCGCGCGCGGGCGGCCCGCATCGCGGCCACCAGCTCATCGGCGAGCCCGGCCAGCGCCGCGCGCAGCCGCACCACCTCGCGCGGCGCTCGGCGTTCCACCGGCGGGGCGCGGTCGCCGGTGGCGATGCGCAGCGCATCGGCCTTCAGCCCCTCGATCGGCTGCGCCACCCGGCGCAGGATCGCCAGGATCACCAGCGCGCTCGCCAGCAAGGACGCGAGGCCGATCATCGCGCTCGCCAGGACCGCGTTCTGGGTCGCCACCTGGATCACCGAGATGTTCACGTCGGCGCCCGCCGTCGCGGTGATCCGCCCCTCGGCCCCGCGCACCGGCGCGGCGGCGGTCTTCAGGAGGCCCCACTGCTCCTGGTACTGGATCGGCGAGGCATAGATCGCCCCGGTCGTCTGCGTGGCCTTCAGGCCGGCCAGGGTGTCGTCGGGTAGGTCGTCGGGCGAACCGATGGTCGAGTGCTCCTCGCCCTCGGTCGCGTCCAGCACGTAGAGCACGTCCCGCGGCCCGCCGATGGCCTGCGTGTAGAGGTAAGTCAGCCCCAGCTCGCGCCGGATGCGCCGCATCGGCTCGACGTTGCGCCGATAGCCCTCGCCGGCCTCGATGGCCGCCGCGTCGGCGTCGGGCCTCGCCATCGCCAGCAGGGCGTCGTGATCGACCGGGTCGATCAGGACGCCCGTGAGCGCGCTCACCGTCGCTAGCCTGCGCGAGAAGCCGTCGAGGATGGTGTCGTACAGTCGCACGTAGACCAGCGCGCCCAGCGCCACCGCCACGATCACGATGGCCGGGGTGAGGGTGCGCCAGAGCAGCGCCTGGATCGGGGTTCCGTCAGGCCGCATAGCTGCGTCCGTCGCGCGCCTTCAGCATCGCGAGCGCCAGGTCCGGGTAGCGCGAAGCGACCTCGTCGATATCGGCCCGCGAGAGCCACCACGACCCGCCGGCCACCGCTAGCTCGGTCGGCCGCCGGCCCTGCGCCGCGGGCGTCGCACGCCCGGCGAGCGCGGCCAGCGCGCCAAGCGTGGCGGGCTCGAAGTCCGGCTGCGCCGTCAGCGCGCCGACCAGGTCGACCAGTGTCGGCCCCGCCGGCGCCAGGCCCAGGAGAATCGAGATGCTGCGGCGCAGAGCCGGCGCCATGTCCGGGCCGAGCGCCGGACGAAGCCGCGCGGCCAGCGCTTCGGGCGGCAGCAGGCGGGTCATGGCCTGCGCCGCTGCGGCGGCCTCGAAGGTCCGGCCGCTCGCCACGGCCTCGTCGCAGACCTGCAACAGGTCGATCGCCGGGGCCTGCCCCGGATCCCGCCGCGCCACCAGCGGCTCCAGCCGCCGCCAGGTCGCGTGGTCGACGCCGCTCGCGATGGCCTCGATGGCATTGCCGCGCACCTTCGGGTTGGCCGAGTGCAGCGAAACGATCAGGAGGTCGAAGTCGGGAAGCTGACCGCCCAGCGCCAGCAGCTCCAGCACGAGGTCGACCGACGATCCGATGCGCTCGCGGCAGGCCCGGGCGAGGAGCCGCGCGGCGGCGTCGGTCCCGGCGCCGGCCTCGAGCGCCTGGGCGGACTCCAGCCTGCGCGCCGTCGCCGCCAGTTCCTCGCGCACCAGCCGGTCGAGCTGCGACAGGAACTGCGCCTGGCTGAGCGCCGAGAGCGCCCGCGCCGCCAGGGCCCGCGCCCGATAGGGCAGTTCGTCGGAACCCAGCGCCTGCGCCAGCCGCGGGATCGCCGCCTCACCCAATCCGGCCAGCAGGTCCTCGGTGATCCTGATTTCCCGCGGGCTGAGCTCCGCCGCCGCCGGCAGGATCTGCGGGATCGCCTCGACGTCGCCGATCGCGGCCAGCAGCTTCAGGATCGTCTCGCGGCTGGCCCGGTCCATCCGCGGCAGGTGGGCGACCAGCGGCGCCACCAGGTGGATGTCGCCGCGGCCCGCGACGCTGGCGAGCGAACTCACCGCGTAGCGGCGGACCGACGGCGAGGGATCGCCGAGCTTCACGGCGAACATGTCGGTCGCGGCCGAGATTTCGGAGTCGATCTGCGCCGGCGCCTGCGAGGTGAGGGTGCGGCTCTGCAACAGGCCCCGCGCCGCGGCCGCCGCGCCCGAGTCCGGCTCGCGGGTCTTGGCCTCCAGCAGGGCCACGGCGGCCTCGTCGAACCGCGGCGTGCGCGCCGCCGGGTCGCCGAAGTGGAGCCAGCCGCGGCGCATGTTGGCCTCCATGGCGGCCGGATAGACGTGGCGCAACGCCACCACGACGCCGATCAGCGCCGCACCGAGCAGCACGCCCACGCCCGCGAGTTCGCGCGCGTCGAGCGCCTTGGCGGCCAGCAGCAGGAAGCCGCCCGCGACCAGGCTGGCCAGCGGCTCGGCCAGCCCCTCGACCATCGTGCGGAACGGCCGCTTCGCTGCCGACGGCGTCGCGTTGAACAGCAGGTTCTGGTTGTTGTATTCGATCGAGGTCAGCACGCCGTGATAGGCGAAGAAGGCCGCCAGCGCCGCGACCTCGCCCCCCGCCAGGAAGAAGTAGGCGAAGACCGCGAAGTAGGTCGCCGGCAGGATCAGCGCGACGTTCCTCACCCCCGCCCGCCCCACCAGCCGGTTGAAGACGAAGAGGCAGACGATCAGGTTGAAGACGCTGGTCGCCGCATAGAGCCCGCCGAACAGGCTGGCGAGTTCGGCTTCGCTCCGCCCCTTCTGCAGCACCGACGAATACTGGAACTCGATGAGGTTGGTGAGCAGCAGCGTCACGAACAGCGTCGCCGTCAGCATCAGGGCGTAGGGCGAGCCCCGGAACGTCCGCAAGACCAGGAGCAGTTGCTGGGCCACGCTGCGGCTCTCGGCGTCGAGGTCGGCGTCGCTGTCGGCGATCCGGACGAACCGACGGCGCAGCATGATCGCCACCGGCGCCGTCAGGCCCGCGATCGCCGCCCAGGCCGCCAGGAACCCCGGCAGCGATACGACGCCCGCCAGCCCGGAGACGATCAGCGATCCGAGGGTGACGCCCAGGGCGCAGAAGGCGGCGAACAGCGGGAACAGCCGCTTGGCGTCCTGGATGTCGAAGAACGCGTCCGTGAAGTTCCAGAACAGAGTGTAGAGTCCAATGTACCACATCGCGAGGTACAGTTTCAGCGCGTAGTAGATCGCGACCTGCTCGCGCGGCCCCGTCTCCAGCAGCCAGGCGAAGGCGAGTCCGCCCGCCGCCAGCAGGACCAGCGTCACGTCCACCACCCGGTCGAACGGGAAGCGCACCTGGAGGAACGAGAAGAGCGCGGTGTAGACGACCATCACGACCGGCGTGAGCAGGAAGATCACCGGCAGCTTCGCCGGCCCAACATGCGTCAGGAACGCCGCGTCGCCGGCCGCGAAGCCGATACCCAGCCCGGTCTGCAGCATCAGCCCGAACAGGCCGAACCGGAGGAGCTTGCCCCACTCCCCGCGCTCGACCCGGAAGAGGCGGTTCAGCACCTCGGCCACGCGTTGTCCATCCCCCTGGTCTGATCCCCCTGGCCGCGAATCGCCTCAACTGGCGCGGGAGCAACGCTTCCTTATAGACTAGCTTCCTATCCCCCAGGGGGAGAGGGCGGGCGGCTGATCGGAATGGTCGACGAGAGCGCAGAGGTCGAGCGCCGGCGCCTGCGCTTCGGACTGAAGGCGCAGCTCCTGCTGCTGCTGTTCGTGCTCAACCTGGTGGCCGCGTCGGTCTACTCGGCCGTGCTCTTCAACATCGACAGGGCCGCCATCCTCGACGGCATCGACGGGCGACTGCGCACCGCGGTCCTGGCCGTGAAGGAGATGGCCGACGACGGCTATCACGCCCGCATCACCGGTCCCGACTCGATCCCCTGGCAGGAATACGACCGGCTGCAATACCGGCTCTCGCGCTTCGCCGAGGGGGCCGACCTCGCCTACGTCTACACCTACATGAAGTTCGGCGATCAGATTCGGACCGTGTCGACCAGCGCCACGCGCGACGAGATCCAGAACCGTAAGCAGGTGAAGTTCTTCACCCTCTACGACACCGCCCCCAAGCCGCTCTACGCCAGCTTCGCCGACGGCAAGGTCCGCTTCGACGAGTACCGCGACAGCTTCGGCCGCTTCCGTTCGATCTACCTGCCGGTCCGCGGCGTCGACGACCGGACCTACGTGGTCGGCGCCGACATCGACCTGGCCTTCGTGCGCGAACAGACCACGAAGGCGCTGGAGACCTCGATCCTGATCGGGGCGGGCATGTTCGCGCTTTCCATGGCGCTGGGCTGGCTCCTGGTCGACCGCATCGTCCAGCCGCTGGCGCGGCTCACCCTCTTCACCCGCAACATGGGGCAGCGGAACTTCCAGCCCGACGAGAGCGAAGCCGCGGCCATGCAGCGGATCGGCACGACCCGCTCGGACGAGGTCGGTAGCCTGGCCGAGGCCATGACCGCCATGATCTCGCGGCTCCAGCGCTACCTGGTCGAGATGGAGCAGGCGACCGCGGCGCGCGAGCGGGTCGAGGGCGAACTCTCGGCGGCGCGCGACATCCAGGTGGGCATGCTGCCCCGCCGCTTCCCGCCGTTCCCGGCCCGGCGCGACATCGACATCTACGCCCTGCTGGAATCGGCCAAACAGGTGGGCGGCGACCTCTACGACTACGTGCTGGTCGACGAGCACCGCCTGTTCTTCGTGGTGGGCGACGTCTCGGGCAAGGGCGTGCCGGCGGCGCTCTTCATGGCCATGACCACCACGCTGTTCAAAGCCACGGCGCTGAGCGCGGCGACCATCGGCGACGTGATGACCCGCGTGAACGTGGAGCTGTCCCGCGACAACGCCGCCCAGATGTTCGTGACCGCCTTCGCCGGCGTCCTCGACCTGCGCACCGGCCGCGTCGACTACGCCGATGGGGGCCACGAGCCGCCCTTCCTGCGCCGCGCCGGCGGCGCGATCACCCGGCTGCCGAAGGCCAGGGGCCTGGCGCTGGGCGTGGTCGAGGAGGCGGAGTTCGAAACCGCGAGCTGCCAGCTCGGCGCCGGCGACGCGCTGATCCTCTTCACCGACGGCGTCTCGGAGGCCACCAACGCCGCCGAGGACCTCTACACCATCGCCCGCATCGAGGCCGCGCTCTCCACCGCCCGCCCGGACTCCAGCGCCCGCGGTATCGCCGAGGGCCTGGCCGAAGACGTCCGCGTCTTCGTGGGCGAGGCGCCGCAGGCCGACGACGTGGCCATCCTGGTGGTGCGGTACGAAGGCGCGTAGGCCATTCGGCTTGCCGGCCCCGGACCCGACCCGAGCGCCGAAGGGGCTAGCGCGGCCGGCGGATCATCGGATGGAGGCCCGGGAAGTCGCCCGGCTGGACGAAACCCATCACCTCGAAGCCGAAGCGTTCGTAGAGCGGCACGTTCCTGGGGTTCGAACTCTCCAGGTAGGCGGTGGCGCCCGCTTCGTCGATGCGCCGGAGCGACTCCTTCAGCACCGCCGAGCCCCAGCCACGGCCCTGTTGCGCAGGGTCGACGCCGATCATCGCCAGATACCAATGCGGCTCGGCCGGGTGGTACTGCTCCATGGCGTCGCCCACCTCGCCCAGGGTGGGCAGCTTCTCCTCGCGCGCCATCTCGCCGACCACCCCGAGCATGGAGTCTCGGTCCGGGCCGACTCCGGGGGGCAGCCACAACGCCGCCGCCGCGCCATCCTCGGCAAGCCAGGCGGAGCCCAGGTCCACCGCCGCGCCGCCCATGCCGCCCGCGAACCGGTGGAACCCGCGCAGGAGCTTGTCCGGCGTGTCGAGCACGAAACGCAGGCACGGGTCGCCGGCGAAGGCGAGCATCAGGGTGTCGAGGACGGCCGCCTTGTCGTCCGTCGCCGCCAGTCGGATCTTGTGTCGGTTCATCCCAGCCTCACCGGCGGCCGTTCGCGGCCGTGCACTTTCTTCAGATACAAGCGCATGTCCTCGATGGTCGCGGCAAGCTCGCCGGCGCCGGCCGGCTCGGAGGCCGTGGCCTTCGCCAGCACCGGATCCTGCTCGACCTCCCAGGGCAGGAACCGCATCGCGCCGCCGGCCTCGAGCATCCAGACGATGGGGTAGGAGCGGCCGAACATGACCCCCTTCAGCGCCTCGCGGCCCATCAGGTAGAAAGCGGCCGTCGCGGCGTTCTCCGCGCCCAGCACCGCCTCCAGCACGTCGAGCGAGACCACCATCACGCCCGGCCGCGCGAACTTGGCGATCCGGAAGCCCAGGTCGATGTCGGGCCCGATGAAGTCGACATGCTCGCCCGAGCCGCTCGACAGTTCCGGGATCTCGATCTCGATGTTCTGGTCGTCGAATTCCGCCAGCCAGGCCGTGCCCTTGAGCCTGAGCGGCAACTGCTGGAAGTGCCGCTCCTCGTAGAGCGCCATGGTCTTCAGGACGGACGTCAGGATCGTCGTCAGCTCCTCGGCCCCGCCCGGCTCGCAGACGAACACCACCTCGTCGCCCATCACCTTCCAGACCGAGATGGCCGGCGTCGCGTCGTCCTCCAGGAAGGCGTGGCCGATCTGGCCCGCGACCATCAGCGGGAAGCTCGTGAAGAAGGCCTTGAAGATGCCCAGCCACGCCTCGGCGCCCTGGCCGGTGAAGCGCGCCTTGAACTCGGTCGAGCCCACCATGTCGACGGACAGGAACAGCCGCGCCATCGTCCACCCCGCAACCCGCTTGCCGACGCGCAATTGAGCAGGCGTCGCGCCCGACGCCAAGGCGGGATGACTTCCCGGAACCTATGGTACGGTCGCCGCGGGGATGGGGAGCCGGGGCGCGAATCGGTGGCGGACGACAACTCCACGGCAGGGACGCGGCGCGGCGCCGACCAGCTCAGGAGCTGGCTCGACGGCTATCGCACCCTGCCCGGCGTGCCCGACGAGCTGATGGGCCTGGGCGGCCGGCCCGCCGAGCACTGGATGGGTTTCCTGCGCGAGATCGCCGGTGCGGCGTCCGACGACCGCTTCGACATGGCCGCGCGCCATATCCGCGACTCCGGCGCCTCGTACCGCATCTACGGCGAGGAGGCCGAGCGCAGTTGGCCGCTCGACCCGCTGCCGTTGATCCTCAGCCAGGGCGAGTGGGACGAGATCTCCGCGGGCGTGATCCAGCGCGCCGAGCTGATGGAAGCGATCCTGCGCGACGTCTACGGCGAGGGCCGGCTGGTAAGCGAGGGCGCCCTGCCCGCCGCCGCCGTGACCGGCAGCCCCGACTTCCTGCGCGCGATGCGCGGCGTGAAGCCGCCCGCCGGCCGCTACCTGCAGATCTACGCCGCCGACCTGGGCCGTGGTCCCGACGGCCGCTGGTGGGTCCTGGAGGACAAGGCCCAGGCCCCGTCCGGCGCGGGCTATGCGCTGGAGAACCGCCTCGTCGTCAGCCGGGCCTATCCGAACCTCTACACCAGCCTGAACGTCCACCGGCTGGCGCCCTTCTTCGACGCCCTGCGCCGCGGCCTCGCCGCCAGCGCAGAGCGCGACGAGCCGCGCATCTGCCTCCTGAGCCCCGGCCCGTTCAGCCAGACCTACTTCGAACAGGCCCACCTCGCCCGCTATCTCGGCTTCCTGCTGGTCGAGGGCGACGACCTCGTGGCCCGCGACGGCAAGGTCTGGGTGCGCACCATCGCCGGCCTGAAGCGCGCCGACGTCATCCTGCGCCGCGTCGACAGCGACTTCCTCGATCCGCTGGAGCTGAACGCCACTTCGCACCTGGGCGTGCCCGGGATGCTGGAGGCCATCCGCTCGGGCGGGGTGACGGTGCTCAACATGCCCGGCGCAGGCGTCGTCGAGTCGCGGGCCCTGATGGGCTTCTCGGCCCCGCTCTGCCGCCGGCTGCTGGGCCAGGACCTGAAGCTGCCCAACATCGCCACCTGGTGGTGCGGCCAGCCGCGCGAGCAGGCGCTGGTCGAAGCCGAACTCGAGCACATGGCGATCGCTCCGGCGTTCCCGGGCCCCGCGGGGCCGCTCACCGGCCCGCGCCTGTTCAGCGACCTTTCGCCCGAGCGGAAGAGCGAACTGCGGGCGCGCCTGGCCGACCGGCCCGGCGACTTCGTCGGCCAGGAGGTGGCGCAGCTCTCGACCATGCCGGTGCTGCGGAACGGGCGGCTGGAGCCGACGCCGTTCGTGCTGCGGGTGTTCTGCGCCGCCACGCCGGAAGGGCTGCGCGTGATGCCGGGCGGCTTCTGCCGCACGTCCGACGGCGCCGACGTCCGCGCCGTCTTCATGGGCGAAGGCGCACGCACCACCGACGTCTGGATCGTCGACGACAAGCCCGTCGAACGCATGACGCTGATCCAGGCCGGCGAGGACGTGAAGGTGCGCCGCATCCTGGGCCACCTGCCCAGCCGCGCCGCCGACAACCTGTTCTGGCTGGGCCGCTACCTGGAGCGCACCGAGGCCACGGCGCGGATGGTCCGCGCCCTCTGCTCCAGCGTGATGGACTCGGAATCCTCGCTGCACGGCCGGGGGCAGACCTTCGAGGCGCTGCGCGAGATCCTGGTCGACTGGGGCGCGCTGAAGGGCGACGGCGGCCTGGCGGCCGACGCGGCGAAGAACAGCCTGCAGGACGCTTCGGCCTGGGGTTCGGTGATCAACCTCGTCCGCTCGGCCAAGCGCACCGCGTCCGGCATGCGCGAACGCCTCAGCGCCGACTTCTGGGGCCTGCTCGTCGACCTCGAGGCCGACCTGGCGGGCGGCGCGGGCTCCATCCACAACGAGGCCGAGGCCCTTGAGCAGGTCGAGAACGCGCTGCGCCACCTCGCCGGCCTCTCGGGCCTCGCCCAGGAGAACATGAACCGGGTCGCCGGCTGGCGCTTCCTCGACATGGGCCGGCGCATCGAGCGCGGCGCCAACACCTGCCAGTTCGTCCGCACCCTGGCCCACGACGAGGCCTCGATCGACGACCTCGACCTGCTGCTCGACCTCAACGACAGCCAGATCACCTACCGCGCCCGCTACATCATCGGCCTCGCGCTGAACCCGGTGCGCGACCTCGTCATGCTCGACCCGTTCAACACCCGCTCGGTGGCGTTCCAGGTCCAGGCGCTGAAGGAACACATCGCCGTCCTGCCGACCCTGCAGGAGGACGGCATCGCCGAGGCCCCGTCGCGCATCCTGCTGCCGCTGGCCGCCGAACTGGAGACCGAAGACGCCTCGGCGCTCTTCGCCGACAATGTGACGCGCTACGAGGAGACGCTGTTCAGCCTCGCCAACGCCATCGCCGACCGGTTCTTCCTGCAGGGCGCCAACGCCGTGCCGACGGTCAAGCTGGTCGGGCTGGCATGAACTACAAGCTGCGCCACCGCACGACTTACAGCTACGACGACGACGTCAGCTTCGCCCGCTGCGTGCTGCGGCTGACGCCGCGCTCGTCGCCGACCCAGACGGTGCTGGAGAGCGAGGTGACCGTCACGCCCACGCCGTCGGCCGAACTCGACCGCATCGGACCCTTCGGGGCGCGTATCCTCACCGTCACCGTCGACAAGCCGCACAAGGCCCTGGTGATCGAGGCGAACTCGCGGATCGACGTCCACGTACCGCCGTCGGGCGATCCGCAGCAGAGCCCTCCGTGGGAGCAGATCCGCGGCGCCGCGCTCGCGGCCTCCGACCTCAGCCCGGACAGTCCCGCCGCCTATCTCTTCCCGACGCAGCGGACGCCGATCGTCCCCGAGATCACCGAGTACGCGCGGACGAGCTTCCCGCGCCACCGTCCCATCGTCGCGGCGATCGACGAGCTGAACCGGCGCATCCACGGCGAATTCCGCTACGACCCCGGCGCGACCGAGGTCTCGACGCCCGTCGTCCAGGCCTTCGCCGCCCGCCACGGCGTCTGCCAGGACTTCGCCCAGATCATGATCTGCGGCCTGCGCGGCCTCGGCCTTCCGGCGGCCTACGTCTCGGGCTACCTGCGCACCATCCCGCCGCCCGGGCAGCCGCGTCTGGAAGGCGCCGACGCCACCCACGCCTGGGTCTCGGTCTGGTGCGGCGACGCGCTGGGCTGGGTCGGCGTCGATCCCACCAACGCCATCCTGGCCGGCAACGACCACCTGGTCCTGGCCGTGGGCCGCGACTACGCCGACGTCGCCCCCATCGACGGCGTCATTCTCGCCTCCGGCGCCCAGACCCTGAAGGTCGAGGTCGACGTGAT
>NZ_JAEUMO010000174.1 GCF_016793285.1 Phenylobacterium sp.
GCCGTGGTGGCCCTGCTCCATCTTCACGGTCTTCGCCCCGAGCGCGCGGGCCAGCATCTGGTGGCCGAGGCAGATGCCGAAGACGGGCTTGCCGCTGTCCACCAGCTTCCGGATCTCGGGCGCCGCGTACTCGCCCGTCGCGGCCGGGTCGCCCGGGCCGTTCGACAGCAGGATGCCGTCGGGCTTGCGCGCCAGGATGTCCTCGGCGCTCGTCGTGGCCGGCACTACCGTCACCCGCGCGCCCAGCGAGCTCAGCGCGCGCAGGATGTTGCGTTTCACGCCGTAGTCGACGACCACGACCTCGTACTTCGGCGTCTCGGCCGCCTTCGCGTAGCCGCCGCCTTCCCAGCTCCACAGCCCCTCTTCGTAGACGAAGGGTTGCAGGCACGAGGCGTCCTTGGCGAGGTCCAGCCCCTCGAGCCCGGGCCAGGCGCGGGCCCTGGCGACCAGCGCGTCCAGGTCGAACCGGCCGTCCGGATCGTGGGCGATCACGCCGTGCGGCATGCCGTGCTCGCGGATCGACCGGGTCAGCGCGCGCGTATCGACGCCGGCCAGGCCGATGACGCCGCGGCGCTGCATCCAGGTCTCGAGATCGGTGTCCGCGCGCCAGTTGGCCGGCCGCGTGGGGACGTCGCGGAAGATCGCGCCGCGCGCCGCGGTCTCGGCCGACCCCGACATCTGCTCGATGTCCTCGACGTTCGTGCCGACGTTGCCCACGTGCGGGAAGGTGAAGGCCACGATCTGGGCCATGTAGGACGGGTCCGTCAGGATCTCCTGGTAGCCCGTCATGGCGGTGTTGAAGCACACCTCGCCCACCGCCTCGCCGGTCGCGCCCACGCCGATCCCCTGCAGGACCGTCCCGTTGGCGAGGGCCAGAACGCCGGTGACGCCGGGCAGCAGGTCGCGGGTCATCGGCAGGGGCTCCTGTTGGGCAAACGGCCGCGTAGCTAGTGACTCGCGGGGGGCGGGTCAATGCGCGACACGATGACCGCCCGTTCTGGTAGGAATTCTATTGTAAATTCCCGTTGGGATTGTAGCTTCCGGGGCAGGGTCTAGGGATCTCCTGAGTGACGCGTAGAAGGTCGAGCACCACGGGTTGGGCCGTGGACGCCGCCGAAGGACCAGTCGCCGCGTTCGCGCGATGGCTCGCGGGATTCTCGCGCCTGATGCCGACGCCGGCCGAGGCCCCGGACAAGCGGGCCGATCAACGCCCCGAACAACGGAACGAGCCGTGGACGCGGCGCCGGGCCGACATCCAGTTCCAGTTCACCCAGGCCGCCCGGATGAACGCCATGGGCGAGCTTGCGGTGACCCTGGCGCACGAGCTGAACCAGCCCCTGGCGGCGATCAACAACTATGCGGCCGCGGCCGAGCGGATCGCCGGCGACGACGCCGAGCTGCGGGACCTGCTGCGCAAGATGGGCGAACAGGCGGCCCGCGCCGCCGAGATCGTGGCCCGCGTCCGCGACGGCGCCCACCGCAGCGAAGTGGCCCTGGCCCCGTTGGCGCTTCCCGAACTGGTCGCCGAGGCGATCGATCTCGCCATGGCCGACATCGCCCGTGAGAGCGTGGTCCTGCACTACGACTTCGACGACCGCGCCTGCGACGTGCTCGCCGACCGGGTGCAGGTGCAGCAGGTGGTCGTGAACCTGGTGCGCAACGCCATGGAAGCCATGCAGGACCTGCCCTGGCGCGAGCTGCGCGTCGGCGCCGCGCCCGACGGCGACCTGATCCGCGTCCATGTGATCGACAGCGGCCCGGGCGTCTCGCCCGGCGTGGCCGCACGCCTCTTCCAGCCCTTCGTCACCGACAAGCCGCAGGGCATGGGCGTAGGCCTCTCGATCAGCCGCGGCATCGTCGAGGCGCACGGCGGCCGGCTCTGGGTCGAGCGCGCCAGCGGCGGGGGCGCGGCCTTCTACTTCACGCTCCGGCGCGCGCCCGAGACGAAGCGCGCCTGCGAGACGCCCGCGCGGCGGCGTGGTACGCGGAGGCCCCGGCCCGCCGGGCCGTAAGGGGGCGCCGCCATGGCCGACAGCTACATCGACCCCGGCCGCGAGGCCTGGGAGGTCTTCAAGGGCCTGCCCCGCGACCAGCCGATCCAGATGCTGAACCTGATCCGCCTGAAGCCGAAGGCGGAATATCCGGAAGGCCACCCCGACCACGGCAAGGACCTCTCGGGCCTCGACGCCTATCGCGCCTACGGCCGCACCACCGCCCACATCTTCGCCCGCCTGGGCGGCCGCCAGGTCTGGGCCGGCAAGCCGCAGGTGATGGTCACCGGGCCCGGTTCCGAGGCCTGGGACATCGCCTTCATCGCCGAGTACCCCACGTCCGAGGCCTTCATCGCCATGGTCCGCGACCCCGAGTACCGCGAACTGGTCAAGCACCGGACGGCGGGCGTCGCCGACTCCCGCCTCCTGCGCCTCGATCCCGTCCGCGACCTCGGCGAGGGCTTCGGGGAATGAGCCCCGACGTGCGTCTCGACCACCTGGTGCTCGGGGCGCCCGACCTCGAAGCCGGCGTCCGCGAGGTGACGGCCCGGCTCGGCGTCGCGCCCGCTCCGGGCGGCGTCCACCCCACGATGGGGACCGCCAACGCGCTGCTGTCGCTGGGCGGCCGCGTCTACCTCGAGGTGATGGCGCCCGCGCCCGGCCAGTCCGAGCCCACCGGCAACGGCCGCCAGCTCGCGGGCCTCGCGGGTCCGACCCTCGGGATGTGGGCCGCTCGGGCCGCCGACTTCGACGCCGTCGCCGCCGCGGCCCGCGCCGCCGGCCTCGCGCCGATGGACCCGGTCCCCGGTTCACGCCGCGCCGAGGCGGGCGAGCTCCTCGAGTGGCGGATGCTCTTCATCGGCGGCCACGCGTTCGGGCGGTTCGTCCCCTTCTTCATCGACTGGCGCGCAACGCCCCATCCGGCCACGACCTCGCCCACGGGTGCGCGCCTGATCCGCTTCAGCGTCGCTCATCCGCAGGCGGCGGAGCTTCGGCATATCTACCAGGCGCTCGGCCTCGACATCGAGGTCGCCGAGGGTCCGGCGCGGATGACCGCCGAGATCGAGGGCGTCAGCGGCCCGGTGGTCTTCTCCGGCCCCTGACCCCGGCCGGAAAACAAGGCAACCCTGTCCTTCCGCTACGGCGGCGCCTGGGCGATGATGCCGCCATGCTCGCGCTCAGACCCAACTGCGAATGCTGCGACCGCGACCTGCCGGCCGACAGCGCGTTCGCCCGCATCTGCACCTTCGAATGCACCTTCTGCGCCGACTGCGCGGACACCCGCCTCCAAGGCCGCTGCCCCAACTGCGGCGGCAACCTCGTGGAGCGTCCCATCCGCCCGGCGGCGGCGCTGGCGAGGTTCCCGGCGTCGACTGAGCGCGTCACCAAGCCCCACAAGGCCTGTGCCGCCTAGTCTAGACACCGTCGCGGGCTCCGCTATGAGCCCGCGCCATGCGCATCACCACGGTCGGCCTCGATGCCGACGACACGCTCTGGCACAACGAGACGATCTTCCGCCTCACGCAGGACCGCCTGCGCGAGATGCTCGCCGACTTCGCCGACCACGAGGTCACCACCGCCAAGCTGGCCGAGATCGAGAAGCGCAACCTGCGGCTCTACGGCTATGGCGTGAAGGGCTTCACCCTGTCGGCCATCGAGACCGTGATGGAACTGACCGGCGGCGACCCGCCCGGCCGGCTGATCGCCGAGATCCTGGCGACCGGCCGCGACATGCTCGCGCATCCGGTCGAGCCGCTCTCGGGCGTGGACGAGGCCCTGCACGACCTGGCCGACGGCTACCGCCTCGTGCTCATCACCAAGGGCGACCTCCTGCACCAGGAGCAGAAGCTGGCCGCCTCGGGCCTGGGCGACCTCTTCGCCGCCGTCGAGATCGTGAGCGAGAAGGATGCGCAGACCTACGTCCGCGTCTTCGACCGCTACGGCACCGGGGCGCCCGAGGCGGTGATGGTCGGCAACTCCATGCGCTCGGACATCCTGCCGGCGCTCGACGCAGGCGCGTGGGGCGCCCACATCCCCTACCCCATCACCTGGGCCCACGAAGTGGCCGAGGCCCCGGCCGAACACCCCCGGTTCACCGAACTCGCCTCGATCGCCGAGTTGCCCGCCTGGGTGCGCAGCCTGGCGTAGCCGGCCTCGGACGTCTCGTCGCCCTTGTCGCAGCCGTCCGCCGAGCAAAGGCCGGCGAGGCGGCTGGCGCAGTACGAGAACATGCGGTCACACATAAGCGTCGAGATCCCGGCGCGGGTGGGGCGGAGACGGCTTGGCCGTGGGCGGAGCTTTGACCATGCGGCGGGCAAGCTGGGCAGTGGCGAAGGTGTCGCGCGACATCCTGTCCAACCGGCTGAGCAATGCGCGTCGCATGATGTCAGGGTAACGCCGCAAACGCCCGATCCGATGCGACAAATCGGACACGCGGGCCGCCGTTTCCGCAGCACCGTTCAGCGAAAACGCCGGTTGATTTCAGCCGCAGACGCAGAAGCCGCCGCGGGGCTCGCGACGGCTTCGTGTCCTTGCCGATGGTGTGGCGGTCAGAGCTTCGAGAGCTTGCCCACGCCGATGACCGGGCCACTGGGACCGTCGGGGTTCTTCGAGCCGCCGGGCGGCTCGAGCGAGACCGCCAGGGCCGCGCCGTCGGCCATCTTGGCCAGCAGCTCGGTCGGCAGCGCGATCACCTTGGCCTTGCCGGATTCCACGAGGCCGAGCGACTTGGGGTTGTCCTGACCGGCGATCAGCCACAGCTCATGCACCTTGTCGCGGTCGGAACCTTCCGGCAGCAGCGAGGTGACGATCAGTTGCTTGCGGTCCGGGTCGTAGGCCGCCACGAACAGCGGCTGAACCCGCGTGTCCTGGCTGACCACGCTGGCGCTCAGCAACTGGCCCTGCGGCTGGACCGTCACTTCCTTGGTGAGGATCGTCGCGGGCTGGTTGCCGACCACGAGCGCGGCCACGAGGGCGGCGGCCGCGGCGCTGAAGCCGCCCATCGCCGAGTTCCGCCAGAAGCGGACGCGGTTCAGGAGCTGGCCGTTGTCGTTGGCCGGCGCCACGCGGTCGTCGTTGGCCGGCAGCCTGCGCTCGATCCGTTGCCACGTGCCCTGTGGGGCCGGGATCGCCGCGATGCTGTCCAGCATCGGCGCGAGACGCTGCCGCCAGGCCTCGACATCGGCGGCGAACGCCGGGTCGCGGGCCATGCGGTTCTCGGCGTCCGCCCGTTCCCGGGCGTCGAGCACCCCCAGCGCGTGTTCCGCGGCGAGGGCTTCGTGTTCGGTGAGGTCCGGAGCTTCGCTCATGACTGGAGGCATCCCTTCAGCTTCGCAAGTCCCCGGCGAATCCAGCTTTTCACGGTGCCCAGCGGCGCATCCATCCGCTTGGCCAACGCTTCGTATGTCACGCCCTCGAAGAACGCCGTCCGGATGACCTTCTCCGTCCTGTCATCCAGCTCGCTCAGGCATCCCTGAAGGCGGTTGCGGTCGTCCGCGGCCGACAACAGCGTCTCCGCGCTGTCTTGCCCGTCCGCGATCTCCAGCTCGTCGACCTGTTCGGCGTAAGCCATGGGACCGCGCGCCCGAAGGCGGTCGATCGCCCGATTCCGCGCGATGGTGCTGACCCACGTCATCACGCTCGCCTTGCCGGCATCGAAACGGTCGGCCCGTCGCCATATGGTGACGTACACGTCCTGCAAAACGTCCTCACTCTCCTCGCGGTCGGAGAGGATACGTAGGCAGACGCCAAAAAGCTTCGCGGACGTCGCATCATAAAGTTGTCGCAGGGCATCGCGCTCACCCGCGGCTATCCGGGCCATGAGCGGATTGAGCAGTTCGGCGGAGGTCGCGGCGGCGGCCAAGGTCGTCCCTATCGTTGTGCCCGCCGATCGGCGAACCGGATATTGCGAAGCTGCCTGCCCCCGCGCCGATGCGCAAGGCTTGCGTGTCGCACGCGCACCGGCGCTCGCGGCGCCCCTGGGACCGTGACGGCCGCACCCGGCGGGCCGGCGGCGCGGGCGGCGAAGGCGACCGGTTTCATCCCGCGGCCGCGAGCGGCGTCAGGCTGTCGCTCGCGCCGCGCGCGAGCCGTGTTCCATGAGGCCCGCGCGCGGGCTATAGCGGCCAGCGGGGTCGGATGGATCAATCTGGGGGACTACTCATGCGACTCCGTACACTCGCGCTGAGCCTTGCGGCGACCGCCGCCATGGGCCTCGGCGCCGCCGCCCAGGCGGCCACCATCACCTTCGACGAACTCGCCCACGACGCTCCGGTGGGCTACGAGGTCTACCATTCGGTCACGAGCGGCGGCTTCCTGTTCGCCAACGACGGGACGGGCCAGGTCCACAACAACAACGAACTCGTCGTCTGGGCGCGCGGCAACGCCTCGAACGCGGACCCCGACGGGGCCACGCTGGCGAACAACTTCCCTCGTTCGATCACCACGGTCACCAAGATCGGCGGCGGCGTCTTCACGCTGGGCGCGATCGACCTCGCCAACGGCCTGAACTCGGGCGGCGGCGGCACGGTGCTGTTCACCTTCTACACGCCGGACGTCGGCGTGGGGGCGTTCTCGGTCGAGACCGAGCTCGTGACGCTCGGCGTCGATCCCGGCCTGAAGACCGTGATCTTCAATCGGACGGGGCTCACGAGCTTCAGCTACGAGCAGCAGAACGGCGCCCTCTTCGTGCAGGTCGACAACGTGGTGGTGGATCAGTTCGCCACGAACGCCGGCGTCCCGGAACCGGGCGCCTGGGCGCTGCTGATCCTGGGCTTCGGCGCGGCGGGCTCGATGCTCCGCCGCGGCCGCGCCATGGCGACCTGACCGCTCAGACGCATCCGACATGAAGAAGCCCCGGCCTCGCGGCCGGGGCTTTTTTGCGTCCGCGCGCCGGTCAGGCCGCGGCCTGAGCCTTCATCGAGGCCTTGCGGGTCGCGGCGCGCTTTTCCTTGGCGCGGTCGAGGCGCTCGGCCTTGCGGGCGTCGGCCTCGTCCTGCAGCGCCGGGAGGAGCTCGGCGGCGGCGGCCTTCTGCTTGTCGTCGCCGGTCTCGGCGAGCCGCTGCGCGTTGGCCAGCAGATTCACGACCTCTTCGTCGCTGAGGGTCGGGATGCGCTCCAGCAGACTCATGTGAACTCCGATCTTCCGGGCGGGATATCCCCGCCCTGTAAGGAGAGAGCCCGAGCGCGCGCTTAGTTGCGTGATTCGTAAGAGAAATTTCGCGGAACAAAAACGCGGCCCGCGACTTCGCCGCCGCCTGCCGTGAAGCGCCCTTGCACGCGCGGTCCTACCCCTCTATTGGGGCGCCTTAACCTGCAACCTGACCGAAACCGGCGGCGCGAAAGCCCGCGCGGCCCGTGCGCGCGAGACACATGCCCAAACGTACCGACATCTCCTCGATCCTGATCATCGGCGCGGGGCCGATCGTCATCGGTCAGGCCTGCGAGTTCGACTACTCCGGCGTCCAGGCCTGCAAGGCGCTGCGCGCCGAGGGCTACCGGATCGTGCTGGTGAACTCGAACCCGGCGACGATCATGACCGATCCCAACGTCGCCGACGCCACCTACATCGAGCCGATCACCCCCGAGATGGTCGAGAAGATCATCGAGAAGGAGCGGCCCGACGCCCTGCTCCCCACCATGGGCGGCCAGACGGCGCTCAACACCGCGCTCGCCCTCGAAGCCAGCGGCGTGCTGGCGAAGTACGGCGTTGAGATGATCGGCGCGAAGGCCGACGTGATCGACAAGGCCGAGGACCGCCAGAAATTCCGCGACGCGATGGACAAGATCGGGCTGGAGAGCCCCAAGTCCAAGGCCGCCCACACGATGGACGAGGCCCTGGAGGGCCTGGAGTTCGTGGGCCTGCCCGCGATCGTGCGCCCGTCGTTCACGCTGGCCGGCACCGGCGGCGGCATCGCCTACAACGCCGAGGAGTTCCGCGAGATCGTGGCCCGCGGCCTCGACCTTTCGCCCACCACCGAGGTCCTCATCGAGGAGAGCGTGCTGGGCTGGAAGGAGTACGAGATGGAGGTGGTCCGCGACCGCGCGGACAACTGCATCATCGTCTGCTCCATCGAGAACATCGACCCGATGGGCGTCCACACCGGCGACTCGATCACCGTGGCCCCGGCGCTGACGCTGACCGACAAGGAATACCAGTGGATGCGCCGCGCCTCGATCGCGGTGCTGCGCGAGATCGGCGTCGAGACCGGCGGCTCGAACGTGCAGTTCGCGGTCAATCCGGCCGACGGGCGCATGGTCGTGATCGAGATGAACCCGCGGGTGTCGCGCAGCTCGGCGCTGGCGTCGAAGGCCACCGGCTTCCCGATCGCCAAGGTCGCCGCCCGCCTGGCCGTCGGCTACACCCTGGACGAGCTGATGAACGACATCACTGGCGCGACGCCGGCCTCGTTCGAGCCCAGCATCGACTACGTCGTCACCAAGATCCCGCGCTTCGCCTTCGAGAAGTTCCCGGGCTCGGAGCCGTACCTCACCACCTCGATGAAGTCGGTGGGCGAGGTCATGGCCATCGGCCGCACCTTCGCCGAGAGCCTGCAGAAGGCGCTCCGCGGCCTCGAGACGGGCCTGACCGGCCTGGACGAGGTCGCCATCGACGGCGGCGACGATCCCGAGATGGGCCATGCGGCGGTTCTGCGCGCGCTGGCGACGCCCACCCCCGACCGCCTGCGCGTCATCGCCCAGGCGTTCCGCGCCGGCCTGACCGTCGACGAGGTCCACGGCGCCTGCAGCTACGAGCCCTGGTTCCTGCGCCAGCTCGAGGCCCTGGTGCGCCAGGAGGAGGCCGTTCGCGCGGAGGGCCTGCCGACCACCGCCGCCGACTTCCGCAGGCTGAAGGCCCAGGGGTTCTCCGACGCCCGCCTCGCCAGGCTCACCCACACCACCGAGACGGAGGTGCGCGAGCAGCGCCGGGCGCTGGGCGTGCGGCCCGTCTTCAAGCGCATCGACACCTGCGCCGGCGAGTTCCGCGCCTCGACGCCCTACATGTACTCCACCTACGAGACCGGCGCGCTCGGCCAGCAGCCCGACTGCGAGAGCGAGCCCAGCGAGCGCAGGAAGGCGATCATCCTGGGGGGCGGCCCCAACCGCATCGGCCAGGGCATCGAGTTCGACTACTGCTGCGTCCACGCCGCCTACGCGCTGGACGAGATCGGCGTCGAGTCGATCATGGTGAACTGCAACCCCGAGACCGTCTCGACCGACTACGACACCTCCGACCGCCTCTACTTCGAGCCGCTGACGGCCGAGGACGTGCTCGAACTGATCGAGACCGAGCGGTCGAACGGCGAGCTGCTGGGCGTCATCGTCCAGTTCGGCGGCCAGACCCCGCTGAAACTGGCCAAGCCGCTGGAGGACGCGGGCATCCCGATCCTCGGCACCAGCCCCGACGCGATCGACCTGGCCGAGGACCGCGAGCGCTTCCAGCAGTTGCTCCACCGCCTGAACATCGCCCAGCCGGTGAACGCCCTGGCCCGCAGCCGCGACGAGGCCTTCGCCGCCGCGCACAAGGTCGGCTACCCGGTGGTGATCCGTCCCTCCTACGTGCTGGGCGGCCGGGCCATGGAGATCGTCCGCGACGACGAGCAGCTCGAGCGCTACATCGCCACCGCCGTCCAGGTCAGCGGCGACAGCCCCGTCCTCATCGACCAGTACCTGAGCCGCGCCACCGAGGTGGACGTGGACGCCCTCTGCGACGCCTCGGGCGAGGTGTTCGTGGCCGGGGTGATGGAGCACATCGAGGAAGCCGGCGTGCATTCGGGCGACAGCGCCTGTTCCCTCCCGCCCTTCAGCCTCAGGGCCGAGACCATCGACGAACTGAAGCGCCAGGCCGAGGCCATGGCCAAGGCGCTGAACGTGCGCGGCCTGATGAACGTCCAGTTCGCGATCGAGGAGCCGCAGGGCGCCGAGCCCCGCATCTACGTGCTGGAGGTCAACCCGCGCGCCAGCCGCACGGTGCCGTTCGTCGCCAAGACCATCGGCGAGCCGGTGGCCGCCATCGCCGCCAAGCTGATGGCCGGAAAGCCGCTCAGCGACTTCAACCTGACCGAGACCCCCTACGACCACATCGCGGTGAAGGAGGCGGTGTTCCCGTTCGCCCGCTTCGCCGGCGTCGACACCATCCTGGGCCCCGAGATGCGCTCCACCGGCGAGGTCATGGGCCTCGACTGGATCCGCCCCGGCGAGGACGCCGGCCCCGCCTTCGCCCGCGCGTTCGCCAAGAGCCAGCTCGGCGGCGGCACGGTGCTGCCGGTCGGCGGCTGCCTGTTCGTCTCGGTGAAGGACGCAGACAAGGCCTGGATCGCCGAGCCGGTGCGCCAGATGATCGAGAACGGCTTCCGCGTGCTCGCCACCGCGGGCACGGCCGCCTATCTCGCCGAGCGCGGCCTCGACGTCGAGGTCGTGAAGAAGGTGCTGGAGGGCCGCCCACACATCGTCGACGCGATGAAGAACGGCGAGGTGCAGCTCGTCTTCAACACCACCGAGGGCAAGCAGTCGCTGCTCGACAGCTTCGAGATCCGCCGCACCGCGCTGATGATGAAGATCCCCTACTTCACCACCACGCCCGCGGCGCTGGCGGCCGCGCGCGCCATCGCCGCAACCGCCGAGGCCCCGCTGGAAGTGCGTCCCCTGCAGAGCTACGCCTGAGCCGCCCCGCCGCGCCCATGACGTCGCTCGAGGCGTGGCCTTGCCGCCGATGACAGGGCGGACCAGCCTTCCTCTGAGCCCGCAAGGATTCCGCCATGCCGCTACGCCACTTCGAAGGTCACGCGGTCCAGCGGATCGGCTGGCTGCGCGCCGCGGTGCTCGGCGCCAACGACGGCATCGTCTCCACGGCCAGTCTCCTCGCCGGCATGGCCGCCGCGGGCCAGGGGCGCAG
>NZ_JAEUMO010000232.1 GCF_016793285.1 Phenylobacterium sp.
CGGTGAAGGACCTGACGACCGGCAAGGTCGAGATCGTCTCGATGAACCACGGCTTCACGGTCGACCGCGACAGTCTGCCCGAGCCGGTGGTGGAGACCCACGTCTCGCTCTTCGACGGCACGAACGCGGGCCTGGCGCTGAAAGACCGGCCGGTGTTCTCGGTTCAGCACCACCCGGAAGCTTCGCCCGGCCCGACCGACAGCCTCTACATCTTCGAACGCTTCGCGGGCCTGATGGACAAGGCGAAGTAGGCGTCCGGAACCACGAGATACACCAAGTACGCGAAAGGGTCCCGAGCCCTCCTGGAGCCTCCGCGCAAGCGGAGGCTCAGTCGTTTTTGGAACCGCGGAATACGCGGAATGGCGCGGAAGGCGTCGGCGCTGTTTCCGCGCCATTCCGCGTATTCCGCGGTTCCTTGAAAACTGGGAGGCGCGCGCTTCGCGGCCTCTCAGCACGAGGTTCCGGCTTTCGGATGTCACAGACCGCGGCGCCCGTCCGTCCTAGGGGCTAACAGGACGGAGCAGGGCCTTGCGGAACTGGGATCGGATCGTCGCGGCGCTGATGGCGCCGATCTTCCTGGCGAACTCGGTGTCGATGCTCATCGCGCCGCTGACCTGGTACGACGCCGTGCCCGGCGTGCCGACCACTGGGCCGTTCAATCCGCATTTCGTGCGCGATATCGGCTGCGTCTACCTGGCCTGCGCGCTGGGGTGCGGATGGTTTGCGTGGCGACCGGTGCAGGGATGGCCGGCGCTGGCGATCGGGGCCTTCTGGCTGACCGCGCATGCGGCCGTCCACGTCTATGACGCCACCTGCGGCGCGAGCCCGCTCGCCGACGCCCAGCGCGACTTCGTGGGCGTCTACCTCCTCGCGGCGATCCCGCTCGCGCTGGCCCTCACCCGCAAACCGAAAGGCGCCTGACCGATGCTGAAGCTGATGCTCTCCCGCTGGCTCGACGGGTTCGAGGCGACGTTCAACTACGACGCCGGCTACATGCGCCATGTCCTGCGGGCCAACCCGTGGAGCCTCATGAAGTTCGCGCTCGGGACCCAGGCGCTGGACCGCAAGGCCGCACCCGCCGAACTGCTGGTCGCCGCCGGGCTCGTCGGCACGCTGCAGGAGGATTGCGGGCCGTGCGTACAGGTGGGCGTCGACATCGCCACGGCCGGGGGCGTGGACCCGGTGATCCTGCGCGCCATCATCGCCGGCGACGAGGCGGCGATGGGCGAGACGGCCGCGCTCGGCTACCGCTTCGCTCGCGCCAGCCTGGCGCGCGACATGGAGGCCTGCGATCCGCTGCGCGACGAGATCGTGCGGCGCTTCGGCGACAAGGCGCTGGTGGCCGTCGGTCTCGCGCTGACCGCCTCGCGGATGTACCCGACGCTCAAGTACGCCCTGGGCTACGGCAAGGCGTGCTCGCGGGTGCAGGTGGGCGGCGAGGCCGTCGCGCCCCTGAAGCGGGCCGCGTAGGATGGCGGCGATGGATGCGGCCCTGACAGACGCGTTCGAGGCCAATCGCGGCCGGCTGAAGCGGCTGGCCTACCGGATGCTGGGCTCGGTCTCCGAGGCCGAGGACGCGGTGCAGGACGCCTGGTTGCGCTGGCAACGGGCGGGCGAAGGCGTGACCGATCCGGCCGCCTGGCTGGTGCGGGCTGCGACGCGTCTCTGCATCGACCGCCTGCGCGCCGCCAAGGTCGAGCGTGCGGCCTACAAGGGCCCTTGGCTTCCCGAGCCGCTGATCGAGCCGCTGACCGACGATCCGGTGGAGAAGGCCGAGGAGGTGTCGGTCGCCTTCCTGCTGGCGCTGGAGCGCCTGTCGCCGCTGGAGCGGGCGGTGTTCCTGCTGCACGACGTGTTCGACCAGGACTACGCGCAGGTGGCCGAGACACTGGAGCGCTCCGAGGCCGCCGTGCGCCAGCTCGCCAGCCGCGCCCGCGAGCATGTCGCCGACGCCCGCCCGCGCTTCACGGTCGACCGGGACAAGGCGCTGAAGCTGGCGGCCGCCTTCGCCGCGGCGAGCCAGACGGCGGACGTGAGCGCGCTGCGCGAACTGCTCACCGAGGACGCCATCCTGGTCAGCGACGGCGGCGGCAAGCGCACCGCGGCGCTGCGCGTGCTGGCGGGCCGCGACGACGTCATCGGCCTGCTCCGGGGCATCGTCTGGCGCCACGGCGGCGAGATCGCCGTGAAGCGCGCCGAGCCGGTGCGGATCAACGGCTACCCCGGGCTGCTGGTCGAACTCGCCGACGGGCCCGAGACCTTCGCGCTGGAGCCCGGCGAAGACGGCCGCATCGCCGCCGTCTACGTCATGCGCAACCCCGACAAGCTGCGGCACGTGCGGTAGACAAGAAAGAGAATCAAACCGCGGAGAACGCGGAATTCGCGGAAAGAGGCCGGGTCAGCGCGAAGCGCTCGATCTCCACATTCCGCGTCGCCCCAAAGTTTACGAGCAAGCCCAGGCTCATCCCGGTCGCGCGGAGATAGTTGATGAGTTGCGCCCGATGCTCGGGCGCGATCGTCCGCGTGGCTTTGACTTCAACGACGATGCGATCGAAGCAGACGAAATCGGCCTTGTAGGTCTGCTTCAACGGTACGCCGTCAAAGATCAGGCCGAGAGTCTGCTCGGCGACGAAGGGGATACCTCGTCGAGCGAACTCAAGCCCGAGGCACTCCTGGTACACAGCTTCGAGGAAGCCGGCGCCCATAGATCGATAGACGTGGAAGAGGACGCCGCGAATACGGAACGCCTCCTCTTGATAGAGGAGCTTGCCGCTGGGCTCGTCCATGCCGCGGACAATAGCCTGACAAGTAGAAAAGAACAATATAGGAACATCCTTTCCGCGCCGTTCCGCGTTTTCCGCGGTTCCATGCCTTTGGACCTGTCATCCACAGGGTCGTCGCGGTGGTCCACAGCCGGGGCAGGTCCGGCGTGTTAGCGGTAGGCGGATGGTCGGGCGGTTCGATGAGCGGTTTCTGGAGGAGATCAAGTCGCGGCTGAGGCCGTCCGACGTGATCGGCCGCACCGTGAAGCTGCGCAAGCAGGGCCGCGAGTACGTGGGCCTGTCGCCGTTCAACAAGGAGAAGACGCCCTCGTTCTACGTGAACGACGACAAGGGCATGTTCTTCGACTTCTCGTCGGGCAAGACGGGCGACCTGATCACCTACCTGCAGGAGACCGAGCGGCTGTCGTTCGCCGAGGCGGTGGAGCGGCTGGCAGGCGAGGCGGGGCTGGCGCTGCCCGAGGTGGACCCGCGCGGCGCCGAGCAGGAGAAGCAGCGGCAGGGCCTCGCCGACTGGCTGGAGCTGGCGGCGCAGTGGTTCGAGGCCGAGCTGAAGCGGCCGCCGGGCCGCGAAGCGCGGGCCTATCTGGAGCGGCGCGGGCTGCCGGAGAGCGAGTGGGCGCGGTTCCGCATCGGCTTTTCGCCGAACGGGCGGACGGCGCTGAAGGACTACCTCGTCACCAAAGGCGCGAAGCCCGGCGAGCTGGTCGAGGCGGGCCTGCTCATCGCGCCGGAGGAGAGCGGCAGCGCGCCCTACGACCGGTTCCGCGACCGGATCATCTTCCCGATCCTCGACGCGCGGGGTCGAGTGGTCTCGTTCGGCGGCCGGGCGATGGACCCGCAGGCGCGGGCGAAATACCTGAACGGCCCCGAGACCGTGGTCTTCCACAAGGGCCACCACCTTTACGGCCTCTCGGAAGCACGGAAGATCCTGGCGGCCGCCAAGGCCGATGAGGCGCCGCCGCTGGTGGTGGTCGAGGGCTACATGGACGTCATCGCCTGCCAGCGGGCGGGCGTTCCGGCCGTGGCGGCCATGGGCACGGCGCTGGGCGAGGAGCAGATGGAGGTGCTGTGGCGGCACCATCCGGAGCCCACGCTCTGCTTCGACGGCGACCGGGCGGGACGCCAGGCCGCAGCGCGGGCGATGGAGCGGGCGCTGCCGCTGCTGAAGCCCGGTAAGAGCTTCCGGTTCGCCATCGTCGAGGGCGGCAAGGACCCCGACGATGTGCTGCGCGAGCAGGGGCCTGCGGTCCTGCGCCAGCAGCTCAGCCAGACCACGCCCTTCGCCGAGGCCCTCTTCATCCGCGAGCGCGACGCCGAGCCGCTGGATACACCCGAGCGCAAGGCGTCGCTCAAGGTGCGGCTGCGCAAGCTCGCCGCCGGGATCGCCGACGGCGATCTCGCCCAGGCCTACAAGGAAGACCTGCTGGGTCGCTTCGAGCAGCTTTCGCCGCCGCGCCAGGCGCCGGTCTACGAGGCGGGCGCCGCAGGGCGGGCGCTCTCCAGGCACGGCTGGGCCAAGCGCCGCGCGGCGCTGGCCGGCGCCACGCCCGAGGCCAAGGATGCGGCCGAGCGCATGCGCCGCGCGCCGCGGGCGCTGCCGGCGGCGCTGGCGCGGGCGGCGCTCCTGGACCCGACGGTGATCGACGACGCCATCGAGCGCGTGGGCTCGCACGGGTTCGGCGACGAGCAGCTCGACAAGATCGCGCGGGAACTGGTGCGCCTGCGCTACGAGACCGAGCACCTGGAGATGGAGACGCTGCAGCGGCGGCTGCTGGCCAGCGGCATCAGCCAGGACGACCTCGATCGGGTGCAGCGCGAGGCCGAGCGCGCCGGCGTCGCGGCGCCCTTCCTGCGCGAGAGCGGCGAGCGGGCGCGGCTGCTGTGGCGGCAGGCCTTCGACCTGCTGATGCAGTTGGAGAGCCTGGAGCGGGCCGCGGAGGCCGCCCGCCAGGATATCGCACGCGACCCCAGCGCGCTGGCGACGCTCGCCACGCTCAAGGCCGAGCGCGACCACCTGCGCCGGCTCATCAACAGCGACTGGGCCAGCGGCGAGGACGAGGCCCACCCGGTGCTCCCGCACTGACCTTGCCGCACCCGCAGGCGCGCGAGGCAGGACTTAAGACCAAAGTCGTAGGACTTCCGTCCGATTTCGCGGCGCCCGGTCGCAGCCTAGGGTGAGGATCGCAGGACTGCGGGCGCGCCTGTAGCGGTGCGCGCGCAGTTGCGTGACAATCGGCGGGACACGGCCTGGCTCGGGGAGGGTTCGGCCCATGAGCGACGAGATCGGCGGCGAGCGCCCGAGCCTCACCGACATCGTGCGGGCCGAGCAGGTGCGCCTGCTCTATGCGGACGGCTCCACCTATTTCTCGACGATGCTGGCCGCCGCGACGCTGGGCGGCATCCTGATCTGGGAGAAGACGCTGACGCCGGTCGTGGCCGCCGTCTGGCTGGGCTTCCTGGCGTTCCACACCGCGGTGAGGCTCTTCGTGCGCCGCGCCTACTTCAAGGCCGACCCGCCGGTCGGCGACTGGGCCAGGTGGGGCTGGCGGGCCACCGCCGGCTGCATCGTCAGCGGCCTGACCTGGGCGGCGGTGCTGCCGTTCCTGCTGGCGCCCGACCGCTTCGACCTGCAGGCGCTGGTGCTGGCGGCGATGGTGGTGGGGACCTACGGCGTGATCGGCTCGGCGGGATCGTTCCGCCCGGCGCTCTACAGCTTCTTCGTCCCGTTCCTCTCGGTGATCCCCTGGCTGCTGCTGCAGGGCGACACGCTGCACATCGCCTGCGCGGTGCTGCTGGGGCTGTGGCTGCCCAGCGTGGCGGCCATGGGCCGGCGCTTCAACGCCAGCCTGGAGGAGGCGCTGACGCTGCGGTTCGAGAACGCGGCGCTGGCCGACGACCTCCGCGCCCAGAAGTCCGTGGCCGAGCAGAGCAGCCTGGCGAAGTCGCGCTTCCTGGCCGCCGCGAGCCACGACCTGCGCCAGCCGGTACACGCGCTCGGCATGTTCATCGGCGCGATGCGCAGCCACCGCCTGCCCAGGCGGACCGTGGACCTCGTCGACCAGATGGACGTCTCGATCGCCGCGCTGGACGGCCTGTTCGGCTCGCTGCTGGACATCTCGCGCCTGGACGCCGGCGTGATCGAGAGCAAGCCCGTGGCCCTGCCGGTGCAGCCGCTGCTCGCGCGCATCTGCCGCGAGCTGGAGCCCGAGGCCGAGGCCAAGGGGATCGACATCGTGCTCGCGCCCACCACCGCCTGGGTGCGTAGCGATCCCGTGCTGCTGGAGCGGGTGATGCGCAACCTGATCGGCAATGCGGCGCGCTACACCCAGAAGGGCTGGATCATCGTGGGTTGCCGCCGGCGCGGGCGGCGGTTCTGCCTCGAGGTGCGCGACACCGGGCCGGGCATTCCGACGGACCTCCACGAGGCGGTGTTCGAGGAATTCTACCAGGTCGGCAATCCCGACCGCGACCGGGCCAAGGGCCTGGGTCTCGGCCTGCCCATCGTCAAGCGGCTCACCGCCATCCTCGACCATCCGCTGGAGATGGAGAGCCGGGTGGGCGAGGGGACCACCTTCCGGGTGCTGGCGCCGCGCGCGGCGGCCCGCGCCGGGGCGCCGGTCCCGCGCCGGCCCGCGGCGGGCGACCTGCGCACCGGCTTCATCCTGGCCATCGACGACGAGCAGGCGATCCGGGCGGGGATGACGGCGCTGCTGGAAAGCTGGGGCCATGTGGTGATCGCCGCGCCCGGCGGCGACGCGGGCGTGGCGGCGCTGAAGGGCCGCGGCGCGCCCGACCTGGTGATCTGCGACTACCGCCTGCGCGACGGTGAAAGCGGACTCGAGGCCGTTCGCAAGGTGCGCGCGTCGGTGGGCGTCGACGTGCCGGCGATCATCGTCACCGGCGAGACCTCGCCCGAGCGGCTCCGCCAGGCGCAGGACAGCGGCCATCTGCTGCTGCACAAGCCGCTGAGCCACGCGCGACTGCGCGCGGCGGTGACCAACCTCATCCGGCGGAAGGCGGCGCCGGCTGCGGCGGAATGAGGCCCGCGGCCATGGCCGCGCCCGCCGCCTGGGTGCGGTTGAAGACCGCCAGCGTGCGGAAGATCGCGCCGACATGCACCTTCACGGTCTTCTCCGAGAGGCCGAACCGCACGGCGATGTCCTTGTTCGAGAGCCCGCGGGCGACCGCCACCAGGATCTCGCGCTGGCGAGGCGTGAGTTCGGCGATGCCCGGCGGCGGCGGCGGCGCATTGGCCAGCAGCGGCGGCACGTAGACCTCGCCCCCCAGCACCATCTGGACGGCGGAGATCAGCGTCTCGGGGCTGGCCGACTTCGGCACGTAGCCCAGCGCGCCGAGGTCGAGGGCGCGGCGCACGTCCTCGGGGTCTTCGGACGAGGAGAGGATCACCACGGGCAGGTCGGGCCGCAGGCGCCCGATCTCGCCGATCGCGCCCATGCCGCCCAGGCCGGGCAGGTTGAGATCGAGCAGCACGGCTTCGAGGTCGGGATTGGCCTGCACCGCCGCCAGCGCCTCGGCGACGTCGCCGGCCTGGATCACCTCGCTGGCCGCGCCGCGACCGTCCAGCAGGGCGGCCAGGCCCTGGCGCACCAGCACGTGATCGTCGACCACCAGCAGCTTCATGGCGCACAGCGTGCGGCGCGTCGGGGCGTCGGCGCAAGTCTCGGTCACGACGTTATCCCGTTTGCCGGCGGCCCAG
>NZ_JAEUMO010000253.1 GCF_016793285.1 Phenylobacterium sp.
GACTGGCGCACGCCGCGGCCGACGTCGCAGTGGGCGTCGACCAGGGCGAGCAGGGTCGGGGTGTCCGGGGCCGCCTCGACGGCCACGGCGATGCGGCGCACGACGCTCATGCCGAGCTCGGCGAGCTCGAACAGTTGGGCGGATGCGGCATCGGTCGCAGACATGAACAAAAAGAGAACATATCGGCGCGCCGGCGTCAACCCTCATGTAGAGGGGCCACGGCGGGCGTGGCGCAGCGGCGGAATCCGGGCTCGACGCACGTGGCGCTTGGGTTCGCGGCCCGAGCGCCCTATTTTCCGCCCGCGATGAGCACCGAAGCCCACACGTCCGTCCGCCCGTGGCGCGCGATCGACCGCCGCAAGAGCCGCAAGATCCGCGTGGGCAAGGTCGAGGTGGGCGGCGACGCACCCATCACCGTCCAGTCGATGACCAACACGCTGACCGCCGACGCGGCCGCCACCATCGAGCAGGTGCGCCAGCTCGAGGAAGCCGGCTGCGACATCGTCCGCGTCTCGTGCCCGGACGAGGACTCCACGGCCGCCTTCAGGCAGATCGCCAGGGCCGCCAAGGTCCCGCTGGTGGCCGACATCCACTTCCACTACCGCCGCGGCATCGAGGCCGCCCAGGCCGGCGCCGCCTGCCTGCGGATCAACCCCGGCAACATCGGCAACGCCGCGCGCGTGAAGGAGGTCGTCCAGGCCGCCCGCGACCACGGCTGCTCGATGCGGATCGGCGTCAACGCCGGCTCGCTGGAGCGCGACCTCCTGGAGCAGTACGGCGAGCCCTGCCCGGCCGCCATGGTCGACAGCGCGCTGCGCCACGCCCGCATCCTGCAGGACCACGACTTCCACGAGTTCAAGATCAGCGTGAAGGCGTCCGACCCCTTCATGACCGTCGCCGCCTACCAGCAGCTCGCCGAAGCGATCGACTGCCCGCTGCACCTGGGCGTGACCGAGGCCGGCGCCACGCGCACCGGCACGGTGAAGAGCGCCATCGGCATCGGCTCGCTGCTCTGGGCCGGCATCGGCGACACCATCCGCGTCAGCCTCGCGGCCGATCCGGTGGAGGAGGTGAAGGTCGGCTTCGACATCCTGAAGTCGCTGGGCCTGCGCCACCGCGGCGTGAACATCATCGCCTGCCCGTCGTGCGCCCGGCAGGGCTTCAACGTGATCCAGACGGTCGAGACCCTGGAGCAGCGGCTGGCGCACATCTCCACGCCGCTCAGCCTGTCGATCATCGGCTGCGTCGTGAACGGCCCCGGCGAGGCGCTGATGACCGACGTCGGCTTCACGGGCGGCGGCAAGGGCGCGGGCATGGTCTACGTGGCCGGCCGGCCCGACCACAAGCAGGACAACGAGGGCATGGTCGACCACATCGTCGCCCTCGTCGAAGCCAAGGCCGCCGAGATCGAAGCCGCGAACGCGCCGGCCGAGGCGGCGGAGTAGCCTTCCCTTCCCTCTGCGGGAGGGAACAGGCCGCGCAGCGGCCAGGGCGGGGAAGTCACCATCATCCCCAACCGTCAGAGGTCTTGCACGTCCCTTCCCCACCCGCTCGCCTTCGGCGAGGCCCCCCACCATGAAGGGGAGGGAAATCCGTGACGAAACGGAAACAAAAATGACGCCCGCGTCACTCTTGCCTCGCTTCCGCTTTGAGGCTTAGGTGGCGCTCCAATTCTCGGGAGGACTGCATGTCTGCGGACGGCAACTGGAAGATCACCATCAACACTCCGATGGGCGCGCGCACGATGGCCGTGGCCATCGCGACCAGCGGCGACACCTTCACCGGCAAGGTGGATTCGGAAATGGGCGCGCAGGAAGTGACCGGCAAGGTCGACGGCGACAACCTGACCTGGAGCACCGACATCACGAACCCGATGCCGATGAAGCTCGAGTTCTCGGCCAAGGTCGAGGGCGACAAGATGAGCGGCAACGTCAAGCTCGGCATGTTCGGCAACGCCGCGCTCACGGGCGAACGCGCCTAA
>NZ_JAEUMO010000258.1 GCF_016793285.1 Phenylobacterium sp.
CGGCGTCAAGGCCGCAGCAGCACGTAGTGGCTGTAGCCGTCGCTGAGCGGCAGGCCCGCGGCGAGGCACTTCAGGCGCGGCGTCGGGCGGCAGGGCCTGGCGTTGTAGCGGACGCCGGCCTCCATGAACTGGTTGCGCGACCAGATGAAGTCGATGCGCTCGGGCCGCCCCCCGCGGTAGCGGAACCTCAGCCCGTCGCGATCCTCCTCGACCCAGCCGCCCGGCGAGGAGGTCGCCTTCACGAGCCGCCCGGCCCGGCTGTCGGCGACGATCTCGTCGTAGGCTGCATGGTGGCTTTCGAAGTTCAGCCGGATGCCGGCGTCCAGCAGCGGGCCCCAGGCGGGGATCATGCCGCCGAGGAACGCGAGCAGCGCCGATGGCGCGATCCAGCCGGTCACGGGATCGCGCATCATCGCCCAGAACGACCAGACCAGCAGCATCGCCGGCGCCACCAGCAGCAGGCCCACGCCGACGCTGAGCGCGATCATCGGCGGCAGCGCCTCGATGGTCCGCCACGCGCCCAGGATGCCGCCGATGGCCAGCCCCATCCAGGCAAGCATCATCAGCGCCAGCGGCGAGCGCCACACGGGCGTGAAGCTGTCCGAGGCGAAGCTGTCCCGGGGGTCGGTCATCGGCGCGGAGGATGACGACGGTTGCGGTTGTGAGGCAACACCTTGCCCGCGAACCCTGGCGCGCGTATCCGGCGCCGCATGAGCGAAACGCCCCCCCTTCCCGACGAAGTCGCGCAGGACGAGACCCTGACCGAGACGCTGCAGCTCGAGCGGATCGAGGAGAACCTGTTCCGCGGGACCTCGCCCGACAACCGGCCGGGCCGCATCTTCGGCGGCCAGGTGATCGCCCAGTCGCTGCTGGCGGCCTACGAGACGGTCGAGGACCGCGTCTGCCACTCGATGCACTGCTACTTCATCCGGCCCGGCGATCCGACGACGCCGATCGTGTTCGAGGTGGACCGCTCGCGCGACGGCGGCAGCTTCACCACCCGGCGTGTCATCGCCGTGCAGCGGGGCAAGCAGATCTTCAACCTCGCCGCCTCGTTCAAAGACCCCGAGGAGGGCTTCAGCCACCAGTCGAAGATGCCGCCGGGCCCCCACTGGTCCGAACTGCCCGACCAGATGACCGTCATGCGCGACGCCATGAAGGACGCGCCCGAGGAGATGAAGCGCTGGATGTCGCGGCCCCAGCCCATCGAGATGCGCTCGTCGGACGCCCGCACCTACTGGCGCGACGGCCAGCCCAAGGAGCCCGTCTCCCAGAACTGGTTCCGCTGCGCCACGCCGATCGGCGACGACCCGCACATGCACCAGGTGATCCTGGCCTACGCGTCGGACATGAACCTGCTCTCGACCGCCATGCGGCCCTACGGCGTGCATTGGCAGACGCCGGGCTTCCAGTCGGCCAGCCTGGATCACGCCATGTGGTTCCACCGGCCCACCGACTTCACCCAGTGGCACCTCTACGTCCACGACAGCCCCTCGGCCTCGGACGGGCGCGGCCTGATCCGGGGCGAGATCTACGCCGACGACGGGACCCTGGTGGCCTCGGTGGCGCAGGAAGGCCTGATGCGGATGCGCAAGACCTGAGCGCCCGGCGCCCGGTCAGAGCGCGGCCTTCACCTCGGCCACCACGCTCGCCCAGTCGCCGGCCACCGGCTGGCGGAACAGCCGGATCGACGGATACCAGGGGCTGTCGGCGCGGTCGCGCATCCAGCGCCAGTCGGCCTGGCGCGGGATCATCAGCCAGCAGGGCTTGCCCAGCGCGCCGGCGAGGTGCGCGACAGCCGTGTCGACCGCGATCACCAGGTCCGCGCCGGCGATGATCTCGGCGGTGTCCCGCAGGTCGCGCGCGCCGGTGCTTTCGTGCTCCAGGCTGAAGGCGTCCGGGATCGCCAGCAGCTCCTGCGCCAGCTCGGGCGGCAGGGAGCGCGTGACGTCGGTCGGGTTGTTGGGGTTGCCGCTGGCCTGCACGCCGATGCGGCCCAGACGCCGCGGCGTCGCGGACAGATAGGGCGCGGGCGGGATCGTCTCGGGCCGCGTGCCGCACAGATACGGCATCGACGGCCCCAGCGCCCAGGCGTCCACCGGCGGCAGCGCCACGCGGCCCTGCGCGTTCAGCACCGGCACGCCCAGCGTCTCGAACAGCCGCGCCAGCAGCGGATGGCACATGATGGTGGTCGCCACGCCGCGGTCGCGCATGAGCGGCGCATAGCGGGCGAACATGATCTGGTCGCCCAGGCCCTGTTCCGGCAGGATCAGCAGGCTCCCGATGTCGCTGCCGTCCCACTCGGGCACGGCCAGCGCCGGCTTGCCCGACACCCGGCCGCCGATCTCGATCGGACGGGTCTCCCAGAGCTTCCAGCCGAGTTCGAACTCGCCCTTGGCGAGGAGCTGCATGGCGGCCTTCCAGTGTTCGGAAGGCGGAAGCTGGACGCGGCCTGAAGTCATGACCGCCCCCTTAGCAGGCGAGGCGCGCCGTCCGCCAGCGCAAGCCGCCGGCGCCGGCCCGCCGCCGGGAGGTTGCCCGCGCGCCGGGCCCGGCGTATCGACCGCCTTCGCAAATGCAGCATAGGCGCTCCATGGACACCAAGACCCTCTGCGAGACCCTGAAGCTCGAGCGCCTCGAGGTGAACCTGTTCCGCGGCACGACGCCCGACGAGGAGGGCCGCCAGCGCATCTACGGCGGCCAGGTGATCGCCCAGTCGCTGCTCGCCGCCTACGAGACGGTGGAGGCGCGCGTCTGCCACTCGCTGCACTGCTACTTCATCCGGCCGGGCGACCCGAACATCCCGATCGTCTTCGAGGTGGACCGCTCGCGCGACGGCGGCAGCTTCACCACCCGCCGCGTCATCGCCGTGCAGCACGGCCAGCAGATCTTCAACCTCGCCGCCTCGTTCCAGAACGAGGAGGACGGCTTCGAGCATCAGTCCGACATGCCCGCCGCCCCGCACTGGGACACTGTCGAGGACGACATCGTCTCGGCCGCACGGCGCCTGAAGGACGCCCCGCCCACCGCGCGCGCCTGGCTGGACCGCCCGCAGCCCATCGAGATGCGCAGCGTGGGCGGCGAGCCCGACGAGGTGAAACCCGACCGCCTGCCGGCCCGACAGCAGGTCTGGTTCCGCGCCCGGGACACGATTCCGGCCGACCCGCGCATGCACCAGGTGATCCTGGCCTACGCCTCCGACATGAGCCTGCTGGGCACCGCCATCCGGCCGCACGCGGTGGGCTGGCAGACACCGGGGATGCAGACCGCCAGCCTCGACCACGCCATGTGGTTCCACCGCCCGACCGACTTCAACGAATGGCACCTCTACGACCAGGAGAGCCCTTCGGCCTCCGGCGGCCGCGGCTTCAACCTGGGCTACATCTACCGCGCCTCCGACGGGGCCCTGGTCGCCTCCTGCGCCCAGGAAGGCCTCATGCGGCAACGCAAGCCGAAGTAGCCGCGGCGCAGGCGCATTCCATTGAACGGCGCCGACGCGCCACCGAGGCTGGAACGCCGGCCAGACTGCGGCACTGCATTACCAAAGTTTCATATCGTTACTCGATATTCACGTGATCGGGAAACGATATGGCCGTATCGATAATCACATCGAAGCACGGTGCTTCGACAGACAAGCCGCTGCAACGCAGCATCGATACGGAGCCACCAAATGTTCGCCAACGTCATGAACCTCCTCGACCGCACCGCGATGAGCCTTCTGGTCGTCCTGGCCGCCGCGCCGATCCTCAGCATCGCCGCCCGCGCCGCCTTCCTCTAAGACTGAGTGCAAGACTTGAGGATCGTCCGATCCGCCCCGATCCGAGGCTGGAGAGCAGCTTCCGGCGGGGCGGATCCAGACGAACGACTGGGGGCAGGTACGACATGATGCGCGCCTTGGGTCCGGGCTCGGTTTCGAGCTTCCTGAAGATCATCCTCGACGTGGTCTTCGCCGCCCTGTGGATCGGCGTCGTCGTCCTCTCCGTGCTGACGCTCGCGGCGCTGCTGCTGAGCTACAATCCCGACATCCTGCCCGGCCTCCGCGAGACGAACCCCGGCGCGCTGGCCGAGCTGATCCGCAACGGCCCTTCGTTCGCCGGCGGCCTGCTCGGCGCCGCCCTCTATCTCGCGGGCGTCCTGGTGATCGTGGCGGCGCTCCGCCGGATCTTCACCACCCTGACCGCCGGCGATCCCTTCCACCCCGACAACGTGGCGCGCCTGCGCCTCATCGGCCTGATGCTCGCGGGGCTCGAACTCGGCCGCTATGCCTTCTGGGCCGTCTCGGCCTGGCTGTTCTCGGGCGTCAACAAGGTCGAACCCGACATGAGCCTCACCGCCTGGTTCTCGGTGCTCGTGGTCTTCGTGCTGGCGGAAGTGTTCCGCGAGGGCGCGCGGCTGCGGCGCGAGGCCGAGCTGACGATCTGAGGCGAGAACCCCGATGCCCATCCGCGTGAGCCTCGATCGCGTGCTCCTCGAAAAGCGCATGTCGCTGACCGAGCTCGCCGACCGTGTCGGCGTGACCATCGCCAACCTGTCGATCCTGAAGACCGGCAAGGCGCGCGCCGTGCGCTTCTCGACGCTGGCCGCCCTCTGCCGCGAACTCGACTGCCAGCCCGGCGACCTGATCGTCTACGAACCCGGCCCCGACGATCCGATGGCGGACGAGGAAGAGTAGCCACCAAGGCCGCGAAGCGGCGCTTTCCGATTCAATGAACCGCGGAAAACGCGGAATTGCGCGGAAAGTGGCCCGGACCCCTTCCGCGTGGTTCCGCGTTTTCCGCGGTTTCTGAATGAGAGGGCCTCCGCTTGCGCCGAGGCTCGAAGTCACTCCGCCGCTGCCGGGGCGGCGACGCCCATGGGGCCCCGGACCTTCAGGAACGGCTGGCGCTTCTTGTAGGCGAGCGATTTCCAGAGCCAGTCGATCGGGCCGGTCTCGAAATACGCCATCCAGACGTTCGCGAAGATCAGTTGTCCGGCGATGATCGAGAGCGCGATCGCCTCGAGCCCGGCCCAGCCATGCCGGCCGAACTGCCCGAATCCGAACCCCGGGAAGATGATCAGCATCCCCAGGATCGAGGCCGACAGGTAGATCGTGAGCGGCATCCGCCCGGGCGCCTGGAAGACCGACAGGACGCGCGATCCCGCCGCGCTCTTCAGGATCAGGTTGAACAGCCCCACATGACCGAGCGTCAGCGCCATGCGCGCGACGTCCCAGGTCCAACCGAAGGTCTTGGGGTCCGGCGAGAACAGCATCATCTCGTCGA
The DNA here is from genome assembly GCF_016793285.1 of Phenylobacterium sp. GTDB lineage: Bacteria > Pseudomonadota > Alphaproteobacteria > Caulobacterales > Caulobacteraceae > Phenylobacterium. Next base: position 5,262 of record NZ_JAEUMO010000258.1, read on the forward strand.
TGGCCAGGGTCCGCAGCGTCGCCCCGACGCCGTAGCCTGCGACCGCCAGCCCCGCATAGAACGCGGCGCTCCTGCGCCCCTGGAGCACGCCCCAGTCGTAGAGCGCCATCCCCAGCAGCATGGTCCCGACGATCTCCAGCATCCCGAAGAGGGCGAACATCGAGAAGTTGAACTGCGTCCAGATCCCCGCCAGGAATTTCCAGTAGCCGTCCACCGGACCCCGCCGCGCCTTCTTCTCCTTGGCGACGGCCTCCTGCTTCGCCTTGTTCTGGGCCAGTGGGGCGGCGGCCTTCACCTTGTCGTTCCACTTGTCGAGCTTGGCCTGCTGCTCCTGAGTCACCGGCTTCCTGGCCGTGACCTTGGCCTGCACGGCGACGGCCTCGGCCTTCAGGTTCACCGCGTCGACGTGGCGGGCGTAGCCGGACCCGATCACCCCGAGCAGGAAGACCACGCCCAGGATCGCCTTGGTCCGGGCCGGCAGGGTGCGCGCGCCGAACACGAAGATCGCCGCGATCCCATAGGGGAACAGGATGTCGCCCGGCCACATCAGGACGAGCGCCTGGAAGACGCCGAACGCCATCAGCCACAGGTTCCGGCGCAGGTGCAGGTCGGCCACCGCCACCGGCGCGTCGGGCGTCATGGCCGCGCGGGTCATGATCATGATCCCGGCGCCGAACAGGAGCTCCAGCATCCCGCGCTGGGTGCCGTCGAACAGCGTGCCGATAATCCTGAACGCGGTCTGGTCGGCCGCCGTCCAGCTCACCAGCCGCGGGTCGAACAGGTCGAAATCGGCGTAGCTCCCCATGTAGGGGACGTTCATCATCAGGATCGCGAGGATCGCGAACCCGCGCAGCACGTCGAGCGCGGCGATGCGTTCCGCCTTCGCCACCCGGCGCGTGGCTTCGGCGATCGAGGTGTCGGTCATCGGCGCACGTCCCCTGTCACGCCCAGCGATACCGAGCCTCGCGCCGATCCGGACGCAGAGCAACCGACGTTCTTTGTGTTGCGCCGCAACCACATGGTTCGCCGCATCGCAGCGAAAAACAATTCATCGTAGCGGGAATTCTTGAATTTCCCAGGAGGACACCCTATCTGCACAGCTACGCTGCACCGCAACAAGGAGCCGTCCAATGGCCCGCAAGATCGAAAACTTCCTCGACGCGCTGTTCGCCCCGCTCGCCCGCGAGCTTGAGCGCCTGCCGCCGCAGGCCCTGCGTTTCAACGTGTTCTTCTGATACGCGCACCGTCGGGCCTGCGGGCCCGATCTGCGAGCGCCGGCGGCGCCGACCCGGGAGGGCGGCGCCGTTTGCGTATCTGGCGTTCTATTCTCGAGAGTCTCCGCGCGGGCGGAGGCTCCGTCATTTTCAGGACCGCGGAAACGCGGAATGACGCGGAAACCTGGCCCGGACTCTTTCCGCGCGATTCCGCGTTTTCCGCGGTTCATTGAATCGGAAGGCGCCGCTTCGCGGCCTCTCTAAGCTGTGGCTTCGCGCTGCCGCACGCACAGCTCGCCGATGCCCTTCCTCGCCAGCGAGAACAGAGCGTCGAACTCCGCCTGGCTGAAGCCGCGCTTCTCGCCGGTGGCCTGCACCTCCACGATGTCGCCCGAGCCGGTCAGGACGAAGTTGGCGTCCGCCTCGGCGTTCGAGTCCTCGTCGTAGTCGAGGTCCAGCACCGGCGTGCCGGCGAAGATCCCGCAGCTCACCGCCGCCACCTGGTCCAGGATCGGGTCGGTCGCGATCACACCCTCGTCCAGCAGATACTTCGTCGCCAGCCTGAGCGCGATCCAGGCGCCGGTGATCGAGGCCGTGCGCGTGCCGCCGTCGGCCTGGATCACATCGCAGTCCACGGTGATCTGGCGCTCGCCCAGGGCCTTCAGGTCGGTGACGGCCCGCAACGACCGTCCGATCAGCCGCTGGATCTCCTGCGTGCGCCCGCTCTGCTTGCCGGCGGCGGCCTCGCGGCGGCCCCGCGTGTGGGTGGCGCGCGGCAGCATGCCGTACTCCGCCGTCACCCAGCCCTGACCCTTGCCGCGCAGGAAGCCCGGCACGCCCTCCTCGAGGCTGGCCGTCACCAGCACCTTGGTGTGCCCCGCGCTGATCAGGCACGAGCCTTCGGCGTAGCGGGTCACGCCGGTCTCCAGGGTCAGCGGGCGCAGGATGTCGGGGGCGCGTTCGGAAGGTCGCATGGCGTCTCGGGCGGTCTCGGGGCGTTGGGGCGCAGCTTGCGCACGGAGGGTCCGCGCTTATCCTACTACGCCGATGCGCACCATGGCCCGCCGCAACCCATGACCTCGTCCGTCTTCACCCGCGGCCCCAGCCTCGCCGACATGGACGGTCGCGCGCGCGACATCTTCCGGCGCATCGTCGAGAGCTACCTGGAGACCGGCGAGCCCGTGGGCTCTCGCACGCTGTCGCGGGGCGGCGTCTCGCTGTCCCCGGCCTCGATCCGCAACACCATGCAGGACCTGACCCAGCTCGGCCTGCTCGGCGCGCCGCACATCAGCGCCGGGCGCCTGCCGACCCATGCGGGCCTGCGCCTTTTCGTCGACGGCCTGCTGGAGGTGGGCGACATCGGCGAGGACGAGCGCCGCTCCATCGAGGCCCGCCTGCGCGCCCACGGCCGCAACTACGAGGACGCGCTGAACGAGGCCTCCGCCATCCTCTCGGGCCTCGCGGGCGGCGCCGGCGTGGTCGTGACCCCGATGAAGGACGCCGGCGTCACCCACGTCGAGTTCGTTCTGCTGTCGGGCGACCGCACGCTCGCGATCATGGTGTTCGACGACGGCGCCGTGGAGAACCGGCTCATCCGCCTGCCGGTCGGGGTCACGCCGTCGGCCCTGCAGGAGGCTTCGAATTTCCTGAACGCGCGCCTGCGCGGCAAGACGCTCACCGAGACCAAGGGCGAACTGCGCACCGAGCTCGACCTCGCGCGGCGCGAACTCGACACCACCGCCGCGCGCCTGGTCGAGGACGGCCTGGCCGCCTGGGGCGGCGGCGAGGCGCAGGACCGCGCGCTCATCGTGCGCGGCCGCGCGAACCTGCTGGAGGACAGCCAGGCGATCGAGGACCTGGAGCGCGTCCGCTCGCTCTTCGAGGACCTGGAGCAGAAGGAACAGCTCATCCAGCTCCTCGACGGCGTCCGCGACGGCGAGGGCGTGCGCATCTTCATCGGCGCCGAGACGCGGCTCTTTTCCCTTTCGGGTTCCGCTGTGATCGCGGCGCCCTATATGACGGGCGCGCAGAAGGTCGTCGGCGCCATCGGCGTCATCGGCCCCACGCGTTTGAACTATGCCCGGGTCATTCCGTTGGTGGACTACACCGCCCGCGTGCTTGGCCAGGTGATGAAGGGTACGAGCTAGAGAGATGTCTGAAGACGATACGCCGGCGAACTGGGAAGCCGACACGCCCTCGGTCGATGCTGAGGTGGAAGCGCTGCAGGCCGAGGTCCAGGCGCTCAGGGAGCAGGTGCTCCGCTACGCCGCCGACGCCGAGAACACCAAGCGCCGCGCCGAGCGCGAGGCGAACGACGCGCGCGCCTACGCGATCACCAAGTTCGCCCGCGACCTGCTGGGCGTGGCCGACAACTTCGATCGTGCGCTGGCCGCCGCCCCGGCCGACGCCGACGGCCCGGCGAAGAACTTCGTGGTCGGGGTCGAGATGACCTCGAAGGCGCTCCAGACCGCCTTCGAGAACAATGGCCTGAAGAAGCTCGACCCGCCCAGGGGCGAGAAGTTCGACCCGCATCTCCATCAGGCGATGATGGAACAGCCCGCCGACGACGTGCCGCCCGGCTCGGTCATTCAGACGCTGCAGCCCGGCTACGAACTCCTGGGCCGCCTCGTGCGCCCGGCGATGGTGGTCGTCTCGCCGAAGGGCGCCGGCGCGTCCGCGGCCAAGCCCGGCGGCGGCGCCTACGGCGGCGAGGACTCCGGCGACGCCGGCGGCTCCATCGACACGCGGGCGTAGCCGCCGCGCAGCCCGCCGGGGCGTTTTGCCTGTGCATGAGGCCCCGGCGCACTTTCCCGCGGTTGCGAATTCGCTAATGTCGGAAGTCCCCTCCCTTCGGGGCGCGCAGGCTCGGGGTGATTCGGCCCCTGGTTGACTTGGCCATGCGCGATTGGTGAGCCGGGACTGACATGAAGCTGACGATCGAACGCGCCGCGCTGCTCCGCGCACTGGGCCACGTGCAGAGCGCGGTGGAGCGCCGCAACACCATCCCGATCCTGTCGAACGTGCTGCTTTCGGCCGAGCGGGACCGGCTGACCTTCTCGGCGACCGACCTCGACATGGAGATCATCGACGAGGCCCTGGCCCAGGTGGACCAGCCCGGCCAGATCACCGCGCCTGCGCACACGCTCTACGAGATCGTGCGCAAGCTGCCCGAGGGCGCCGACGTCTCGCTGAGCTTCACCGGCGAGGACCCGCGCCTGACCGTGGCCGCCGGCCGCAGCCGCTTCAACCTGCCTGTCCTTCCGGCCGGCGACTTCCCGGTGATGAGCGCCGAGGGCTTCGGCGGGACCATGGCGGTCGACGTCAACGACCTGATCCGCCTGATCGACAAGACCCGCTTCGCGATCTCCGCCGAGGAGACGCGCTACTACCTGAACGGCCTCTACGTCCACACGATCGTCGTCGACGGCGCGCCGCGCCTGCGCGCGGTGGCCACCGACGGCTCGCGGCTGGCGCTCGCCGACATGCCGGCCCCCGAAGGCGCCGCCGGCGCGCCGGGCGTCATCGTGCCCCGCAAGACCATCAACGAGGTCCGCCGCCTGCTGGAAGACGCCGGCGAGAACGTCGACCTCCAGATCAGCCCGCAGAAGGTGCGCCTCGAACTGGGCGGCGCCGCGCTGACCTCCAAGGTCATCGACGGCAACTTCCCCGACTACGGCCGCGTGATCCCGAAGGACAACAATCGCACGGTCATGGTCGACGCCAAGCTGTTCGCCCAGGCCGTCGACCGCGTCGCCACCATCTCGGCCGAGAAGTCGCGCTCGGTGCGGATGGCCATCGAGAGCGGCCGCGTCGTGCTCACCGTGCGCAACATGGAAGCCGGCCAGGCGGTCGAGGAGCTGGAGATCGACTACGACGGCGAGCCCTTCGAGCTCTCCTTCAACGCCCGCTACCTGCTCGACATCACCGACCAGATCTCGGGCGGCAGCATGGAGCTTCGCTTCGGCGGCCCCAACGACCCGGCCCTGGTCCTCGACCCCGCCGACGCGGATGTACAGTACATCCTGATGCCGCTCCGGGTCTGAGCCCTGGCAGGTCGCCAGCGCTTCCGCACTACGTCTGAAGCGAGCGGTGTGAAATCAGTGCCCGCGCGGGCCTTCGTAGACGCCGGGGGCCAGGAGTTCGTTCTCCGGACCCTCGCTGCCCGCCGCCAGCACGAAGCGGCGGTCGCAGTACGGGCACTCGACGAAGGTCGCCTCGCCCATCTCCAGCCATACGCGCGGATGGCCCAGCGCGCCGCCGACGCCGTCGCAGGACACGCGGCCCGTCCGCACCCGGACCACCTCGGGCGCCGGCAGGTCGGGCGTCGGCGCGGCCCTGGCCGGCGCGGGCGCGGTTTTCGTCGCGGAAGCAGCGGCTCTGCGGGCCATGTCTGGTCTTACCTCCAGCCCTTGCCTTGGCGCAGGGCGAACGCGGGCCTAGGTATGCGAGCATAGCTTTGCACGTCAACGACGGACCCCTATGGACCTTCCCGAATACGCGATCGAGGCCCGGGGCCTGACCAAGACCTACGCCGCCACCAAGACCACGCCCGAGATGCACGCGCTGCGCGGCATCGACCTCGCCATCCCGCGCGGGTCGATCTTCGGGCTTCTGGGCCCGAACGGCGCCGGCAAGTCGACCTTCATCAACATCCTGGCCGGCCTCTGCCGCAAGACGAGCGGGCAGGTCACCATCTGGGGCCGCGACATCGACCGGCAGCCCCGCGACGCGCGCGCCGCCATCGGCGTGGTGCCGCAGGAGATCGCCGCCGACCCCTTCTTCACGCCGAAGGAGGCCCTGGAGGTCGCCGCCGGCATGTACGCGGTGCCGAAGTCCGAGCGCCGCTCCGACGAGCTGCTGGCCGCGCTGGGCCTGGCCGACAAGTCCAAGGCCTACGTCCGCCAGCTCTCGGGCGGCATGAAGCGCCGGCTGATGGTCGCCAAGGCTATGGTCCACAATCCGCCGGTGCTGATCCTCGACGAGCCCACCGCCGGCGTCGACGTCGAACTGCGCCGCCAGCTCTGGAACTACGTGCTGGAGCTGAACCGCAAGGGCGTGACCATCGTGCTCACGACCCACTACCTGGAAGAAGCCCAGGAGCTCTGCGACCAGATCGCCATCGTCAACCGCGGCCTGGTCGTCGCCTGCGAGCCCACCACGACCCTGCTGCGCCGCATGGACACCCGCCACGTCCTCGTGACGCCGGAACAGCCCGTGACGGCCGCGCCGGTCCTCGCCGGCTTCGAGACCAGGCTGACCAAGGCGGGCGGCTTCTCGGTCGGCTACCGCACCGGCCAGTCCAGCGTCGAGCAGGTGCTGGCCGCCATCCGCGCGGCCGGCCTGCACATCAAGGACATCTCGACCGAGGACCCCGACCTGGAGGACGTCTTCGTCAGCCTGACGTCGGCGGCGGAGAGCGCGTAGCGCGCTTCCCTGCCCATCAGGGGAGGGAAGTCAACGCCCCGATGTCGCGCCACACATACGCCACCTCCCAGAACCGCCCGCCGCCGGGGCCCGGCTCCTCCCGCGCCGCTTCGGCGACGCCGCCCAGGTGTTCGTAGAAGCCGCGCGCGGCGAAGTTGTCGCGCAGCACCGAGATCACCAGGCTCCGCGCGCCCCGCACGGCCAGCGCGCGGGCCGTGTCGCCGAGCAGCCGCGCGCCCAGCCCGCGGTTCTGGGCCGGGCGCACGACGTACAGCGTCGCCACCTCCGCCTCGCCCGGCACGCGCCGGCGCGACGGTCCGCCCTGGACGTAGCCCACGTGGCTCCAGCGGTCGGCAGCGGCCAGGGTCACGTCGTCGGCGCCCGGCCGGGTCAGCGCGTGACCAAACCGGCGCGCGTGCGCCTCCTCGCTCATCCGGGCGAGATAGGCGTCCGGCAGCAGGCCCCTGTAGGTCTCGCGCCAGGACTGGACATGCACGCGGCCCAGCCCCTCGGCGTCCGCCGGGCCGGCGGGGAAGATCACGAACCTCGAATCGACGCTGCCGTAGGCCATCCATCCACAGCTTGGCGCACGGGCGACCGTGTTCAAGGGGTTCAGGGACTCGGCTCCGTCCTTTAGCCTTGCCCGTTCCATGAACGCCCAGGTCTCGACCGCCACCGATCATGCCGCCGGCGCCACGCCGGTCATGGCGCAATTCTTCGAGGCCAAGGCGCGCCAGCCGGACGCGCTGGTCTTCTTCCGCATGGGCGACTTCTTCGAGCTGTTCTTCGAGGACGCCCAGAAGGCCCACGCGGTCCTCGGCATCACGCTGACGGCCCGCGGCAATCACGGCGGCCAGCCGATCCCCATGGCCGGCGTCCCGGCCCACGCCATGGAGGCCTACCTCGCCAAGCTGATCCGCGCGGGGTTCAAGGTCGCGGTCTGCGACCAGCTTGAGGACCCGGCCGAGGCCAAGCGGCGCGGTGGCTCCAAGGCGGTCGTCCGCCGCGAGGTGACCCGCGTGGTCACGCCGGGCACCCTCACCGAAGACGGCCTGCTCGACGCCCGCGGCGCCAACCGCCTGGCCGCCGTCGCGGTGCGCGCCGGCTCGGCGGCGGTCGCGTCCGTCGAACTCTCCACGGGCGAGGTCGAGTGCCTGGCCATCACCGTCTCGGGCCTGGCCTCGACGCTGGCGGCGCTCGGGCCGTCGGAGATCCTGGTCCCGGATCGCCTGTTCGCCGACGAGGCGGTGAGCGCGGCGTTGAAGGCGGCCGGCGGCTTCGTCCAGCCGATGCCCTCGGCGCTGGCCGAGCCCGGCGCGTCCGAGACCCGCCTGAAGCGCCTCTACGGCGTCGAGACCCTCGACGGCTTCGGCCAGCTCGCCGGCGCCGAGGTCTCGGCGCTGGGCCTCATCGCCGCCCACCTGGAGACGACCCAGGCCGGGCGGCTGCCTGCGCTCTCCGCACCTCGTCGCATGGGCGAGAGCGACGTGATGGTCATCGACCCGGCCACCCGCGCCAGCCTGGAGATCGAGCGCGCGCAGTCCGGATCGCGCGACGGCTCGCTGCTGGCCGCCATCGACCGCACCGTGACCGCGCCGGGCGCCCGCGCGCTCGCCGCCCGCCTCGCCCGCCCGCTGCTCGACCCCGCCGCCATCGACGCCCGCCTCGACGCCGTAGGCTGGTTCGTCGAGCGCCGGCCCCAGCGCCAGAAGCTGCGCGAGACCCTGAAGGGCCTGCCCGACATGGCCCGCGCGCTCAGCCGCCTGGCCCTCGGCCGTGGCGGACCGCGCGACCTCGGCGCGCTCCGCGACGGCCTCCTCACCGGCGGCGCGGTCTGCCGCCTCTTCAGCGAGACCAAGGATCCGCTGCTGACCCTGCCGGCCGAGGTCGCCCAGGCCCTCGCCGCCCTGCATCTCGCCAACAGCCCCGACCTCGCGCAGTTCCTCGACCTGCTGACCACCGGCCTCGGAACCGAACTCCCGGCGCTGGCCCGCGACGGCGGCTTCGTGGCCCAGGGCGTGCGCCCCGAACTCGATCAGGCCCGTGCGCTGCGCGACGACAGCCGCCGCGTGATCCTCGCCCTGGAGGCCCGCCTCGCCGCCGAGAGCGGCGTCGCGCTGAAGGTCCGCCACAACGCTGTCCTCGGCTACTTCGTCGAGGCCACCGCCAAGGCCGCCGAGCCGCTGCTCAAGGCCCCGCTGAACGCCACCTTCATCCACCGCCAGACCATGGCCAACCAGGTGCGCTTCACCACCGTGGAGCTGGCCGAACTCGACGCGAAGATCGCCCAGGCCGCCGAGCGCGCGCTGGCCATCGAGCTCGACACCTTCGAGGCCTGGCGCGACGCGGCGACGGGAGTGGCCGCGCCCCTCCAGGCCGCCGCCCTGGCCGCCGCGACCCTCGACGTCGCCGCCGCGCTGGCCGAATGGGCCGACGACGTCGGCGCCACTCGCCCCGTCGTCGACCGCTCCACCGCCTTCGAGGCCGAGGCCGCGCGCCATCCGGTGGTCGAGGCCGCCGTCCGCCGCGCGGGCGAGGCCTTCACACCCAACGACTGCCGCCTCGACGGCCAGGGCGTGGGCGGCGCGCGCCTCAGCCTCGTCACCGGCCCGAACATGGCCGGCAAGTCGACCTTCCTGCGCCAGAACGCGCTGCTGGCCGTCCTGGCCCAGTCCGGCTGCTTTGTTCCGGCGAGGCGGCTGCGCATCGGCGCGGTGGACCGCCTGTTCAGCCGCGTCGGCGCCGGCGACGACCTGGCCCGCGGCCGCTCCACCTTCATGATGGAGATGGTCGAGACCGCCGCAATCCTCTCCCAGGCCACGCCGCGCAGCCTGGTGATTCTGGACGAGATCGGCCGCGGCACTGCCACCTACGACGGCCTCGCCATCGCCTGGGCCTGCGCCGAGGCCCTGCACGAGACCAACCGCTGCCGCGCCCTCTTCGCGACCCACTACCACGAGCTGGCCGTGCTGGAGGGCCGCCTGCCCTACGTCTCCAACCTCAGCCTCAAGGCCAAGGAGTGGAACGGCGAGCTGATCTTCCTGCATGAAGCCGGCCCCGGCCCCGCCGACCGCAGCTACGGCGTCCAGGTGGCCAAGCTGGCCGGCGTGCCCGGCCCCGTGGTCGCCCGGGCGAAGCAGGTGCTGGAACGCCTGGAGAAGGAGGCCGCCGGCCCCGCCAACCTCGACGATCTGCCCCTCTTCGCCGCCGTCGCCGAACCCGCCGCCGCCTACGGCCCCAGCCCCGCCGAGGAGGCGCTGCGGGCCCTCGACCCCGACGGCATGAGCCCCCGCGAAGCGATGGACGCCCTCTACCGCCTGAAGGGGCTGCTGGGCGGGACGTGACGCGGCCGAAGGCGCTGATGGTCGACGTCGACGGCGTGGTCGTCGTTCCGCGCCCGGGCGGCTGGGCGGCGAATATGGAAGCCGACCTGGGCCTCGCCGCCGCGACCCTGCAGACCCACTTCTTCCGGCCGCACTGGCCCGACGTGGTGATGGGCCGCGCCGGCCTGCACGATCGCCTCGCGCCGGTCCTGGCCGAACACGCCCCGCACCTCACCAGCCGCGCCGTCGCCGACTACTGGTTCGCCATGGACGCCCGGCTCGACGAGACCCTGCTGCACGATCTCGCGGACCTCCGCGCCGCCGGCGTCGCGCTCCACCTCGCCACCGTCCAGGAGCACGAGCGCGCCGCCTACCTCTGGGACACGCTCAGCCTGCGCGACCGCTTCGACGCGATGCACCACTCGGCCGCCTACGGCTGCGGCAAGCCCGACCCCGCCTTCTTCGCCGCCGTCGAGGCTCGCACGGGCTACGCGCCGGCCGACCTCGCGCTCCTCGACGACCGGGCCGACAACGTCAAGGCCGCCCGCGCCGCCGGCTGGCGCGCCATCCTCTGGGACGGAACCCGGCGGCTGGCGGACGTGCTGGGCTAGGAAGCCGGCGCCCATCAAAACCCTGTACGTCATCCCGCGACTTGTTCGCGGGATGACGTTCATAGAGAAGGGAAGTCCCCCTAGCCCTTCCCCTTCCGCCGCTTCTTGCGCACCACCGTCACCGAGAACGCCTGCCCGGCGCCCGCCTTCAGACGCTTGCGGGCCGCCTCCGCGACGCCCGTCGCGCCCGTGCTGGCCGCGGTCGCGCCGGCGCGGCTCACCATCTGCCCCTTGCCCGGCCCCAGCCCATGGCGCTTCCTCGCCCGCTCGTCCTGCGCGTCGAGTTCGGCGCGGCTCTGCGCCGTGCGCGCCGTCAGGTCCCGGATCAGCGCCTTGCCGCCGCGCGTGCGGCCGGTGAGCGACGGGGCGACATAGCGGTTGGCGTTCCAGCCCAGGAGATTGCCGCCGCCGCGATACGAACCTCTGCCCATCGTCTCCACCCGACGCGGGAACACTCTGCACGCCCGCAAAACCGTCCTATATCCGCAGGCGCGATGCCCACCCGTCTCAAGCCCACCCGCCTCGAATACGTCGTCGACGGCGTCAAGCTGCGCTCGCAGCTCTCGACCGCGGCGCTGGAGCACCTCGGCGATCAGGCGGCCCAGCGCAAGGCCGCGCTGGAGATCCTCAAGGCCGCGCTGTTCCGCGGGCGGATGATCGCCAAGGAGCGGCTGGAGAACGGCGCCGGCGGCATCGAGACCGCCCGGCTGCTCTCCGGCGTCACCGACGAGGTGGTGGGCGCCCTCTACGACTTCACCACCGTCCACATCTTCCGCGCCCGCAACCCGACCGAGGGCGAGCGCCTGGCGCTGATGGCGGTGGGCGGCTACGGCCGCGGCACGCTCGCGCCCTACAGCGACCTCGATCTGCTCTTCGTGCGGCCCTACAAGCAGACGGCCCACACCGAGAGCGTGATCGAGTTCATGCTCTATGCGCTCTGGGACCTGGGCTTCAAGGTCGGCCACGCCTCGCGGACCATCGAGGAGTGCGTGAAGCTCTCCCGCGAGGATTTCACGATCCGCACCTCGATCCTGGAGGCGCGCCGCCTCAACGGCGACGAGAAGCTGGCCGAGGAGCTCGTCCGCCGCTTCCGCGCGGAGGTGGTCAAGGGCACGGGCGCCGAGTTCGTGGCCGCCAAGCTCAAGGAGCGCGACGAGCGCCACGCCCGCGCCGGCGCCAGCCGCTACCTGGTCGAGCCCAACGTGAAGGAGGGCAAGGGCGGCCTGCGGGACCTCAACACCCTCTTCTGGATCGCCCAGTACCTGCATCCCGGCGAGACACTGGAGCGGGTCATGCAGCTCGAGATGTTCGACCGGCGCGAGGTGCGGGGCTTCATCCTGGCGTTCGACTTCCTCTGGGCCGTGCGCTGCCACCTGCACTTCGCCACCGGCCGGCCGGAGGAACGCCTCAGTTTCGACCTGCAGCCGGAACTGGCCCGGCGGATGGGCTATGGCGACCGCGGCGACGCGCCGGCCGTCGAGCGCTTCATGCGGCGCTACTTCCTGATCGCCAAGGATGTCGGCGCGCTCACCCGCGTGTTCGCCGCCAAGCTGGAAGCCGACCAGGTGAAGATGGCGCCCAAGGGCATCAGCCGCTTCATCCCCGGCCGCACGGTGAAACGCAAGCCGCTGGCCGAGCCCGGATTCCACGAAGTGGGCGGCCGCCTCGACGTCGATCCCGGCATCTTCGAGCAGGATCCCGTCAACCTGCTGCGGCTCTTCCGCCTCGCCGACCAGCGCAACCTCGATCTGCATCCCGACGCGTTCACGGCCGCCTCGCGGTCGGTGAACCTGATCACCTCGGCCGTCCGCCGCGACCGCCACGCCGCCAAGGTGTTCCTCGACATCCTGGCCCGCGGCCGCGATCCGCGCACGACGCTGACGCTGATGACCGAGGCGGGCGTGCTGGGCCGCTACCTGCCGGAGTTCGGGCGGATCGTCGCCCAGATGCAGTTCAACATGTACCACTCGTACACGGTGGACGAGCACACGCTGCGCGCCGTCGGCGTCATCGCCGACATCGCCGCCGGGCGCCTGGCCGACGACCATCCGCTGGCCGTCCAGGTGATGCCGCTGATCGCCGACCGCGAGGCGCTGTTCCTGGCCATGCTGCTGCACGACACCGGCAAGGGCGGGGCCGGCGGCCAGGAGGTGGCCGGCGCGCGGGCCGCCCGCCAGGCCTGCGAACGCCTGGGCCTCGAACGCTCGAAGATCGAGCTCGTCGCCTGGCTGGTCGAGCACCACCTGGTCATGAGCGACTACGCCCAGAAGCGCGACGTCTCCGACCCGCGCACGGTGGGCGACTTCGCCCGCATCGTGCAGACACCCGAGCGCCTGCGCCTGCTGCTGGTGCTCACCGTGGCCGACATCCGCGCCGTCGGGCCGGGGGTCTGGAACGGCTGGAAGGGCCAGTTGATGCGCGAGCTCTACGCCGCCACCGAGGCCGTCTTCCGCGGCGGGCGCGGCTCGGACGCCACCGCGGCCCTGAAGCGCTACCAGGAGAACGCCGCCTACGACGCGCGCGTGCGGCTGGCCAGGGCCGACCCGCAGGCCGAAGCCTGGGGCGACGCCATGGAGGACGCCTACTTCACCGCCTTCGAGGACGCCGAGGTCCTCACTCACGCCCGCCTCGCGCAGACGGCGCGCGAAGGCCGCGGGGCCGCGGCCATCTGCGCCGTGCGCGCCGACCTCAACGCCGCGGAGCTGATGGTCGCCGCCGGCGACCGTCCGCGCCTCTTCATGGACCTCGCCGACGCGATCACCGCGGCCGGCGCCAACGTGGTCGGCGCGCGCGTCTTCACGTCTCGCACCGGCCAGGCGCTGGACGTCTTCTACGTGCAGGACATCAACGGCCAGCCGTTCGGCGCCACGGCCGAACGCGTGCTGATCCGCCTCGCCGACGACCTGGCCGCCGCCGCGCGCGGCGAGCCGGCGACCCGCGAAGTACGCCGCAAGGATCTCGGCCGCACCGCGGCCTTCGCGATCACGCCGAACGTCATGCTGGACAACGAGGCTTCCGAGGGCGCGACCGTCGTCGAGGCCGCCGGGCGCGACCGGCCGGGCCTGCTGGCGGCGCTCGCGCGCACCCTCGCCGACGCGGGCCTGACCATCACCTCGGCCCATATCGACGGCTATGGCGAGCGCGCCGTCGACGCCTTCTACGTGGTCGACGACGCAGGCGCGAAACTGACCGACACGCGCAAGGGCAACGCGCTCAAGGCCGCCCTCCTCACCGCCCTGTCCGACGAAGCCGAGCCCGCCAACGCCCGCCGCGCGGCCCTGCCCAAGGCCCGCGCCAGCGTCGCCCGCTGAGCCGCGGCGCCCTACGCACGAGCTTCCTGGTGAACCTGGCGGGCCTGGTGTCGAGTCGGACGACGCTGACGCGCGCGCAGCCTGGCCGTCCCGCCAGCGAATGGTCCTAGCTGAGCGGCTCGGCGCGCATCTTCGACGGGTCGATCGGCCCCTGGCCCGCGGCCGCGCGCGACTGGAACTGTTCGGTGGAGTTCTCCCGCGGATAGGGCGCGTCGGGCACGGGCACGCCGAGGAACTTGCAGAGTGGGTCCCAGCCATCGGCCACGTTGAACACCAAGAGCCGGTCCTTCGGCACGCCCGCTGTCACCGCCTCCGTGTGCCGCCGGAAGAAGTCGGTCATGAAGGCGCGGTCGTTCATGTCGCCGCCGTAGAAGCGCCGCAGGTGCCCGAAGAACTCGGCCATCGGGCCTTCGGTGAAGCGGCTCAGGCTGCCCGGCGAGAAGATCGTCGCCTGGGTCGAGTCGAACCACTTGTCCGGGTCGCGCACCGTGTGCAGCACCTTGGCGTCCGGATAGTAGTCCATCAGCTCGCGCCAGTACGCACAGCCCGGGTGGTCCACCATCGCCTGGCAACCGTCGAAGATCGCGTCCCAGTCGGCCCGGCCGTAGCCCGCCTCGATCCAGAGCGGGATCTGTTTCTCGGCGGCCATGAACACCTCGGCCATGTGGTGGCAGCGGACGAAGCCGAGCTGCTCCAGCGCCAGCTTCGTCGAGAGCGTCCCCGTCCGGCCCAGCCCCGAGCCGATCACCTTCAATGCCATGGCATTCCCCTTCCCCGCTTTCCGAGCAGGACTAGCAGGCTAACGCGCCGTCAACACAGCGATCGTCTCCGCGCGCAGGCGGCGGCGTTCCGCCTTGCCCATGGCGTTGCGCGGAATGGCCTCGATCCAGGCGAAACGGGCTTCCGGCAGGTCGCGGTCGCTCGCCGCGATGTGGCGCGCGAGTCCCTGGCGGTCGAGGTCCGGCGCGGCCACGACGGCCAGCCAGCAGACGTCGGTGCCGGTCGCGTCCGGCGCGGCGTAGGCGGCGGCGTCCCTCACCCCCGGGTAGGCCAGCGCTACTTCCTCCAGAAGGTCGGGCAGGAACTTCACGCCGCCGAGGTCCATCCGGTCGTCGACCCGGCCCTCGACGATCAGCAGGCCGTCGGGCAGCCGCCGGCCCAGGTCGCCCGGATAGAAGCCGCCGTCGCGGAACGCCCGCGCGGTCGCCTCGGGATCGCCCAGGTAGCCCCCGGACTGCCGGTCGCTGAAGATGCGGATCTCGCCCTGCTCGCCGGCCGGCATCGGCGCGCCGTCGTCGCCGACCACTTCGACCCGCACGTTGGGCACGGGATAGCCCGCCGCCCCGGCCTGCGCCTCCAGCCACGCCCCGTCGGCCAGGGTCGTGCTGCCGGTCTCGGCCGCGCCATAGCTGATCAGGATCTCGGGCGCGAGCCGCAGCCGCGCCTCGCGCGCGACCGCCGGCGACAGCACCCCGCCGGTCGAGACGATCCGCATCGCGCCCTGCACAGGGAAGCCGGGCGGCAGCTCGCCCAGGAGCTGGCGCAGGAAGCTCGGCGTCACGCCCAGGATCGAGGGCCTCAGCGCCTCCAGGCTCTCGGCGAGCTGGCCTGTCGTGTAGTCGGCGACCAGGGTCTCGCCCTGGCTCCAGGCCGCCAGCGTCATCGCCTGCCCCAGGCCGGTGTCCATGCCGGTCAGACACACCCAGCGGCCCGGCTTCCCGGCGCAGTAGGTCAGCGCGCAGGTGCGCGTGTTGCCCTCCAGCATCCGCCAGGTGCGCGGCACGCGCCGCGCCGTCCGCGTCGTGCCCGACGACAGCATCACCCGGATCAGTTCGTCCGGCCCCACCCGCACTGGCTCGACCGGCCGCGGCTCGGCGTCGAAGGTGCGCGCCAGCCAGGCCTCGCTCAGCGCCAGTTCGCCCGGCGCCGCCTGTTCGGCCGCGACGATCGCCAGGTCGCAGGCCGGGTCGTCGAACGGCGAGGAGACGACCCCGAGTCGCGCCAGCGCCAGCAGGACGACGTGGGTCAGGTAGTCGTTGGCGATCCGGATCGCGACCACGCCCCGCGCGCGCGTCACGCCCAGGTCGCGCAGGCCGGCGGCGAAGCGGTCCGCGTCGGCGTCCAGCTCGGCGTAGGTCGCCCATCGGTGCGGCGTGATGAGCGCGAACGCCGAAGGCCGAAGCTTCGCCTGGAACGCCACATATGCGTCGAACATGAAGACCTCATCGAACGCCGGTCGCCTGCATCAATATTCCACACGCGCCACCCCGCCCATCCCGCTAGGTTGACGCTCCGCCCGACGCAGCCGACCAACGCCCCATGAGGCGGAGACCTTGAGCAAGACCCCGCGCGCCGCCCAGAACGCCGCGACGAAAGCCGCGCCGAAACCGGGCGGCCTGATCCGCTCGTCGGCGATCTTCGCCGGACTGACCCTGGTCAGCCGGGTCATGGGCCTGGTGCGCGACCTCGTGATCACCGCGCGCCTGGGCGCCAGCCAGACCATCGCCGCCGACGCCTACTACACCGCGCTGGCCTTCCCGAACCTCTTCCGCCGCATCTTCGCCGAGGGCGCCTTCGCCGCGGCCTTCGTGCCCATGTACTCGCGCAAGCTGGCCGGTTCCGGGGAGGGGGGCGACGGCGAGGAAGACGCCGACCGCTTCGCCTCGGACGCGGCCGCCACGGTCGCCGTCGCCACCGTCGCGGTGATGCTGGCGGCGCAGCTCGCGATGCCGTGGCTGATGTACGTCATCAATCCGGGCTACGTGGACGACCCGGCGAAGTTCCGGCTGTCCTGGATGCTGACCCAGGTGACCATGCCGTACCTGCCGTGCATGGCGCTGGCGGCGCTGTTCTCCGGCGTCCTGAACGCCCGCGGCCGCTTCATCGTCTCGGCGGCCTATCCGACGATCCTCAACCTCGTGATGCTGGCGATGGTGCTGCCGCAGCATGACCCGGTGCGGGCGGCGTGGTGGGCCTCGGCGGGCGTGGTGATCGCCGGCGTCGGGCAGGCCGGAATCTGCTGGTGGGGCGCGCGGCGCACCGGCGCGCGGCTGCGGCTGGTGCGGCCCCGCCTCACGCCCGAGATGCGGAACCTGATCCGGCTCGCGGTGCCGGCGGCCATCGCCAACAGCGCCACCCAGATCAACATCTTCATCTCCGGCATCCTGGCTTCGCAGATCGCCGGGATGCGCGTCTGGATGACGGTGGCCGACCGCCTCTACCAACTGCCGATGAGCCTGGTGGGCGTGGCTATCGGCGTGGCGCTGCTGCCGCGCCTGTCGCAATCGTTGCAACGGGACGATCACGCCGACGCCCAGGCCGCCATGGACCAGGGCGTGGTCTTCGCGCTGGCGCTGAGCCTGCCCGCCGCCGCGGCCCTGATGGCGCTGCCGGTCTGGCTGATCGACGGCTTCTTCACCCGCGGCGAGTTCACGCTGAAGGACGCCGAGGCGACCGGCGCGCTGCTCTTCCACTACGGCTGGGGCGTGCCCGCCTTCGTGCTGCTGCGCATCCTGCAGCCCGCCTTCTTCGCGCGGCAGGACACCAAGACGCCGATGCGGTTCTCGCTGATCTCGGTGGCGGTGAACATCGCCCTGGGCGTGGGCCTCTTCTGGCTGCTGGGCTTCCAGGGCGTGGCGATCGCCACCTCCGTCGCCGCCTGGGTCACGGTGCTGCAGATGTGGATCACGCTCACCCGCCGCAACGTCTGGACGCCTTCGGCCCGCGCCGGCGGCAAGATCGTCCGCGTGTCCGTGGCCAGCGCGGCGCTGGGCGGCATCCTCTTCGCCGCCGCCCTCTTGCGTCCGCAGATCGAGGGCGCGATCGGCGGCCTCCTGCCCGGCGGCCACGGCGCCAAGGAGGTCGCGATCCTGCTGGTCTCCGCTGCGGGCCTGGCGCTCTACCCGGCCCTGCTCTTCGCCTCGGGCGGCATCACCCCCGCCGAAGCCCGCGCCGCCTTCCGCCGCCGCCGCGGCGACCCGGCGGCGACCCCGGCGGACATGGGCTGAGCCCCACCCCCTTTAGGAACGTCATCCCCGACCTGTGCCGGGGATGACGTTCGTGGGGGGAGGTGGAGAGTCGGGTTGTGGCCAAGCCCCCGACCCGCTATCCACCCGCCATGGCTACTCTCACCTGGCGATGGCGCTGACCGGCTGACCCGTCCATTCGGGCCTTGCGCCCGCGCGTCCGTTCCCTAGAGAAGCCAATCCCATGACCGACCAAGCCCCAGCCCCCTACGCGGGTCCCGAACGTGTGCTCTCCGGCGTCCAGCCCACGGGCGACCTGCACCTCGGCAACTACCTCGGCGCGCTGGTGAAGTTCGCCCGCCTCCAGCACGAGATCGAGACCTTCATCTTCGTGGCCGACATGCACGCCATCACCGAGTTCCAGGACCCGGCGAAGCTGAAGAACCAGGTGCGCGAGATCGCCGCCGCCTATCTGGCCACCGGCCTCGACCCCAAGGTCGCCACCATCTTCGCCCAGTCGGCCGTGCCCGAGCACGCCGAGCTCGCCTGGGTGTTCAACTGCGTCGCCCGCGTCGGCTGGGTCGACCGCATGACCCAGTTCAAGGACAAGGCCGGCAAGCACAAGGAGCGCTCGTCGGTGGGCCTCTACACCTACCCGGTGCTCCAGGCGGCCGACATCCTGATCTACAAGGCCACCAAGGTGCCCGTGGGCGAAGACCAGCGCCAGCACCTCGAGCTCACCCGCGACATCGCCCAGAAGTTCAACAACGACTTCGCGGCGCCCGGCTACTTCCCGCTGCCCGACGCCCTGACCCAGGGGCCGGGCGCGCGGGTGATGAGCCTGCGCGACGGCACGGCCAAGATGAGCAAGTCCGATCCCTCGGACCAGTCGCGCATCAACCTGACCGACGACGCCGACGCCATCGCCAGCAAGGTCCGCAAGGCCCGCACGGACCCCGACCCGCTGCCCGAGACGGCCGAGGGCCTGGAAGGCCGCGCCGAGGCCAGGAACCTCGTGGCGATCTACGCGGCGCTGGCCGGGACCACCGAAGCCGCCGTCCTCGCCGAGTTCGCCGGCCAGGGCTTCGGCGCCTTCAAGCCCAGGCTCGCGGACCTCGCCGTCTCGGTCATGGGCCCGATCGGCGGCGAGATGCGCCGCCTCCTGGCCGACCCCGCCGAGATCGACCGCATCCTGGGCGCCGGCGCCGCCCGGGCCCGCGAGATCGCGGTCCCGACCATGGCCGAGGTGAAGAAGCTGGTCGGCTTCTGGGCCGGCTAATCCCCACCGGACAAGTGGGCTTGCGCCCGCGCGCCGTCCGGCGCACCGTCCGCGCATGAGCGTGCGGCGCAAGTTCCTCGTGGTGGCGGACGACACGCCGGAGTTCCAGACGGCGCTCCGGTTCACCTGCCGCCGCGCCCGCTCGACCGGCGGCTACGTGGCGCTGCTGAAGGTGATCACGCCCGCCGTCTTCGAGCACTGGTCGGGCGTGCGCGAGGAGATCGCGCGCCAGCAGCGGCAGGAGGCCGAGGCCGAGCTGCAACAGGTGGCCGAGTACGTCCAGGCCGAGAC
>NZ_JAEUMO010000024.1 GCF_016793285.1 Phenylobacterium sp.
GCTCTGGTGCGACCTGATCTCGACCGAGATCGAGACCCTGCAGGCCGAGGCGATGCGGGCGATGGGCAGCGCGCCGTTCGTCGGCGCGCTGGAGGGCATCCTGCACATGGCCACGATCCGCGACCGCGCCGGCTACATGCAGGGCGTGGCCGACCGCGCGGCGATCCTGCGCCGCTGGCTGATGTTCCTGGAGGATTGTCCGGTGATCCTCACGCCGGTCACCGTGCGGCCGACGCCGGCGTTCGACGCCGACCTGAAGGGCGACGCGGCGGTGCGGGAGATCTTCTGGAACGACCTGCGCTTCGTGGGCGCGATCAGCGTGCTGGGGCTGCCGGTGGCGGTGACGCCGGCGGGGCTGGTCGACGGAAAGCCGGTCGGCGTCCAGTTGATCGGCTCCCGCTACCGCGAGGACGTGTGCCTCGACGCCGCGGCGGCCATCGAGGCTCGCGTCGGCGTCCTGGCGAAGACGCTGTGGGGGCGGTGAGGGTGACGTGCTCGGAAATGGCTGGACTGACCTAACGTCCGGGCGCTGAATCTTGCCCGAACGGCGGAAGCCGACCGCATCACGAGGAACGACCATGTCCGAAGCCTGGATCATCGACAGCGCCCGCACGCCCCGCGGCATCGGCAAGGTGGGCAAGGGCGCGCTGGCCGACCACCACCCGCAGCACCTGGGCGCGGCGGTCCTGGCGGCGCTCGCCGAGCGCAACAACCTGAAGACCGACGAAGTCGACGACATCATCTGGGGCTGCTCGTCGCAGCGCGGCAAGCAGGGCGGCGACATGGGCCGCATGGCCGCCCTCGACGCCGGCTACAACATCAAGGCCTCGGGCGTGACGCTGGACCGCTACTGCGGCTCGGGCATCACGGCGGTGAACCTGGCCGCCGCCCAGATCATGTCGGGCATGGAAGACCTGGTCATCGCCGGCGGCTGCGAGATGATGTCCTACACCGCCTCGTCGGCGCCCCCGCGCAATCCGGAAGACGGCCCGCCGCTGATGGACTCGGGCAACCTGCGCCTGCGCGCCAGGCACCCGCAGAGCCACCAGGGCGTCTGCGGCGACGCCATCGCCACGATGGAAGGCATCAGCCGCGAAGACCTCGACGCGCTGGCCCTCGTCAGCCAGCAGCGCGCCGCCAAGGCGATCGCCGAGGGTGCGTTCGACCGCGCCCTGGTGGCGGTGTTCCGTGAGGACGGGAGCCTGGCCCTCGACCACGAGGAATTCCCGCGTCCACAGACGACGGCCGAGGGCCTGGCGGCCCTGAAGCCGTCGTTCGAGGCCATGGCCAACGTGCCGCTCGACGACAAGGGCACCACCTTCGCCGGCCTCATCAACCAGAAGTACCCCGACCTGAAGATCAAGCACTTCCACCACGCCGGGAATTCCTCGGGCGTCGTGGACGGTTCGGGCGCGGTGCTGCTGGCCTCGCCGGAATACGCCCGCAAGAACGGCATGAAGCCCCGCGCCCGCGTGGTGGCCATGGCCAACGTCGGCGACTGCCCGACCCTGATGCTGAACGCCCCGGTTCCGGCGGCGCGCAAGGTGCTGGCCAAGGCCGGCCTGACCATCGACGACATCGACCTGTTCGAGATCAACGAGGCCTTCGCCGTCGTCGCCGAGAAGTTCATTCGCGACCTCAAGCTCGACCGCGAGAAGGTCAACGTGAACGGCGGCGCCATGGCGCTCGGCCATCCGATCGGCGCCACCGGCTCGATGCTGATCGGCACGATCGTCGACGAACTGGAACGCCGCGACCTCAAGCGCGGCCTGGTCACCATGTGCGCCGCGGGCGGCATGGCCCCGGCCATCATCGTCGAGCGCATGTGATGGAGCTGAGCCGCCAGCGCCGCTTCGTCACCCCGGCTCCGGAAGAGACGATCGAGGATCTGGCGGCCCGCGCCCTGCCCGACCAGCCGTTGCAGGCGGCGGTGGACAGCATCAAGAGCTGGAACCTGCACGTCTTCGCGATGCGCCGGCCGCCCGGCCTGATGCTGGGATCGGACGTGATCTTCGTGGAGCCGCCGCTCGCGCATGGGTGAGGACGCGCTGGAGGAGGCCGTCATCGTCGGCGCCGACATCGTCGCCGGCCATGACGGGACGGCCGAGTTGGTGGTGCGGCTGCTGCACCCGGACGGGTCGGAGCATCCGGTGCTGCTGGACGAGGACACGGGCCTGAAGCTGATGGAGGCCTGCGGGGCGTCGGGCCTCGAGGACCTCTACGGCCAGTCCTGGCGGCGGATCCTGCCGCAGGCCTGACCTTACTAAGAGCCCTCCTCCTCGATGGAGGAGGGTTGGGTGGTGGTGTAGCTGCGACGGCGCCGGCGTCGCGTTCGAGGCGAAAGCGCCAAATACGCTTCACCTCCGCGGCCCTGCGCACACCACCATCCCCGGCCCTTCCTCCATCGAGGAGGAAGGGAGGCATTGGGAATGAGGGAGATGGCGATGTTCGACGTGATCGTGCGTGGCGGGACAGTGGTCGACGGAACCGGCGCTCCGGGGTTCGCCGGCGACGTGGCGGTCAAGGACGGGCGCATCGCCGCCGTCGGCCAGGTCTCGGGCGAGGCGAAGCGCGTCGTGGATGCGCAGGGCCGCGTCGTGGCGCCCGGCTTCATCGACCCGCACACCCACTTCGACGTCCAGTTGCTGTGGGACGGGGCCGCCCGCCCCGCCCTGGAGCACGGGGTCACCTGCGTCGTGCCCGGCAACTGCTCGCTGTCGCTGGCGCCGCTCAAGGCCTCGGACCGCAAGGCCGTCGTCGGCATGTTCCAGCAGATCGAGGAGATGCCGCCCGAGGCCTTCACCACCGCCTTCGAGTGGACCTGGGAAGATTTCGCGGGCTACCGGTCGGCTCTGGAGAAGGGCCTGTCGATCAACGTGGCGCCGCTCGTGGGCCACAGCGTGATCCGGCTGTGGGTCATGGGCCCCGCCTCGCAGGAGCGCGCCGCGTTCCCCGACGAGATCGCCGCGATGCAGGCGCTGCTGCGCGAGTGCCTGGAGGCCGGGGCGGTCGGGCTCTCCACCAGCTTCGTGGACCTGGACGAGCACGGCAGGCCCGTGCCCAGCCGCTATGCCCAGTTCGAGGAGCTGGACGCGCTCTGCGCGGTGCTGGGCGAGTTCGGCCGGATGCTGCAGGTGGTGCCCGAGTTCTACGCCACCGACATCACCATCGCGCGGATCGACCAGCTCGCCGACCTGTCGATCCGGCACGACATCCCGACGACCTTCTCGCCCCTGTTCGACACGCTCGCCGTGCCCGACAACGCCGAGCGCGCCATCGCCCGCGTCGAGGAGCAGTTCGCCCGCGGCGCCCGCGTGTGGCCCCAGATGCAGACGCGGCCGATCGACATCAGCTTCAGCCTGTTGCGCCCCAGCCTCTTCTTCGCACGCCTGCCCCGCTGGGTGCGGATCCTGCGCCAGCCGCTGGAGCAGCGCGTCGCGGCGCTCAACGATCCTGACACCCGCGCCAAGATGCTGGCCGACCTCGGCTCCGACGGCGGCGAGGCGATGTTCGGCCGCCTGGTGGCCCGCGGCGGCGACGCGTGCCCGCCCGAGTATGTCGGCAAGACGCTGTCCGAGATCGCCGGGCTGCGCGGCCAGCCGGCCGGCCTGGCGCTGATCGAGCTTTCGCTTGAGAACGGCCTCGACGTCGCGTTCCTGTCGGCCGGCCAGGGCCACCAGTCGACCGACCGCATCGGCCCGATGCTGGCCCACCCGCTGGTTCACATCGGCGCCAGCGACGGTGGCGCGCACCTGGCGTCGTTCTCGACCTACGGCGACACCGGCTACCTGTTCTCGGAGTTCGTGCGCAAGGCGGGCGCGATGAGCCTAGAGAAGGCGGTCGCCAAGATCACCTCCGAGACGGCCGACATCTGGGGCCTGAAGGACCGCGGGCGCCTGGCGACCGGGCAGTGCGCCGACATCGTGGTCTTCGACCCCGATGCGATCGCCCGGGGCGACGAACTGCCGGCCTTCGACATGCCGGGCGACGGGATGCGTTACGTCCGCGCCGCCAGGGGCGTCGACACGGTGCTGGTCAACGGCGAGGTGGCCTACGCCGCGGGGGCCTACACCGACAGCCGCTCGGGCGTCGTCTGCGTCTGAAACGCCGCTCGCCGACGGGCGGCGGGAGGTAAATTCCACTCGCACGAGACGCGAATACTTACCAAGAAGTTAATGCGCCACGTTCCGGCCATGTAGTTCGGGCCGGACGGCCGTACTTTCGCCTAACATTATTGTGCAACTAGAGGAACTGACGCGACAAATTCTCTGTTGTAATATCATCGGCAGTGCAGAAAGCCGCTGTCTCCACAGCCAGGAACAAGCTTAACCGTAGAGACCGGGCTCCCCGATGTTCTCCACTGCCGCAACCTCGGATCCGGGCATCGCCCGGGAACTCAACAACGCCCGCAGCCGCCTGGCCGTCCAGGAGCGCGAGATCCAGGAACTGAACCACCGCGTCGCCAACAGCCTGCAACTGGCGGCCGACATGCTGGTGTTCGAGCAACTGAGGTCGCGCGACCCGCAGGCGACGGCCGCGCTGGAGGCCAGCCGGGCCCGCCTCGTCGCCATCGGCGAACTGCACCGTTACCTGCACGAGCACGCCGGCAAGGTCTCGGTCGAGCTGGCCCCGTTCCTGACCGGCCTCTGCCAGGCGATCGCCGCGTCGACGGGCCTCAGGTGCTCGGCGCAGGCCGACCTGACCGCCGTCTCCGGCGACATGGCCCAGCAACTCGGCATCGCCATCAACGAGTTCGCCATCAACGCCGCCAAGCACGCCTACGACGGCAAGCCCGGCGGCCGGCTCAGCGTAACGGCGCGGCGCGAGGGCTACGATCTGGTCCTCAGCGTCGCCGACGAGGGCAAGGGCCTGTCGGACGGCCTGCAGCGCGCCGGCATGGGCAGCGGCCTCGGCATGTCGATCGTGGCCGCCATCGTGCGCGACCTGAAGGGCGTGCTGACGGTCCAGAGCGACGCCGGCGTCTGCTTTACGATCCGCGCCCCGGTGGCCACGGGCGCCCCGCGCCTGGACCGTTCGTTCCAGGCCTGGGCGGAGTAGCCCGACTCGAGCCGGAACGTCCGTTCCCCGGCTTGTCCGGGCCAGGACGCCTTTATCGGCTCAGGGATCCAGGTCCGCCGCGTCGGGATACTGGCGCGAGAGCCGGTCGGAGGACGCCTGGAGCAGGCGGATCGCCTCGTCGACCTCTTCGCGCTGCTGCACCAACTGGGCCACGCGGCGCTTGTGGACCTTCAGCGCCTCGGCGTCCTGCGCCGGCAGGCCCTCCTCGTCGTAGGCGTCGAGGATGTCGCGGATCTCGGCGATCGAGAAGCCGACGCGGCGGCCGCGCATGATGAGCTGCAGCCGCGCGCGGTCCTTGTAGGAGTAGACCCGGGCCGTATCGCGCCGCGTCGGCGAGAGCAGGCCCTGCTCTTCGTAGAACCTGAGCGCCCGCGGCGTGGCGCCGAACTCGCGGCAGAGTTGGGTGATCGAATAGGTCCGGTACGGCGGACGACGCAGGTTCAGCAGCAACGACACCTTGTTTCCTCCCTCACAGCCCGAGCACGAGACGGGCGATGATGTCTCTCTGGATCTCGTTCGAGCCGCCGTAGATCGAAGCGGCGCGGTTGTTCAGATAGCGCGGCATGGCGACGAGGCCGGCCTCGGGCCCCACGGGCTCGACGTTCGAGCCGGCGAGCCGTGCGGCGGGCTGGTCGACGCCGGCATAGGGGCCGAGCGCGGCGACGGAGATCTCGTCCACCCGCTGCATGGCTTCCGTGCCGTTGATCTTCAGCATCGAAGACGCCGGCCCCGGGTTCCCGCCGCCGGCCAGCGCCGAGAGCACCCGGCGCTCCGAGACGTCGATGGCGGTGACCGCGATCTGCGCCTCCGCGATCCGGCGGCGATGCCAGCGGTCCTCGCCGTGGGCGGCCTCGGCGATACGTTCGGCCCGCTCCAGCCCCACTTGCAGGCCCGGCGCCGAGCCCCCGCCCCGCTCGAACTCGAGCAGGTACTTCGCGACCGTCCAGCCCTGGTTCTCCTGGCCCACGCGATTGGCCTTGGGCACGCGGACGTTGTCGAAGAAGACCTGGTTCACCTCATGCTCGCCGGCCAGCGTGATGATCGGCTTCACCTCGATGCCGGGCGAGTTCATCTCCAGCAGCAGGAAGGTGATCCCGGCCTGAGGCTTGCCCTCGGCGTTGGTGCGCACCAGGCAGAACATGCGGTTGGCGTGGTGGGCATGCGTCGTCCAGATCTTCGACCCGGAGAGAACGTAGTGATCTCCGTCGCTTACGGCCTTCAACTGAAGCGAGGCGAGATCCGAGCCGCTCCCCGGCTCGGAGTAGCCCTGGCACCAGTAGTCCTCGCCCGAGAGAATGCGCGGCAGGTAGTAGGCCTTCTGCTCGGGCGTGCCGTAACCCATGAGCACCGGGGCGACCATCTTGAGGCCCATGGGTGCGAGGCTCGGTGTCCCGGCCCGGGCGCACTCGGCGGCGAAGATGGCGCGCTGCACCTCGTTCCAGCCCGGCCCGCCGTACTCCCTGGGCCACGACGGCGCGGCCCAGCCCTTGGCGTTCAGGATCTTCTGCCAGGGCAGGCTGTGCTGGGGATCGCAGAAGACGGATGTCAGTCGCCGGCCGGCTTCGCGCAGCTCGGGCGTCAGGTTCGCGTCCAGGAAGGTCCGGACCTCGTCGCGGAAGGCCAGGTCCTCGGGGCTCAGTTCCAGATCCATCGGAGCCGGAGATTGGGGCGGGCCGGAACCTAAAACAAGTTCTGAAAATCGTTGTCCCAGCGGCAAGCCGCCACGGAAACCCGCAAAAAATCGAGATCGCGGCGTCTCGCCCCATGCGTCCTCGCCCAGAGAGCGAGTAGGGTTCAACGCGTGGGAGATTCTTAGCGGACGGGAGCGGGATGCGCCCGGGTTACTGGCGTGCGCGCCTGGCGGGCGCGGCGTTCATGCTCGTAATGGCGTGCGGCCCGGCCACGGCCGCGCCGGACGCGATGCTGCGCGCGCCTACGCCGAAGGAAGCGGCCGAGTGGAAGCAACTGGTGGCCGAAGCCGAGGCGGCCCGCGCGGCCGGCGACTGGAACAGGCTGGAGAAGGTCACCCGCCTTCGGGCCGCGCTAGAGAGCAGGACGTTCGGGCCCGAGGCGCCGACCACCGCCGCTTCGTGGTCGTGGATCGGCCAGGCGCTGGTGAAGCGCGGCCGCGACGCCGACGCCGAGCCGTACTTCAGGCGCGCGCTCGAGGCCTCGTGGAAGTCGCTGGGCGAGCGCGACCCGCAGACGCTGCTGGCGCTGGCCAACCTCGCGGGACTCTATGAGCGGCAGGGGCGGTTCGGCGACGCCGAACCGCTGCGCCGCCGGCTCCTGACCTACACGCGCGCGCTCTTCGGCGACAAGGGCCCCGAAGCGGCCGCCGCCGCCGTCGCCCTGGCCGACGCGCTGCGCGCCGAGATGAGGTCCGCCGAGGCCGAACCGCTCTACCGGCTGGCGGTCGACATCGACGGCCGGACCTTCGGCGACCGCGATCCGCGCCTCGCGCAGGACCTGGGCAGCCTGGGGGCGACGCTGGACGACCTGGGCCGCCACGCCGAGGCCGAGCCGATGTTGCGCCGGGCGCTGGCGCTGCGCCGCGCGGCCTTCGGCGAGCGGGACGCGGCCACGGCCCAGGCCTACGCCCGCGTCGCCGCCAACCTGGACGCGCAGGGCCGCCATGTGGAGGCCGAGCCGCTCTACCGCATGGCGCTGGCCACCGACCGCGACGTCCGCGGCGCGGCTCATCCGGCGACCGCCGCGGACACCGCAGACCTGGGCGCCAACCTGGCCGCCCAGGGACGCCACGGCGACGCCGAGCCGTTGCTGCGCCGGGCGCTCGACCTGCGGCGCAGGACGCTCGGCGAGAAGCACTTCGACACCGGCGTCAGCTATGCCGCCCTGGCCGACACGCTGGCGGCCCGGGGCAAGGCGCGCGAGGCCGAACGGCTGCACGGGAAGGCCCTGGCGATCGTCGTCGCCGCGCGCGGAGAGAAGACCCCGGCCGCCGCCGATGCGCACGCAGGTCTCGGCGCCGACCTGGCCGCCCGCGGTCGATACGCCGACGCCGAGCCCCATCTGGAGAAGGCGCTGGAACTCCGGCGCTCCGTGCTGGGCGAGCGTCATCCCGCCACCGCCAGGGCGCTGGATGCGCTGGCCGGCAACCAGCACCGGCTGTCCGCGAACGGCCGGGCCGAGACCTACGCCTCGCAGGCGATGGCGATCGTCCGCGCCCGCCGCAGCGCCGACCTGAGGGCGGCCGGGTCCGACCCGGACGCCGCCATCCGCCGCGCCCGGGCAGACGCCGAGGGCGGCCGTGGCGCCGAGCCGGTGTTCCGCCGCTACCTGCGCCTGGCCTGGCTGGCGGCGAAGGAGCGGCCCAACGAGTTCGGGCGGTTGCAGGACGCCGCCTTCACCGCCGCCCAGGACCTGGAGGTCTCGCCGGCGGCCCGGGCGCTCGCCCAGACCGCGGCCCGCGCCGCCGCCGGCCGCCAGACCGCCGCCGACGCCGCGCGGGTGCGCCAGGCCCTGGCGGGCCAGGTGCGCGAGATCGAAGGCCAGCTCATCGAGGCCCTGCCGCAGAACGACCCCGAGAAGGCCGCCCGCGTCGGAGCCGCGCTCGACGCGGTCGGGCGCGAACTCGCGGGCCTCGACGCCAGGCTCGCGAAGGACAACCCGCGCTACGCCGAGATCATCGCGCCCCAGGCGCTGACGCTCGCGCAGGCCCAGAAGCGGCTGCGCCCCGGCGAAGGGCTGCTGCTGATCGTGCCGCTGGGCGACGACGTCCATGTGTTCGCCGTCTCGAAGGCGCGCGTGGCCTGGAACCGCATCGCGGGCGGCCAGGCCAGCCTCGAGAAGCGGCTGAGGGCGCTCCGCTGCCAGGTGGACGACGAGTCCTGCGGCCGCATCGGTCCGCCCGGAAAGCTGCCGGCCTATGACGTGCAGACCGCCTACGGCGTCTACAAGGACCTCATCGCGCCCGTGGAGGGCGGCCTGCTGGGCGTGGACCGCCTGTTCGTGACGGCGTCCGGCTCTCTGGGCGGTGTCCCGCTGGGAGTGCTGCCCGTGTCGCTGCCGCCGCAGGACCGCGACGGCGCCGCGCTGGGGCCGGTGAACTGGCTCTCCGACCGCTATGCGCTGACCACCCTGCCCGCGATCGCGAGCCTGCGCGCCGGGCCGCCCAGCCGCAAGCCCGCGGGGCGGCGCTGGGCGTTCGTGGGGTTCGGCGACCCGGCGCTGAGCGGCCCGCAGCCCGCCGCGCGCCGCCTGGCCGATCCCAGGCAGATCGCCGCCGCCTTCGCGCCGCTGCCGGGCACGGCGGACGAGCTGAAGGCGATGGCGAGGACCCTCGGCGCGCCGCCGACGAGCCTCAAACTGGGGCCCAGGGCTACCGAGACCGCGATCAAGACCTCGACCGAACTGCCCCGCGCGGGCGTCGTCGCCTTCGCCACGCACGGGCTCCTCTCGCGGCAGATCCAGGGGCTCGACGAGCCGGGCCTCGTCCTGACACCGCCCGCCAGGGCCACGGCGCAGGACGACGGGGTGCTGACCGCCTCGGAGGCGGCCGCGCTCGACCTCTCCGCCGAGTGGGTGATCCTGTCGGCCTGCAACACCGCCGGCGCCGACGGCCAGCCGGGGTCGGACAGCCTGTCGGGCCTGGCCCGCGCCTTCCTCTACGCAGGCGCGCGGGCGCTGCTGGTCAGTCACTGGCGGGTCTTCGACGACTCCACGGCGGCATTGACCGTGCAGACGCTCGCGATCCAGCGCGCCGACCCCGCGCTCACCAAGGCCCAGGCGCTCCAGCGCGCGATGCGCGTGGTCCGCACCGGCCGCACGCTCGACGGCAAGCCGCTCGCCGGCTGGCGGCCCGAGTGGTCGCACCCCGCCTACTGGGCGCCGTTCGTCGTCATCGCGGCCGGCGACTAGCTAGGGCGATGCCGACGTCGGACCGACCCGGGCGCCGGAAAGCCTAGGCGGGCGGTCCGCGGCGTTGCTGTTGCTGACCCGGCGGCGGGACCGCCCGGGGCGGCAGGAAGATCTTGCGGAAGCTCAGGCGAACCACGCGGCCCAGCGGATCGACCAGGTCGGGCTGGTAGTTGATCGGCGTGGCGCCGGTCGCGTCCTTCACCGAGACGCGCTCGTCGAAGATGTTGTCGACCGACAGGCTGACGCGGGCGCCGCGCATCCAGGTGTGCTCGCGCGCCATGGGCTGCATGCCGAGGTCGGCGAACAGGCGCGCGTTGACGGTGGTGAGGTCCGAAAAGCGCAGGCCCGTGCCGCCGAAGGCGCTGTCCACGCTGCCACCTTCCTGCCAACGGGCGGTGAGCCGCGCGCCTAGGCCGTTGCGCGAGGCGCCGGCCTGCACGTCGATCTGATGCTCGGGGCTGATCGCGCCGCCGCTCAGGGTGTCGCCGTCGACGAGGTCGAGCACCGGCACGCCCGGGCGGATCAGCACCTCGTCCTTCATCCGCCAGGTGTGGAAGACGGCGAACTGCAGGTTGCCGCCGCCGAAGCCGCCCGGACCGCCGGGACCGCGGAAGCCCCCGCCCGGGCCGCCGCCCTGACCGCCGAAGCTGCGCGCTCCCTCGCCCGGCGGCGGACCGTCGGGCCGGGGGCCCTCGCCGGCCTGAGGACTGGCGCCGTCCGGCGCGCCCGGCGGCCGCTGGAAGCCGCCCGGGGGCGTGCGGGTATTGCGGATCGGCTTGGAGAGGTTGAAGCCCCAGCGCAGTTCGTCGCGGTCGTGCCGGTCGAAGTTCACCGGTCGCAGGTCGACCTGGGTCAGCCGCCCCGTGGCGTCGCGCACGAAGCGCTCGGGGAAGGCCGCCTCGATCTCTGTCGTCGCCGCCGGGAAGCCGGCGATCTCGTCCTTCAACCGGGTGCGCGTGTAGTCGATGCGCAGGACGAGGTCGGTGTCCTTGATCGGCTTCAGCGTGAGACCCAGCTTCGAGACCTGCCGGTTGCTGGCCGTCAGGAAGGGGTTGCCGCCGGAAATCTGCGTCACCTCGACAGTCTCGCCGCGGGTGAAGTCGAACACCCGCACGTCGGGGGTGGCGATCTCGGGCTCGCCGAGCTGCGAGACGGATGGGGCGCCGTCCTCGTCGGAGAACGAGGCGACGAGGCGGATCGCCTCGAAGGGCGAGTAGGTGAAGCCGCCGCCCAGCTTGGTCAGCGTGCCGAAGTCGGAGAGTTCGTCGACCTCGGCGTTGAAGTTGACCGACAGGGAGCCCAGCCCGCGGATCTTGCCGCGCGTGCGGCTCAGCAGGGGCGCATCGAAGTTGAGCTGCGCGCGCCCCGACTGGCGGTCGAGGTCGGTGTCGCGGGTGACGCCGCGGCGGAACGAGGTGCCGCTCAGGTCGTAGGTGTCGACGCCGACGGTGATCGCCGTGTTCACCGGGCCGGCCGGGAGCTGGAGCAGCGTCCCGTTCACCAGCGCCTCGAGTTCGGCCGAGGTGGTGGTCGATCGCGCGCGGTTGGGGGCCTGGAAGGCGCCGGCGGCGGTGTTGTACTCGACCTCGGTGATGGTTCGGGTCCGGTTCCGGTCGGCGTTGGCGGTCACGTTCCAGCGCCAGCCCGCGACGGCGCCGTTGAGCCCGCCGCCCAGGTGGGCCGAGGTGGCGTCGGTGAGCCGCTTCAGCGGGTCGATCCCGACGGCGGCCACGAAGGGGTCGCCCGACGGGCCGAGCCGCCCATCCGAGCCGGTGTTCTCGAAGCGCCCGTTGATGCTGCCCGACAGCCCCTCGCCGAAGGGCCGGGCGTAGACCCCGTTGACCGCCAGGCTGTCGCTCTGCGGCAGCAGGCTGCGGAGCGCGCCGTCCTGGCCGTCCGTGCGCAGCACGTCACGCTCGCTCTCCAGCAGGCTGCTGCTGTAGCCGGCCTTGACGTCAAGCTGGGTGCGCGTGTCGCCCTGCAGGCGCAGCAGGTTGGCGTCGGCTTCGAGGGTCGCCCGCCCGCCGGCGGTCGGGCCGCCCACGGTCGCTTCCACCGTCCGCGCGTTGAAGCGGCGGCGCAGGATGAAGTTCACCACCCGCTGGTCGGCGCGGTAGCCATAGCGCAGCGAGACCTCCTCCGAGAGGATCTCGGTGCGCACGATGGCCTCGGTCGGCAGGTCCCGGATCTCGGCGAAGCTCGATATGCGCATGCCGTTGATCAGGATGATCGGGCGTCCGCTGCCGCTGCCGCTGGCCAGTTGCGGCGCGAGCGCGTCCAGCAGTTCGCTGACCGAACTCACGCCGAGGGCCCGGATCTCGCGCTGGTCGAGGGTGATCTCGGGCACCGCTTCGCCGACCACCGAGCCGCGCAGCCGCGGCGTCCCGCCGGTGACCACCAGCTCCTCGACCTCGTAGCCTTCTTCTTCGTCAGTGTGCGTCGCCGAGGCGGCGCGTTGCGCGGGCGCGGGGGCCGCGCTCGCTGCGGGCGGCTGCTGCGCCCAGGCGGCCTGACCGCATGCCAGCGCCAGCGCCGAGCCGGCGAAAAACCATCGAACCATGCGGCGACCGAATCCCCATCTGTACGTCCCCGAGCCTGATCCTGCCGAAATGCGCTCGGGAGATTTCCGCTCCTCGACCGGATGTTTCACGTCTGGCACGCGAGCGGCGGCGGGAGCGCGCCGTCGTTGGCCGTCACGGCCGAAATGTCAAAGCTTTTTGCGACTCATTCGCAGAAATGGCGACGCTGGTGCGGGCGGCCGGGATCGAACCGGCATGGCCTTCCGGCCGACGGATTTTCGTACCACTTCGGCTTTCGCCGCCGCCGCGAGGGCGTTCGTGGTCTGGACTATCCCTTCGCCGTAGCCCGCAGGCCTTAGGCGCCGCCCGTCTAGTCTCTACACCTTCCCCGGAGGTCGGACCCCCGGGGCTTGGCTCGGGATTCCCATCTGACAGGGTTCCCCGAGTTTGAGCGGTTCTACGTCCGGGATTTCCCCCGGCGCACTCCGGGCCCCCTGGCCCAAGTCCGTTGCGTCTACCAATTCCGCCACGCCCGCGTGACGCCCAGGCTTGCCACAGCGGGCCGGCGAGCGTCCACCCGGATCGCGCAGCCCCGTCGCGAGGCGCGCGCCGGGCAAGCTTGGCCTTCGGCGCACTGTCGGCGCATGATGTTCGGCGAATCCGGAGGGAGGACCCGCCATGCGCCGCCTGCTTATGATCGCCGCCGCCACGCTGGGCCTGTCGGCCACGCCGGCCGCCGCGCAACTGGGCCTGGGCGGACTCTACTCGTGCGACGCACCGGGTCAGGCCAACACCGGCGGCGCGGTGATCGGCGGGCTGGTCGGCGCTCTCGCGGGCAGCCAGATCTCCAGGAACGAGCGGACGCTGGGCGCGGTGATCGGGGCCGGCATCGGGGCGGCGATCGGCAACTCCATCGGTTGCCGGATGGACCGCAAGGCGCGGCAGGACGCCCAGGTGGCCTTCGAGCGTGCGCTCGAAACCGGCCGGCCGCAGAGTTGGTCCGACCCTGCGACGGGCGCGTCGGGCGAGATCGTCGTGGTGGACCGTGGCCCCACGTCGTCGGGTACGTATCCGGGCGGCGGCTACACCGGACGCTGGCGTTTCGCCGAGGGCGTGACCCCGGCCATCCGCGTCTCCAGCGCCGGCGGAACCTACGCCGCCAACAGCCGGATCAACATGCGCGCCGCGCCCGGCGCCAACGCCGCCGTCGTCGACCGCCTGCAGGCGGGCGAACGGTTCGAGGCGGCGGGAACCGTCTCCGGCGGCTGGCTGGCCGTGGTCGAGGGCGGCCTCATCCAGGGCTATGTGTCCGGCTCGGTCGCGCGTCCGCTCTACGGCAGCGCCGGCGGCGGCAGCGGCGAGCGCGATTGCCGCACGGTCGAGCAGACCATCAGCGAGCGCGGCGCCGCGCCGGTGCGCGAACGCTACAACGCCTGCCGCGGCGCAGACGGCGGCTGGCGCCTGACCGCGATCTAGTCCGCCGCCCGCTGGCCCACGCGCGGCATCGGCCGCGCGCCGTCGCCGACGAGCGTGAAGGGGGCCCAGAAGTAGGGGTGCGCGTACTTCGGGTCGTTCTGCAGCGCCGCCTGCGACCTTTGCAGCCCATCGGCCATGCTGGGCGAGCCGGACGCGAACAGGCCGGTCATCAGCCGCACCGCCGCCTCCGAGTCGATCGACCAGTGCGAGACGACCAGCGCCCGCGACCCGGCATAGATCATGGCCCGGGTCAGCCCCCCCAGCGCCTCGCCGCCGCCGGTGAGGCCCGTGCGGTCGACGGTGGCGCCCGCGCCGCCGGTGTCGCAGGCGGCCAGGACGACGAGATCGGCGTCGATCTTCAGGTTCAGGATCTCGCTGGTGTCGAGCAGGGCATCGGAGTCGTCGCCGCCCAGCGAGGTGACCAGCGCCGGCTCGGGCACGCAGGCGTCCGGCTGGGGCAGCAGGCCATGGGTGGCGAAGTAGAGCACGCGATAGTCGGCGAGATCGCGGCGCGCGCGGACGGCCTCGTCGCTGAAGTCGGCCCCCGTGACGATCGAGCCGGGCGTGCCCAGCGTCTGGCCGATCGTGCGCACCTCGGCCGCGGTCTCGGGCAGGGCCTCGATGCGCAGCAGCGCGTTGCGGGTCTCGCCGCAGACCCGCTCCAGCACCACGCTGCGCCGGCTGAACGAGCGGGTCAGCGGCGCGAACGCCCGCGCTTCGGACCGCGGCAGGGCCGGGTCGGCGAAGCCCAGGTAGGGCTGCCTGGCCTGCGACGGGGCGAACGCCCGCGACTGGAGGAAGCTCGCGCCCGAGACCACCAGCGACGTCGACACCGACTTCCCGAGCCAGGCGACGCGGACGTAGTCGGTGTCGTCGCCCGTCCCGCGGATCGACGCGGTGTCGGTGACGAACAGCGAGACCGGCAGCGAAACGAGCGGGCCGTCGGGCTCATAGATCAGGTGCCTGGCCGCCAGCACGTCGGCCTTCACCGGCCCGAACAGCCTGCCGAACAGCGCCGCCGAGCCCCGGGCGTCGAAGGGCAGCAGGGTCTCGGACGGCTCCAGCGCCAGTCGCAGGCGCGTGACCTGTTCGCGCAGCTCGTAGCGGTTCAGGGCGACGGCGTAGGGCTTCACCTTCGTTCGGGTCAGCAGCACGCCGTAGGTGCGGCCGGCGAGCGGCAGCAGGCGGATGTAGGCCTCGTCGGCCTTCAGCGCCTTCTGGACGTCGGCCGCCGGAGCGCCCGGCGAGACGAGCTGGTTGTAGCGCGGGCTGGCCGCGGCCAACTGCGCCTCGAGCGCATCCGACTCGTCCTGCTCGCGCCTGAGGATGGCCTCCAGCTCGAGGCGGACCGCGTCGGTGTAGAGGCCGTCGGCCTGTAGGGCCGCGATCTGGCTCTCGGTCGCGCGCAGGCGCCGGCGCGAATCCTCGAACGCCCGCGAAAGACCTGCGACGGCGCCGTCGCCCGCGGCGACGCGCGCGGCCAGTCGGTTCACCGTCTCGGCCGTGGCGCTGGAGACCACCGTCTCGGCGGCGTCGAAGAAGAGCGCGCCGTAGGCCTCGGCCTTGCCGGGGTCCTTCTCGCTCATCCGCAGCAGCAGGTCGAAGTAGGCCGCCGCCTGGTCGGCCGAGCCGCCGAGCCCGCCCCGCTGGCTGCGGAAGATGCCCATGGCCCGCTGATAGGTGGCGAGCGCCTGCGGGTCGTCGCCGGCCGCCGCCTGCGCACGACCGAGATCGAGCAGCATCGCCCCCTCCGCCGAACTGCCGGCGTGGCGGGTGCGCAGAATGCCGAGGGCCGCTTGGTAGCGCGCCGCCGCCTGCTGCGCGCGTCCGTCCTTCAGGTCGAGACCGGCGAGGTCGGCCTCCACCCGCGCCTGCAGCCAGGCCGTCAGGCGGCCGAGCGCGGCGCTGCGGGCCAGGGTCGCACGGGCCTGCTCCAGCGCGCCGCGCGCCTGGGCGGTCTCGCCCATCGCCGCCTGCGACGAGCCGATGACCTGCCACGCCTGGGCGTCCTGGATCGCGAGCTGTTCGCCGATGGTGACGCTGGCGGTCGCGATCCGGCTCTGCGCCGCTGAGGGCGTGTTGAGCCGCCGCGCCAAGCCGGCGTCGATGACCAGGGGACCGGCGGCCGCGGTGCGGGCGCTGGCCTGGGCCTGCGCCTGGGGCATGGCGGCGCGCATCCGCATCGCCCGGCGCGCCGCCTCGATCGCGCGCTCGAAACGGCCCCGGTTGCGCTCGTGCAGGGCGATGTAGTTCAGGCTTCGCGCCCGGGTCAGGACGTCGCCCGGCTCGATCAGCGCCTCCGCCTCGGCGAAGAAGCCTTCGGCCTCCTCGAAGCGGCCGTTGTTGGAGACGTTCATGGCGAGGTTCAGCATCGCATCGGCCCGCTGCGACGCCGGCGCATTGCGCACTTCGCCTTCGGTGACCAGCGCGCGGAAGGCGGTCTCGGCCTCGTCGAAGCGCCACTCGTTGTTCTGCACGTAGCCGCGTCCGCGCAACCGCTCGGGATCGGCGGCGGCGGCGGCCTCGGCGGCCGCGAGACCGCCGAGATTCGGGAAGTCGGCGGCGATTGCGGTCTGCGCCGCGGACGTCTGCACCGCGGTCGCGGCGGGCGGCCTGGCCCCCAGCGCCACCCTGAGGCCCGTCTCCGCCACGTCGGCCAGGACCGCGAGCCCCTCGGCGACCGTCACGGTCCCGCCCTTCTCCGACACGAAGACCACGTAGGGCGAGGCCCCGGCGGTCAGCTTGCAGGTGGCCAGGGTCGCCGGAATGCCGCCGGGCGCCGCCGCGGGCGCCGAGCATTGCGCGCGCGACGCCAGGGCCGCGGCCCACGCCGCCTTCTGCGCCGCCGGGACCTGATAGATGCGGCCCAGCGCCGTCGAATAGCCGCGGCAGCGCAACCGCCACGCCTTCGCCGCGCCCTGCCCCACCGGGTCCTGGTAGTCGCGCACGGCGTCGCAGACCGCCCCCGAGGCCCGGCTCTGGCCCAGGGGGACCAGCTCCGCCATCGGCGCCGCGGCGGCGGCTCCGGCGATCCCCAGCGCCGCGGCGAGCGCGGCCATCGTCCCGGTGCGGATCATTGGTCGGGCCTCCGCCAGATCTCTTCGTTGCCGGCGCCGGTGATCACCGCTTCGGCTTCGCGTTCGTCCTCGTCGAGCGGGGGCGGCAACGGACTGAGCACCGGCGGGTCGATGGCCGCCGTCGCCGGCGCGGGCGCCGAGAACGACTCGATCCGGAACTGGCTGGCCGGCGTCGAGAGCGCACAGCCGACGCCCAGCGCGCAGCCGTTGATGCGCACGAAGCCTACGCCAGCGTCGCCATCGTTCGACACCGCGATCCGGCTCAGGAAGGCGGCGCTCTTGCCGCTGGTCAGCACGCCGTCCACGAGGAAGGCGCCGAAGACGTCGGCCACATCCGCGCCGGCGACGGTCAGCAGCGGCTCGCCGGCCGGAACGCCCTCTCCGGTGAGGTAGAGACCGCCCTCCAGGCCCGGCGCGCCGGTGTTCTGCTGTACGATCCGGTCGTTCGCGACGGCCTTCAGGCTGCCCGACACGACGAAGACGCGGCCGATCTCGTCGCCGGTGGCGGCGACGCCCTGCGGAAGACCGCGGGCGATGTCGATCCCGGATGCCGGGACGGGCCCGACCAGGTCGATGAACCGCTGCGACCCCAGGAAGATGTCGCGCGAGGCGTAGAGTTCGACCGCGCGGAAGCCGCGGACGTCGGTGAAGCCGGCGACGGCGTCGCCGCGGGCGGCGCCGAGGGCCCCCGTGACCCTGATCGCCTGCGGTCGCCAGACCGTCCCGCCCACGCTGTCGCCGATCTGCAGGACGGCCGCGCCCACCGGGCTCAGCGCGCCGCTCACCCGCACGTCCCGGGTGCTGTGCGCGAAGATGTTGAGCCGCGGGATCTTGGCCGCGTCGACCGTGAGGTCGCCGACCGTGACGTCGCCGTAGACCGGCGTGGGCACATTGACCGTCGCCGCGGTCAGGCCGCCGTACAGGTTCACCGCCCCCGTCACCCGGATGCGCTGGAACTCCGCGTCCGTCAGCATGGCATCCTGGCTTCCGCCCAGCGTCAGGGCGCCCGTCTGGGACTCGAAGGTCAGGTTGCGGGCGGTGAAACCGGTCAGGATCTCGGGGTTGGTGACCCGCAGCCTGGCGTCGCCGCCGATCGTCACCGTACCGAGGCGCGCGGTGGCGGCGTCCATCAAGAGCGACGGACCCGTGATCGAGGCGAAGTCGGCCGGCCCCGCGGTCCCCACCATCACCGAGTTCGTGCCGACGAGGCTGGCGGCGGAAATGCCCTGGGCAGAGCGCAGGTCGATGTCGGCGCCGCGGACCGCGCCGGCGACGGTGATGGTCTGGCTGGAGCTGATGCGCGTGTAGCCGTTGGTGGTGAGCGAAGCGATCCGCACCGGCAGCGCGCCGAAGAGCTGCGCCTCGCCACCTGCGGCGATGGCGCCGGCGTCGATCGAATTGGCGTTGGAGAACAGGATGTTGCCACCGGCATTGACGGTCCCCAGCCGCAGTGTCGGCAGCGCGCTGCCGCGCCCGTTCGAGGCCACGCCCGGCGCGATGGTCAGGTTGCCGCGCACGTCGATCAGCGGCGTCGTGATCGTGCCGCGGGTGTCGAGCGCCATGTTGCGCGTGCTCACCGGGTCGAAGGCGCTGTCGCCCACCCGGATACCCGCTGCGCCCGTCGTCAGGTTGTTGACCGCGATGGACAGGCCCTGGCCCGCGTGGATGCCGCCTGCGACCGTGAGGTCGCCCAGCGAGCCCGTGCCGGTGAGGTAGATGTTGACGTTGCCGCCGGCGTCGACGCCGCTGATGTTCGCCGACCCTGTGGCGACGCCCGTCACCTGCTGGTTCTCGTTGGCGACCCCGACCTGGCCCAGGATGATCGAGCGCCCGGTCGTGATGGTGACCTGGCCGTACTCCTTGATCGACGACTGGGCGACCAGCAGCCCCGGCGCGTTGATCACCTGGCCCGCGAGCGCGGCGCGACTGTAGGCGGCCAGGTAGATGGTCCCCGAGCGGGTGTCGCCGGCCAGGTTGAGCGCGTTGACGCCGACCGGCGTGCCGGCAGCCGCGTTCTGGACGATGAACGTGAAGATGGTCCAGTCGAGGTTGGCCGGGAACAACTGCACCTCGAAGCTGTCGGCGGCGCCGTAGAGCACGGTGCCGGAGTCGCCGCTGGTGAAGGTCGAGCCGGCCGCGGTGGTGACCGAGGGCGCGATCAGGGCGACGTGGTGGCTGCTGTTCAACTGCGCGCCCGCCGCGACCGTGATCGGGCCGCCCCCGCCGCCCGTGAACGGAATGTTCTGCCCGTTGACGGTCAGGAACGCCGCCGTGTTCACGGCCGAACTGGTGGCCAGAAGGCCCGCGACGTTGACCCGCGCGTTCGGGCCGAAGGCGACGCCCTGCGGCGAGTAGAACCAGACGTTGCCACCCGTCGGGCCTGCGCCGACGC
Source organism: Phenylobacterium sp. (assembly GCF_016793285.1). Lineage (GTDB taxonomy): Bacteria > Pseudomonadota > Alphaproteobacteria > Caulobacterales > Caulobacteraceae > Phenylobacterium. The sequence continues at coordinate 19,425 of NZ_JAEUMO010000024.1, forward strand.
CGGCGGCCTGGATGCCGTTGACGGCGCCGTTGATGCTGATCGACGAGCCGCTGACGCGGTTCAGCGCGATCCAGTTGCGCTGGTCGAAGTAGAAGCTGGCGGTCTCGCCGGGCTGAACATTGAAGCTGGTCCAGTCCAGGATCGTGCGGTTGGCGCGCAGGTCGACGTTGACCGTGCTCCCGCTCGCCGTGACCAGCGGCGTCGCGCCGCCGGGGTTGGTCTGGGCGGTCCCGGCATAGACCGGCAGCGCCTGGGCGGGCAGCGCCGCGAGCGCCGCAGCCGCCGCGCCCCCGAGGAGCGCCCGCCGCAGGCCGATGAGGGTGGAGAGCGTAGGCATGGCGGGTCCTCGCATCAGAAGAAGCGGGCGGTCAGGTTCACGAGCAGCCGGCCGGGCGGCCGCGCGCCGTCCAGCGCCCGCTTCGCCAGCGGCCGGGCGTAGCCCACGTCGAGCAGCCAGCGCCCGCGGACGGGCGACTGGAAGCCGACGCCCACCGAGCTCAGCGTGTCGGCCCGGCCGCCGGTGTCGCGGTCCCAGGTTCGGGCGACGTCGAAGAAGGCATAGGGGCTGAAGGCCCAGCCGGCGGCCGGCTGGTACGGCCCGGCGCGCAGCTCGATCGACGCCGCCAGCGCGCTGTCCCCCGAGACGTAGGCCGGGTCATAGCCGCGCCCGATCGTCAGCGAGCCCACCGCATACTCCTCGTAGGCGGCCAGCGGCTGGCGCGAGTATTGCCCTTCGACCCGGGCCAGGAGCTGCGCCGTGGGGCTGACCACCGCCAGCGCGCTCGCCGAGCCCTGAACCAGCCACGCCGACGGCCTGGCTTCGGACCGCGACAGGAGCCGGTCGCCCTCCTGCGTGGCGCCGAACCCCTCGAGGCCGCGCCGCAGGCCCGCCTCGGCGGTCAGCAGCACCGGCCGATAGCCGGCATAGTACGTCCGGTTGGCCTCGGCGCGGGCGTAGACCACCCGCAGGTCGTCGTTGATGAGCCGCCCCGCGCCGCCGACACCGGTGTCCTGGTCGATGAGGTCGAAGCCGGCGATCAGGTTCAGGGTCTCGCGCCGCCTGCGCACCAGCGGATAGGACGCCTCCAGATTGACGACGGTGTTCTTGCTCTTCAGGCCCAGCGCCTTCACCGCGCCGCCCGGACGGCTCTCGCCGTAGGCCGCGCCGGCGCGGACGACCCAGCCGTCGCCGCCCAGTCGGGCCTCCTCCAGCGCCTGCACCACCCACTGTTCGTTGTGGAAGACGGTGCGGTAGGCGACCAGCGAGGTGCGCTCGCCGAACCGGCCCTGCGCGTTCAGGTCGTAGCGGGCCAGCGCGCCCCAGCGGCCGGTGGCCTTGGCCTGCAGGTTCTGGACGTTGACGATCAGCTCTTCGTCGTCGCGTTCGACGTTGAGGTCCAGGTCGACCGCCCCGCGCTCCTGCGCCAGGCTGGGCCGGATCGAGGCGCGCACCTTCAGGCCCGGCACGTCCGAGGCCAGCAGGACGTAGCGCTGCACCTTGTCGACGTCGAACGGCGTCATGCCGCGCAGCCTGGCGGCGTAGGCTTCCAGGATGGGCGCGGCGGGGCCCGCGTCGCCGCGGACGCTGACGTTGACGATCCGCGCCTCGATGACGTCCAGCATGACCCGGCCGTCCTCGCCGATGGTCTGCGGCGGTATCTCGACGCGGGCCAGGATGCCCCGGTCGAACAGGGCGTCGCCCACGCGGTCGCGGATCGCGCAGAGGTCGGCGGCGTCGCCGCCGGCGCGGTTCAGGAGATCGGCATACGACCCGGCCAGCTCGCCGGCCGGCACGGACGTCAGTCCGTTCAGCGTCACCGACCTGACCGTCAGCGGCGCCGGGTTCTCCGCCAGCGGACACGGCCCTGTGCCGGGGGCGCTGAACAGGTCCGGCGGCGGCCTGTCCGGGGCCGCGCGGGCCGCCGGGTTCAGCTCCTGGCGCGACGGCGCAGCCGCCGTCTGTGCAAATGACACTCCGGGTGCGGCGGCGACGACCATCGTCGCCGCGGCGCACACCCGCGCTGCGGTCGGTCCCATAACTTCCCCCTGGGACGTCCCGTGTCGACGTCTGAGGCCCTCTCGGGCCGCACGCCGGGGCTGCACCTATTGTGCGACGGCCCCGACGCGCTGACTTCACACTGTTACGGAGGCCCTGCGCAACTCGAATTCGGCGTCATCTCGCGGAACGCCGCGGTCGGCCAGGGGTTGGGGAACGACCGACCATCGAGACGAGAGAGTCCCCCATGTACGTCCTTCCCGAGCTTCCGTATGGCTACGACGCCCTCGCGCCGTTCCTGTCGCCCGACACGCTGCACACCCATCACGACAAGCACCACAAGACCTACGTCGACAAGACGAACGACCTCGCCGCCAAGGCGGGGCTGGCGGGCAAGCCGCTGGAGGAGGTGGTGCGGGAAGCCTCGAAGGCCGGCGACAGGAAGCTCTTCAACAACGCCGCCCAGGCGTGGAACCACGCCCTCTTCTGGGAGAGCATGCGTCCGCCGGGCGGCGCAAAGCCGACGGGCGACCTGCTGCGGGCCATCAACGAGAGCTTCGACGACTTCGACGCCCTGAAGGCGGCCTTCGTCGAGGAGGGCGCCAACCACTTCGCCTCGGGCTGGGTCTGGATCGTCACCGGCTCGGACGGCCTGAAGGTGATCTCGACCCACGACGCGGACGATACGCTGGTCAAGGAAGGCGCGTTCCCGCTGCTGGTCTGCGACCTGTGGGAACACGCCTACTACCTCGACTACAAGAACGACCGGAAGGCGTTCCTGGAGCGCTGGGTCGACAACGTCGCCAACTGGGCGTTCGCCGCCGCCCAGCTCGCCGCGAGCAACGGAAGCGGCGACGCCTTCCGCTATCCCGCGACCGAGCCCGACGCCGGCAAGGACAGAGGCAAGGGCGAGCGGCCGCAGCCGAGCGCCTGACCGTCTTCTGGCGGTGGAAGCGGTGGCCCGGGAGGCGGCCCGCCGCGTCCCGCGCCTTGACCTTGCCGGGTGCGCCCGGCAAGGCCTGACGTGCAATGATTCTGACCCTTTCCTGCGACGACCGCCCCGGCATCGTGGCCCGCGTCTCGGCCCGCCTCTTCGAGGCCGGGGCCAACATCCTGGACGCCCAGCAGTACGACGACCAGGAGACCGGCCGCTTCTTCATGCGGGTGGTCTTCGATCCGGGCGCCGCCGACGTCGAGGCCTGGCGCGCCACGCTGCAGCCGCTGGCCGACGAGTACGCGATGACGTGGCAGTTGCGGCGGCGGCACGACCGCCGCCGGGTGATGATCCTGGCCTCGCAGCAGGATCACTGCCTGTCCGACCTGATCTGGCGCTGGCGGCAGGGCGAACTGGCGATGGACATCACCGCCGTCGTCTCCAACCACCCGGCGTCCACCTATCCGCACACCGACCTGCAGGGCATCGCCTTCCATCACCTGCCCGTCACGCCCGAGACCAAGGCCGAGCAGGAAGCGAAGCTCGTGAAGCTGATCGAGCAGACCGGGACCGAGCTGGTCGTCCTCGCCCGCTACATGCAGGTGCTGTCGGCGGACCTGGCGGCGAAGCTGGAAGGCCGCTGCATCAACATCCACCACTCGTTCCTGCCCGGCTTCAAGGGCGCGCGGCCGTATCATCAGGCCCACGCCCGCGGCGTGAAGACCATCGGCGCCACCGCTCACTACGTCACCGCCGACCTCGACGAGGGTCCGATCATCGAGCAGGACGTCGAGCGCATCAGCCACCGCGACACGCCCGCCGCCCTCATCCGCAAGGGCCGCGACATCGAGCGGCGCGTCCTGGCCCGCGCCGTGCGCTGGTTCCTGGACGACCGGGTGCTGCTCAACGGCCGCAAGACCGTGGTCTTCACGGACTGACGGCGATGACCCGCCTCGCCCTCGTGATGATCGCCCGGGACGAGGCCGCCAGCATCGCCCGCGCGCTGGAGAGCGCCGCGCCGTTCGTCGAACGGATGATCGTGCTGGACACCGGATCGGCCGACGCGACCCCGGCCATCGCCGCCGCCTGCGGCGCGCAGGTGCGCGCCTTTGCCTGGGTCGACGACTTCGCCGCGGCGCGGAACGCGGCGCTCGACGGTTCGGACGCCGCCTGGAACCTGGTGCTCGACGCCGACGAGTGGATCGCCGGGGGCGGCGAAGCCCTCGCCGCCCTGCCCGCTGCCCCCGACGGCCGCCTCGGCGTGGTGCGGCTGGAGAACGTCGCCGACGCGGCCGGCCAGGAAGCCGGCCAGTCGTGGCTTCCGCGGATCCTGCCGCGCGGCGTGCGTTACGAGGGCCGGGTCCACGAACAGCCGGTGGGCGGCCGCGGCAGCTTCCGCACCGGCCTCGTCCTCGGCCACGACGGCTACACGGCGGCAAGCCTGGCGCGCAAGGCGGGGCGCAACGAGGCGCTGCTCATGGCCGGGCTCGAGGCCAGTCCGGACGACGCCTACCTCTGGTATCAACTGGCGCGGGAGCATCAGGTGCGCGAGCGGCCGCCGCAGGCCGCGCTGTGCTTCACCGAGGCCCTGCGCCTCGCCCCCGCCGACGTCCCGTGGCGCCACGGCCTGGTGGTGCGCGCCGTCACCGCGCTGAAGACCGCCGGACAGCTCGACGAGGCGCTGCAACTCGTCGGCAGCGAGATCGACAACTGGCCGGAAAGCCCCGACTTCTACTTCGCCCTGGGCGACCTCTATCTCGAGTGCGCGGTGCAGGCGCCGGATCGGGCCGCCAGGGAGTTCCTCCCCGTGGTCGAGTCCGCCTGGAAGCGATGCCTCGACATCGGCGAGAGGCCCGAGCTCGACGCGGCCGTCCCCGGCCGCGGCAGCCACATGGCCGCCCACAACCTCGCCGCCCTCTACGAAAGCCTGGGTCTGAAGGACGAGGCGGCCCGCTACCACGCGCTGGCCAACACGCGTGGCTAAACGAACCTCGGCTTGCGCTTTTCCTTGTGCGAGGCCAGGCCCTCGGCCGCCTCGGGCCCGGTGAAGCCCAGGAACTCCATCGCCAGCGAGGCGTCGAACGTGGGCCCCGCCGTGCGCAGCCAGTGGTTCAGGGTGTGCTTGGTCCAGGCGATGGCGCGCGTGGCGCCGTTCGCCAGCTTCGTCGCCACCTCCAGCGCCCTGGCGTCCAGCTCCTCGTCCGCGACGCACAGCGACACCAGCCCGATCCGCTCGGCCTCGGCCCCGTTCAGCGGGTCGCAGGTGAGCAGGTAGTACTTGGCCTTCGCCATCCCGCAGAGCAGCGGCCAGACGATCGCCGCGTGGTCGCCGGCCGCCACGCCCAGCCGCGTATGGCCGTCGATGATCCGCACGTCCGGCGTCACGATCGAGACGTCGGCCAGCAGGCCCGCCACCAGCCCCGCGCCCACGGCGACGCCGCGCATCGACGACACCACCGGCGTCTGGCAGTCGATGACGTTCATGACGATGTCGCGCGCCTCGCGCATCACCCGCACGCGGACCTCGAAGTCCTGGGTGATCTGCTCGATCATCCCGAAGTCGCCGCCGGCCGAGAACGCCGCGCCTTCGCCGGTCAGGATGGCGCAGCGGGTGTCGGGGTCGGCGTCCACGTCGCGCCAGACCTCGGCGAGCTCGCGGTGCATCGTCTCGTCGGCGGCGTTCAGCTTGCCCGGGTTGCTCATCGCGATCCGGAGCACGCCGGGCGCCGGGCGCTCGAACTTCAGCCGCTCGTAGCGGGCGTAGCGGTCGGTCACGGGGCGGCCCTCAGTAGATCGTGTAGCCGCCGTCGATGACGAAGCTGTCGCCGGTGTGGAACCTCGAGGCGTCCGAGGCCAGGTAGACCGCGATGCCCGCGAAGTCCTCCCACTCGCCCCAGCGCCGCATCGGCACGCGGGCCTGGATGACCTTCTCGTTGAACTTGTCCCAGGCGACCGAGCCGGCGGTCATGTCGGTGGCGATCCAGCCCGGCAGGATGGAGTTGGCCCGGATGCCGTAGCGCGCGTACTCGACCGCCAGGCCCCGCACCATCGAGAGCACCGCGCCCTTGGTCGAGGCATAGGCCTGGTTGCGCGGCGCGCCATGCACCGCCGAGGTCGACGACGTCACCACCAGCGAGCCGCCCGGGTCGCCGGCCTTGGCGCGCTCGACCATGTGCCGCGCCGCCTCGCGGAAGGTCCAGAAGACGGCGTCCAGGTTGACGGTGGTCACGCGCCGCCAGCGCTCGGTGGTCATCTCCTCGAAGGCCCCGCCGCCGCCGATGCCGGCGTTGGCGGCGCAGAAGTCCAGACGCCCGAACCGCTCCAGCAGCTCGGCGACGCCCTTCACGATCGCCGCCTCGTCGGCCACGTCGACCTTCTGGACCAGCACGTCGACGCCGTGCGCCTTCAGGGTCTCTTCGGCCTTGGCGTTCTTCTCCGGGTTCTGGCCCCAGACGGCGACCTTGGCGCCGGCCTGCGCCATGCCCTCGGCCATGCCGAGGCCGATCCCGCCGTTGCCGCCGGTCACCAGCGCGACCTTGCCGGTCAGGTCGAAGGGTTTGAACGCCATCTCGAAGTCTCCCGCTTTGCGAAAGGACTTGTTGCGGGCGCCCCTACGTCGGTCAAGCCGCAGGCAGCCGCCCCCGCCCCGTGGAGGGGACGGCCGGCCGCAGGCTCAGTTGCTCTGGAGCGGCCGGTTGCGCTGGGCCTGATCGACCATCTCGCGGTCGTTGGCCTTGCGGGCGTCCCACTCGGCCTGGGTCATGCAGATGCGGCTCTTCATCTTGCTGCCGGACACCGCTTCCTTCACGCAGATCATGCCGTCCTTGTTGGCCTTGGGCGACTTCTCGGCGGCGGGCTTCGGCGCATCGGCCGCCTGGGCGGCGGCGGGTTCGCCCGCGGCGAACAGCACGGCGGCGATCACGAGGGACATCATCGGACAGACTCCAGGTCGCGGGACCTCGCCCGCAGCGCGTGGCCGAGGGTTACCACCGCGCCGTCGTCACGCAACCTCGATCTCGCGGACGTTCTCGATGCCCGCGCCCTTCAGCGCCGCGATCAGTTCGTCGACGACGCCGGCCAGCGCCGCGGGATCGCGGCTGCGGATCACCAGGTTCGAACCATAGCCCTCGGCGCCGAAGAACGGATAGCTGCCCAGGCTCATGTCGGGGTGCGCCCGGGCCACCGCTTCCAGCGGCGCGGCGATCGCGCCCTCGCCCGAGCCCTCCACCCGCACCGTCCGCGACACGGTCGGGCGTCCACCGCGCATACGCGGCCCCACGTCCTCCAGCATGCCGCGCATGATCGTGGGCACGCCCGCGAGCGTGAACACGTTGCCGATGGTGAAGCCCGGCGGGCCCTGCACGGGGTTCTTCACCAGTCGCCCGCCCACCGGAACCCGCGCCATCCGCCGCCGCGCCGCGTTCAGCTCGCCCTGCCAGCGCGACTGCATCATCGCGATGATCTCGGGGTGTTCCTCCAGCTCCACGCCGAACGCCGCGGCGATGGCGTCGGCGGTGATGTCGTCGTGCGTCGGCCCGATCCCGCCCGTGGTGATGACGTAGTCGTAGCGAGACCGCAGCGCGTTCAGCGCATCCACGATCTCCTGGAGCACGTCGGGCACGGTGCGCGCCTCGGCCAGGTCGATCCCGAGCACGTTCAGGTAGCGCGCGATGTCGCGCAGGTTCGTGTCCTGCGTCCGGCCGCTCAGGATCTCGTCGCCGATGATCAGCACGGCGCAGGTGACGCGGTCGGGGTCTTCGGCGGCGCTCATTCGTTCGTCCCGGCTTGGCGGAACGCCAACTCTACGCGAGCCGCAGCGCCCCCTCCACCCTTTGGCTCCTCCTCCCCGCTTTGCCGGGAAGGTTCGCCGCGGCGACGAACCTCCCCCGCTCGCGGCGGCGGGGGACCACGAAGGGGTGGAGGGGGCGCGGCGACCGCACCTATGCTGGCCGCCATGCAGTTCCCCTCCCCGCTCGTGCGCGGCGTGCTCGTCAGCCGCTACAAGCGCTTCTTCGCCGACGTGGCGCTGGACGACGGTTCGACCGTCACCGCCCACTGCCCGAACCCCGGCGCCATGCTGGGCCTGAACACGCCCGGCCTCCGCGCCTGGCTCTCGAAGTCCGACGACCCCAGGCGCAAGCTCGCCCACACGCTGGAACTGGTGGAGGCCGACGGCGGCCTCGTCGGCATCAACACCATGCACCCCAACCGGATCGTCGCCGAGGCGCTGGCGGCGGATGCGATCCCCGAGGTCGCCGGCTACGCCACCCACCGCCGCGAGGTGAGGTACGGCGCGAACTCCCGCGTCGACTTCCTCCTGGAACACCCCGACCGCGCGCCATGCTGGCTGGAGGTCAAGAACTGCCACCTGCGTCGCGAAGGCGCGCTCGCCGAGTTCCCCGACTGCGTCGCCGCCCGCTCGCTCAAGCACCTGCGCGAACTCACCGCCATGGTGGCGGCGGGCGAGCGGGCGGTGATGCTGTTCGTGATCCAGC